>NZ_SMJZ01000320.1 GCF_004348345.1 Nonomuraea longispora
ACCGTTTGCTCCTAGTCTGATCCCGACTAGGGGGTGAGCGTCAGTGAGCACGCCGGGTGACGAGGGGCCGGAGCAGGGATGGGCGCCACCACAGGGGCCTTCCCCACATGGGCCGGCGCCCCAGCAGCCGCCGCCCCACGGGGCTCCGTCTCAGGGGCCGTCGCCGTACGGCCCGCCCCGCGAGGGCCCGTACCCAGGCCAGCCGCCCTACCAGCACCCGCCGTACGGACCGCCGCCGCCTCCCTCGCAGGGCGGCTCCGCCGGCGTGCTGGTCGCGTTCGCGTTCGTCGGCCTGGTGGGCTACAGCGTCATCAACGTGGTCGTCGGGTTCGCCGTCTTCCTCGCCGCCGTCGAGTCCGAGGCCAACTCCACCCCCATAGTGATCGCCGGCGCGGTCGTCCTGGCGCTCGTCGGCCTGGGGGCGGGCATCGGATTGTGCCTGGTGCGCGGCAAGGTCTGGGCGAGAGGCACCGGTCTCGGGCTGATGATCGGGTGGGCGCTCTGGTCGATCTTGACGGCGGGCATGTGCACCGGGCTCAACCCCAGCGTGTACGGCTGAAGCATGCCCCTCCACGAGATCTTCGTCGGCCTGGGCGTCCTGGTGGCATCCGTGGTCTTCGTGCGGGAGGCGAGGAGGCGTGGCGCGCTCAACGAGCAGTCGTTGATCGCGGTCGCCGGGGCGCTGGTGGGCGGAGCCGTCGGGATGCGCCTGGCGGGCTGGCTGGAGACGCTCGACGCGGAGGACCTCTGGCTGTACGGCTCCCGCAGCATCCTGGGCGGCCTGACGGGCGCGTACGTGGGCGTCCTGGTGGCCAAGAGGCTCATCGGCTACAGGGAGCGCACGGGTGACCTGTTCGCCCCGGCGGTGGCGCTGGGGATGGCGGTGGGCCGGATCGGCTGCCATCTGACGGAGGCGCCGGGCAGACCTACCGACCTGCCGTGGGGCGTGCACGCTCCGCCGGCCACCCCTGAGTGCCCGGGTTGTCTTACCGGCCAGGCGATGCACCCGTCGTTCGTCTACGAGATCGTCTTCCAGCTCGCCGTGTTCGCCGCGCTGCTCTGGGCCCGCAAACGGCTCACCCAGCCGGGGGAGTTGTTCACCCTCTATGTCGCCGCGTACGCCGTCTTCCGTTTCCTCGTCGAGTTCACCAGGGCCAACGAGACGGTCTGGCTGGATCTGACCAGGCCGCAGTGGTTCCTGATCCCGGGCATGCTGCTGCTCGCCCTCAGGCTGGGGTACGGCTGGCGGCGCGGCTACTACGTCTCCCTCTTCTTCAACCGGAAGGTCATGTCTTGAGCACAGGGATGGGGCTGCGGGGCGACCGCATTCTCCGGTACGTCAACGCGTTCTGCCCGAGCTGTCATGGCCGTGACCTCGATCGGGTGGAGCGGCTGAGCGGCTATCTGGCCGAGCGTGACGGCAGGGTCTGGTTGGAACGCGGATGCCGCGAACACGGATATATCCGGACTTTGTATGACGAAGACCCGAAAATCCTGGCGTACCTCGAAGAATGGACTGCCCCCACCAAGCAGCACATGCCGGACGTGGCGGGGAACTTCCGCCAGATCCCCGAGGCGTACCTCCACGGCCTCCCCGAGATGCAGACCCAGCACACCTGCATCCTCCTCCAGGACATCGCGGAAGCCTGCAACCTGCGCTGCCCCACCTGTTTCGCTGACAGCTCGCCCGACCTGACGGGCGTCGTCCCCGTGCCCGACATCCTCGCGAACGTCGACCAGCGCCTCCACCGCGAGAACGGCAGACTCGACGTCCTCATGCTGAGCGGCGGCGAGCCGACCCTCCACCCCGAACTGGCCACCCTCCTCGCCGAGCTCCAGGACCGCCCGGTCACCCGCATCCTGATCAACACGAACGGCGTGCTCATCGCCAGGGACGACGCGCTGCTCGACCTGCTGACCGAGCACAGGGAGCGCGTCGAGGTCTACCTCCAGTACGACGGTTCGGCCGAGGCCTCGAAACACCACAGGGGCGGCGACCTGACCCGCATCAAGGCGCAGGCCGTGCAGCGCCTGTCCGAACGCGAGATCTTCACCACCCTGGTGATGACCGCCGCGCTCGGCGTCAACGACGGCGAGATCGGCGACGTCGTACGCCTCGCCCTCGACACCCCGTACGTCGGGGGTGTGTCGCTCCAGCCCCAGTTCGGCTCCGGCAGGTCGGGCGCCATCGACCCGGAGGACCGCCTCACCCACACCGGCGTGCTCAGCCGCCTGGGCCCGCAGACCGGCGGCCTGGTCACCTGGCGCGACCTGACGGCGCTGCCCTGCTCCCACCCGCACTGCTGCTCGGTCGGCTACCTCATCCGCGACGACGCCCATGAGTGGCGTTCGCTGACGGCGTTGATCGGGCACGACCGGCTCAAGGCGAACCTGGGCCTGGTCTCCAACCGCATCGCCGACACCGAGATCCCGCGCGAGTTGCGGCTGGCCGTACAGGAGTCCCTGCTCGGGCTGCTGTCGGAGCAGTCGTCGCTCTCGCACCCGCAGATCGGCGACCTGTGGCGCAACATCTGCGAGAACTGCGACCTCGGCGTCTCCACTCTCCTCGCGCTGGCGTCGTCGGCCCTCCCCGGCCGGCGCAGGAAGTTGCGCAGGATGATGGGGGAGCGGATCGTACGCATCACCGTCAAACCGTTCATGGACATCTCGACCATGATCGAGGAACGGCTCACGCAGTGCTGCGTGCACGTGGGAACGCGGGCCGAGCAGGACCAGTGCGCGCCGTTCTGCGCCGTGCAGGCCTGGCCGCAGTTGTCGCGGCAGCGGTTGTCCGCGGTGGCCGCGCGGCCCCGGGCCCCGTTCGAGGTGGTGTCGTGAACAAGGAGCCGTACGATCCGCTGCGGTTGTGCGTGTACGCGACCGTGGCGCTGCTGGCCTGGCTGCTCGGGCCGTGGGCGGTGCTCGGGTTCGCGGTGCTGGGGTTCGCCGGCTATTGGAGGGCGCGGCGAGCCGGGCTGACCCGGAGCAAGTGCCTGCTCAGGGACACCCGGCTCGTGCTGGCCTACCTCGCCCTCATCGGCCTGGCGGCGCTCGCCGCGATCATTCTCTGACTCCCGGCCGCCGCGAGGACTATTCGACGGGCACGTACAGGATGAGGGTCTCGGCGACGCAGGCGGGGCGCCGCTCGCCCTCGATCTCGATGGTCATCTTCAGATTGGACAGATAGCCCGCGGGCGTTCCTTTGACGTCGGAGAGCTCGCCGGCGGCCCTGATGCGCGCGCCGACGGGGACGGGCCGGGGGAAGCGGACCTTGTTGAGGCCGTAGTTGACGCCCATGGCGATGCCTTCGACCTTGACCAGCTCGAACATGAACGACGGCAGCAGCGACAGGGTCAGGTAGCCGTGGGCGATCGTGCCGCCGAACGGGCCCTCCTTGGCGCGCTCGACGTCCACGTGGATCCACTGGTGGTCATGGGTGGCGTCGGCGAAGAGGTTGACCTGGTCCTGGGTCACCGTCTGCCACCCGGTGGGGCCGAACTTCTCGCCGACGGCCGCCTTGAGCTCCTGAACATTCGCGAAGGTCCGCATGGTCCCGAACGCTATTGCGCGGGCGGCAGGGCTGCCAAGTGCACCACCTGCGTCGTGGCGCGGTCGTGCCCGGCGTACGTGTCCGTCGCCGCAGCGGGTTCCGAGCTGTTGCGAAGATCTTTACTCGAAACCATCGCATAGATGTTCGAGTCCGCGCTACAGTCTTGGGTACCGCAATCGAACAAGGGTTCGGCCTGGTGAGAGGGGTGTGTCCGATGACGGTGCTCGCGCCGGCCCCTGTCCGGACACGCCGTAGCACTTTCTTCCCAAATCTAAGACGGCCGCTATATCCGGCAATAGAGTCCGAGAGCGTGGATCCTGTGCGCAACCCCTATGCTCCCGGCGCCGGGCAGCGTCCGCCGGAGCTCGCCGGGCGCGATCGAGAGCTGCAGCAGTTCGAGGTCGTGCTGGAGCGAGTGGCCCGTGGGCGGCCCGAGCGCAGCATGGTCGTCACCGGCCTGCGGGGGGTCGGCAAGACCGTCCTGCTCAACACGTTCAAGTCCATGGCCATGCAGCGGTTGTGGGGCACGGGCAAGATCGAGGCCCGGCCCGACCAGTCGATCAGGCGGCCGGTCGCGGCCGCCCTGCACATGGCGATCCGCGAGCTGGCCCCGCGGCACCGCGCGCCCGAGCGCATCGAGGAGTTCCTCGGGGTGCTGAAGGCGTTCGCCATGCGCGACCCGGCCGCGGCCAAGGGCACCTCCCACTGGTCGCCCGGCATCGAGGTGCCCGCCAGCCGCGGGCGCGCCGACTCCGGCGACCTGGAGATCGACCTCACCGAGCTGTTCGTCGACGCCGCCGGCGTGGCCACCGACCTCGCGGTGGGCATCGCCCTGTTCATCGACGAGATGCAGGACGTGCAGCCGGCCGACGTCTCCGCGCTCTGCGCCGCCTGCCACGAGCTGTCGCAGACGGGCGGGCCGCTGATCGTGGTCGGTGCCGGGCTGCCGCACCTGCCGAGCGTGTTGTCGGCCAGCAAGAGCTATTCCGAGCGGCTTTTCCGCTACGCGCGCATCGACAAGCTCGACCGCGACGCGGCCGACATGGCGCTGATCCTGCCGGCGCGTGAGGAAGAGGTGGAGTTCACCCAGGAGGCGCTCGACGCGCTCTACGAAGCCGCCGACGGCTATCCCTATTTCGTCCAGGCCTACGGCAAGGTCGCGTGGGATCTCGCGCCGCGCAGCCCGATCACCATCGACGACGTCAAGGTCTCCGCGCCGGAGGCCGAGGAGGAGCTCGCCGTCGGATTCTTCGGTAGCCGCTACGAGCGGGCCACGCCGGCCGAGCGCGACTACATGCACGCCATGGCGCAGATCGGCGACGAGCCGGTCGCGACCGCCGAGGTGGCCGACGCCCTCGGGCGCAAGCCGTCCAGCCTCTCTCCCGCCCGCGACAGCCTCATCAAGAAAGGGCTCATCTACAGCGCCGAGCGCGGCCTGATCGCGTTCACGGTGCCGCACTTCGGCAGGTTCCTGCGCGCTCAACCGGTCTGAGCGACGCCCCTAGACCTCTATTGGGCTGTCTAGTGGGGAAGCTAGACAGCCCAATAGAGTTATATCGGCCTGCCTGTCGAGCGACGTCTAACGCTCTCTAGCGTCAGGCCGATACCGGCGTATATTTCGTCAGAGACTCGCTGCCCTCCGAGCCGACCACGGCCATCCGCACCGCCGGGCGCCGGCCGCTCAGCTGGACGGCGAAGACGACGTCGTCGTTGTCGTGGTTCTGGAAGGCGAAGAAGCGCCAGCACAGCTCGCGCCAGCTGTCGTACGGCTCCGGCGACGTCAGCCCGTCCCGGTGGTCGCGCCAGGCGCCACTCGACCTGAGCCGGGCGAGCGACGCCGACTCCGACGGGCCGCGCTGCTGCTCGCACGGGGTACGGAAACGGGCGCGGGCGATCAGCTCGTCGATCTCCGGCGACAACACGAGCACCAGGGCGACCCCCGCGACCGTGAGCCACGACGGGTTCAGCACGGCCACCCACCCCGGCACCGGCGCCAGCACCGACACCCCGGCCATCCCGGTCAACGCCACGGTCCGGCCGATCGAACGCCAGCCGACCGGCGCCGAGCTCACCTCGCCGAAGCAACCGCACCCCGCGTCCGGCCGCCGCCTGCGCAGCTCCAGCAGCACGTACGTCGACATCGCGAAGAAGGCGACAGTGGCCCACCTGAAGATCGTATGGCTGGTCGCCAGGAGACCCGCGGCCAGCACCAGCTCGACGGCCGCGCACACCAGCAGCGCGGGGGCCCGCAGGCGCCCCGGCACCAGGACCGCCGGCCCGAGCCTGGCCAGCTCGCCGGGCTCACTCTTCAGGCGGACCGTGACCACCTTGGCCATGGTGCCCAGAACGAGCAGCACGACCAGCAGCGGGAGCTGCGATTCCCACACGTGCCTCACCCCAATCCGATCTGAGCATTGAAGCACCCGTTGACCAGGTCGCCGCCGAGTTCCACGTAGGAGAACGGCGACAACTCCACGATCCGCCCGCGCGGCGAGGTGTCGCACTCGACGCACCGGTCGCAGAACCGCCCGGCCACACATCCGCACGCCACCACCGGAACGTCGGCGGAGCGGGTGGAGCACACGTTCGTGACCCGGAGCAGCGACCCGACCGACAGGTACGGCAGGCCGGCACACGACACCCCCGCCTGCGCGCAGCCCGTGTCGGTGCGCTCCAGCATCGGGTAGGCAGCGCCCCGCTCCTCCTGGTCGAACGTGTCGGACCAGGTGGCGGTGCCCGCGATGCCGGCTGGCATGCCCGCGTGCAC
>NZ_SMJZ01000321.1 GCF_004348345.1 Nonomuraea longispora
GTAGTTGGCGGCGGAGTACTTCAGGTTGCTCCCGCCGTTGCGCAGGGCGCTGGACCGCCGGTACATGGTGTCGGACAGGTCGCGGAAGAACTGGTTGTAGCCGCCGGCGAGTTCCGCCGCGCCGTCCTGGATCAGGGCGTACGAGTTGACGTCGCCCTTCGCGTGCGTGACGAACTCCCTGCGGATCAGGCCGAGTGTTTCGCCCGCGTCCTGGCTTCTCATGCCGGCCCGCTTGAGATGCTCAAGTCCTTCGGGGCCGGCGTAGCTGAAACCACTACTGGCCATGCACTTCCTCATTCACTTGACGATGTGGCCGCTCGACGGGATCACCGCCGCGGTCTCGTGCCGGCACGCCGTGGCCCGTGGATCCGGATCCTGTGGGATCGGTCGCCCGATGTGTGAACGACACGGCAACCTCCGCCTCTCGATCAGTGAGGCGAAACAAGCCTGGCCTGGGGCGCCGAGACCCGATGCCAGCTGACGGCTTCGTTCGAAGGAGCGGCTTGTTTGGCCCGTAACCTGCTAGACATTAGTTGATCAGCAAATCTTCGGTCAACTGGGGTTTTACCACCCAACGTCGGTCATTTTCGCCATGCCAAAACGGGCCGGTAGCCAGCAGATCACCCTCCTCGCGACCAGATATTTAGGTTAGGCTCACCTAATTGGCTTATCCACAGGAGGCGCACATGCGGGTTGCGATGTTCGGCTACCAGACTTGGGGACACCGTACGTTGCAGGCACTGCTGGAATCCGGCCACGAGGTGGTGCTCGCCGTGACGCACCCCAGGAGCGAGCACGCCTACGAGAAGATCTGGGACGACTCCGTGGCCGACCTGGCGGCCGGGCACGGCGTCCCCGTGCTGCTGCGCTCCAGGCCGGACGACGAGCTGGTCACCGCGCTCAAGGAGGCCGAGCCGGACATCATCGTCGCCAACAACTGGCGCACCTGGATCCCGCCGGAGATCTTCCGGCTGCCCCGCCACGGCACGCTGAACGTGCACGACTCCCTGCTGCCCGCCTACGCCGGCTTCTCGCCGCTGATCTGGGCGCTGATCAACGGTGAGGAGGAGGTGGGCGTCACCGCCCACCTGATGGACGAGGAGTTGGACGCCGGCGACATCGTGCTGCAGCGGGCCGTACGCGTCGGCCCTTCCGACACGGCCACGGACCTGTTCCACCGGACCGTCGCCCTGATCGGGCCGATCGTGCGGGACGCGCTCACGCTCATCGAGAGCGGCCGGGCGGCACCGGTTCCCCAGGACCGATCGAGGGCCAGTTTCTTCCACAAACGGTCCGTCGAGGACAGCCGCATCGTCTGGAGCTGGCCGGCGCGGGACATCGAGCGGCTGGTACGCGCCCAGTCCGACCCGTACCCGAACGCTTTCACGTTCTACCGGGGTGAGCGCATCCGCGTGCTGAAGGCGTCGGTGTCGAAGGGCCGGTACGGAGGGACCCCCGGCCGGGTGTTCATCCACGAGGGCGACGGAGTCGTCATCGTCGCCGGCCCGGAGGCCCGCAGGGGGCGCGGCCACGGGCTGGTGATCGAGCAGGTCCGCACGGAGTCGGGCGCGGACCTGCCCGCCACGGAGTTCTTCCGCACGATGGGCGGTTACCTCACCGACCGGTGACCTGGGCGGACGAGCCCGGGGCCGGGGCGGCCAGGTCCGCCCCGAGGCCGACGATCCGGTTGCGCCCGTCGACGTGCACCACCAAGGGGACGTACGAGGCCGCCTCGTCGTCGGCCACGTGCCGGAAGGACATGATGATAACGAGGTCTCCGGGAGACACGAGGTGGGCGGCGGCCCCGTTGATGCCGATGACGCCCGAACCGGCCTCTCCTTCGATGGCGTACGTGACCAGCCGTGAGCCGTTGGCGATGTCGACGACGTGGACCTGCTCCCCCTCGATGAGCCCGGCCGCGTCCATGAGGTCCTTGTCGATGGTGATGGACCCGACGTAGTGGAGGTCGGCCTGTGTCACGGTGGCCCTGTGGATCTTCCCGCCGAGCAGGATGCGCTGCATCTTCAGCTCCCATGATCAATGTTAGGTAATGCTATCCTAAGTTGCATCCCATCGCCTGGCCAGAAGGACCACAGATGATCAGTTTCCGCACGCTTCGGCGAACCTTAGTCAGCACTGTGTTAGGGGTCCTCCTGGCGGCCTCGCTGATCTCCTGTTCCGGCACGCAGGCCGAAGCCCCGCAGGCCGCCGCGCCGGCCGACCCCGCGTTCCCCGTCACCATCGACCACAAGTTCGGCAGCACCACGATCGAGTCCCGGCCGTCCCGGGTCGTCACCGTCGGATGGAACGACCAGGACTTCGCGCTCGCGCTGGGCGTGGTGCCGGTCAGCACGCGCGCGTGGTTCGACGAGTACACGAACTTCCCCTGGGTCAAGGCGGCGCTGGGCGGCAGGAAGCTCTCCACGTTCTCGGCCGAGCTGAACTTCGAGGCCATCATCAAGCAGCGGCCCGATCTGATCATCGCCATCTACGAGACCGTCAACAAGGAGACGTACGACAAGCTCTCCCAGATCGCGCCGACGGTGATCCAGTCGGGCGACTACGCCGACGAGCAGACCCCGTGGGACGTCCAGACGCTCACCACGGGCAGGGCGCTCGGCAAGCCGGCCGAGGCGCGGGCGCTCGTCGACAAGGTCAACGCGAAGATCGCCGAGGCGAAGGAGGCGCATCCCGAGTTCGCCGGGAAGGTCCTCGTGGTGGACTTCGGGCCGGAGAACGGGCAGCACTGGCTGATCCCGGCCCGCGACCCGCGCCGCGCGCTGTTCGACGCGCTCGGCTTCGCCGCCCAGAGCGAGTCGGAGGAGATCAGCGAGGAGCGGCTCGACCTGATCGACCGGGACGTGTTGTTCGTCAACGGCGCGACCAGGGCCACGATGGTGAAGTCGCCGGTCTTCTCCCGGCTGAAGGTGGTCAGGACCGACCGCACGATCTACACGGACTTCTCCACCCCGCTCGGCGGCGCGCTGTCCTACAGCGGGCCTGACGCGCTGCTCTACGCTCTCGACGTGCTCGTGCCGCAGCTCGCCAACGCCGCCGACATGGACCCCTCGACCCCCGTCAAGGACCTGTCCGCCATCACATGAGACGGGCCAGCAGCGGCCCGAGGATCTCCAGGGTGCCGGCGTCCAGCAGCTCCGAATGCCGGCACCCGATCTCGGCCACGCGCAGTTCCCCCGCCACGTAGGGGCGCCACCGCTTCGAGGCCGCGCCGGCGAACCCCTGCTCGGGCACGGTCGCGTCGACGAAGAGCACGTCTCCGGGATAGACGTCGTACCGGGCCCGCGCCATCATGCGGTCGCCGGCCAGGTAGCTCTCCACGACCCGCTCGATCTGCTCGTCCTCCAGCGCCGCGACGCCGTCGCCCATGGAGCGCAGGAAGGCGACGGCGTCCGCGGCGGACATGCGCGCGTCCGGCACCCGGTAGCCCATCTCGGCCAGCAGCGCGGCGACGTCGGCCGCGCCGCCGCTCACCTCCACCGGCGTGTCGAGCATGCCGAGGAGGCGGATGTCGCGGCCCTCCGCCGCCAGCCGCACCGCCACCTTGTGCGCGACCGCGCCGCCGAACGACCATCCGAGCAGGGCGAGCGGCCCTCCGGGAGCCACACCGGCGATGAGGCCCGCGTACTCGGCGGCGAGATCGTCCATGGTCGCGGGCAGGCCGCTGTCGCGGCTCAGCCGGGGCGACTGCAGCCCGTACAGGGGGACGCCGTCGGGCAGGTAGCGCTTGAGCGGGGCGAAGGGCCAGCTCAGCCCGCCGGCGGGCGGGAAGCAGAACAGCGGCGTCCGGGTGCCGTCGCCCGGCCGCAGGGTCAGCAGTTCGGCCATGGCGTCGGCCACGGGCACGCCGCCGCTGATCCGTCTGGCCAGGGCGGCGGCGGTGGGGGCGGCGAACAGGTCCGCCACCGGAAGGTCCGCGCCCAGCCGGGCACGCAGGGCGGCGGCCAGGCGGACGAGCAGCAGCGAGTGGCCGCCGAGGGCGAAGAAGTCGTCATCCACGCCGACAGGCCCGGTGCCCAGCACCTCCCCCAGGACCGCGCAGACGGCCGCCTCGGTACGTGTGCGCGGCTCGGCGCCGCCCGCCGTCTGCGTGAGGTCCGCCTCGGGCAGGGCGGCGCGGTCCACCTTGCCGTTCGGGGTGAGCGGCAGCTCGTCGAGGACGACGACGGCGGAGGGAACCATCCATGAGGGCAGCCGCCCCGCGAGGTGGTCGCGCAGCGCGGGCGCGGGCGCGGTGACGTAGGCGACGAGCCGGTCCTGCCGGGCGACGACCGCGACCTGCGACACGCCGGGGCAGGTGGCCGCGACCGCCTCGATCTCGCCCGGCTCGACGCGGTGGCCGCGCACCTTGACCTGGTGGTCGGCCCGGCCGAGGAACTCCAGCTCGCCGCCGCCGTTCCAGCGGGCCAGGTCGCCGGTGCGGTACATGCGCCCGCCGGTGAACGGGTCGGCGACGAACCTGGACGCGGTCAGGCCGGGGCGGCGCAGATAGCCGCGGGTGACCTGGGCGCCGCCGAGATACAGCTCGCCGGCGACGCCTGGAGGCGCCGGGCGCAGCGCCGTGTCCAGCACGTACGCGGTCGTTCCCGGCAGGGGCCGTCCGAGCGTGGGAGGCTCGTCCCCGCGGACCGCCGCGGCGGTGGCCCACACGGTCACCTCGGTCGGGCCGTACAGATTCGTCACGGACACGGCGCGCGCGCTCAGGTCGCGGGCCAGGGAGGGCGGCAGCGCCTCGCCGCCGGCCAGGACGCGCACGCCGCGCAGCTCGGCCTCGGGCGGCAGGGTCGACCACAACGACGGCGTGGCCTGCATGACGCTGACGCGTTCCCTGCGCAGCAGCCCGGCCAGCATGTGCGGGTCGCGCACCTCCGCGTCGGAGGCCAGCACCACGCAGCCTCCCGCCGTCAGCGGCCCCATCAGCTCCAGGACGGAGATGTCGAAGGAGAGCGTCGTCACGGCGAGCAGCCGCTCGCCCGGCCCGGCCACCGGCAGCGCGGCGAGGAAACACTCCAGGTCGCGCTGGGTCACGACCACGCCCTTCGGGCGGCCGGTGGAGCCGGAGGTGTAGATGACGTACGCGGCCGAACGAGGGTCGCGCGGCGGCGGGACGAAGGAGGCGGGCACACCGGAGGGCGTGATGCCCTCGGGGAAGAGCTCGCGGGTGCGCTCGTCCACCACGATCGCGACCGGTCGCGCGTCGGCCACCATGAAGCGCAGCCGCTCGGCGGGGAACGCGGGGTCGAGAGGAAGGTAGGCGGCCCCCGCCTTGGCCACACCGAGCACGGCCACCAGCAGCGCGGCCGAGCGTGGCAGGGCGATCCCGACGAGGTCCTCGGGTCCGAGGCCGCCGAGCCGGGCGGCGAAGGCGTCGGAGGCGGCGTCGAGTTCGGCGTAGCTCATCGTCTCGCCGGCGAAGACGCAGGCGTCCGCGTCGGGGGTGAGCCGGGCCTGGGCGGAGAAACGTTCGTACCACGGCTGCCCGCCCGTCCGCGGCGGACCGCCGTCCTGCCATCGGGCGAGGTCGGCGCGGTCGTGCCCGGCGAGCACGCGAGCCTCCCCGACCGGCCGGTCCGGCCGGTCGGCGACCTCGCCGAGCAGCACGAGGAGACGGTCGACGAGCCGCCGCGCCGTCGCGGGGCGGAACCGGCCGGCGTCGTATTCGAGGATCACCTCGAAGGGCTCACCGTCGACGAAGGTGACGTTGAGGTCCACCTTCGGATCGGCGGCGACCGCGGGCGCCTCCCCCACCGGCAGGCCGAGCACCGTGCCGCGGCCGGCGGGCCGGCGCAGATAGCCGAGCATCACCTGGAACAGCGGGTTGCGGCCCTGCGCGCGCGCCGGGTTGACCGCCTCGACAACCTGCTGGAAGGGCAGGTTCGCGTGCTCGAACGCGGCCAGGTCGCTCTCGCGCACCCGGCGCAGCAGCTCGGTGAACGTGGGCGCGCCGGACAGGTCCGTACGCAGCACGACGGTGTTGACGAAGAACCCGACGAGGTCGTCCAGCACGGGATCGGCGCGGCCCGAGGCCGGGGTGCCGATCGGGATGTCGTCCCCGGCTCCGAGGCGGGACAGCAGGGTGGCCAGCGCCGCGTGCAGCACCATGAACAGGCTGGCCGACTCGGTCCGTCCCAGCTCGCGCAGCGCCCCGACCAGGTCGGGGCGC
>NZ_SMJZ01000322.1 GCF_004348345.1 Nonomuraea longispora
GGACGGCCACGTCGCCGCACGTCACGCACGAGTCGCACACAGGTCCCGCCCCGTCGTCCCCACCGCCGCTCACGCGCCCTCCTCCGACTCCAGGAACACGTGCGCCAGTTCCCACAGCAGGTGGTACACCGTGATGTGGATCTCCCTCGCGACCAGCGGGTCATCGCTGTGCGCGGCCAGCACGTGATCGGCCCCGACGCCCGCGCCCCTCCCCGACGCGTCCGCCGTCGTGCCTTCGCCACAGGTCGCCGCCGCCACCAGGGCGACGGTCAGCATGCCGAGGTCGCGCGCGGCGGTGAAGTCGCCGGCGGCCGGGCGTACGCCCACGGCGATGTCCCCCGGGCGTCCCAGCACCGGCAGCAGGCCGGGTTCGTCGCCCAGGCAGAGCGCCGGAAGCGCGAGCTTGCCGACGATCACGGGGTGGCTGAACTCCACCGCCACGTGCGCCGCGTCGGCCGCGGACGCGCCCCGGCCGAAGGCCAGCAGCCTGCTGCCCCGCCCGAACCGCCCCGCCATGGCGGCCGCCGCCTCGACGACGGCGCCGGCGTCGGCCACCAGCGCCAGGCCGGCGGACTCCCGGCCCGCGCGAACCCGATCGAGCACTCCGGCCATCCCGCCACCCCTCAATCCCCGCGTACCACGACACCGCCCATTCCACCGTGGTCCCGCACGGCCGGCGCGGCGTTCCCCGCAAGGGGTCCGGCAAGGTCCCGGCAAGTTTCGCCCCACGGCACCCGCCCGCGCGGCCGTGGAAGCCCGTACGACTGCGTGCCCGCGACGTGGGTAGGTGGCGAGGCCGGCCGCTCGCGCGGCGACGTAGACGTGGTCCCCACCCGAAAGGACGTCATGTTCCCCGTGATCCTCGCCCGCGCCCGGATGCCGGTGATCGTCATCGGGCTGCTCCTGGCGGTCGGCGAGTTCGTCCACCGGCTCGAGTGGCTGAGCGTGGCGGGCATCGTGCTGTTCCTGGCCGGCTTCGCTTCGACCTTCCTGCCTACGGGCGCCGTGCGGCGCCGTCCGATCCCGGTCGCGAGCCCCGTGCGGGGACGCTGGCTCGCGGTCAACAGCCCGGCCGACAAGGTGCCCAGCCACGGAGTGCACGCCTACGGGCAGACGTACGCGGTGGACCTGGTGCACTGGCCGGACGAGAACACCGAGTGGAAGCCCGTGGTGAGCAGGCCGTTGATGAGCCGCCCCGAGACCTTCCCCGGTTTCGGCAGCCCGGTCCACGCCCCCGCCGCCGGCACCGTCGTGCGCGCCCGGGACTTCTGGCGTGATCACCTGAGCCGCAACTCCTGGCCCGCGCTGGTCTACGTCGTGATCGAGGGATTCGTACGCGAGCTGACGGGCCCGAGCGGCGTGCTCGGCAACCACGTGATCCTCGACCTCGGCGACGGCGTGTACGCCGCGTTCGCCCACCTCAGGCGCGGCTCGGTCCAGGTGCGCAAGGGCGAGCGGGTCGAGGCCGGCCGGCTGATCGGGCAGTGCGGCAACTCGGGCAACTCCAGCGAACCGCACCTGCACTTCCAGCTCATGGACAACCCGCACCCGTCCATCGCCGCCGGGCTGCCGTTCACGTTCGAGGAGACGCTGCCCGGCGGCACCACCCACCACCGTGTCCCGAGCAAGGACGAGCCCCTGCTGTCGCCGTCGCGGTGACGATCGCATGAGCGTCTGCCACCCGTAGTACGTAAGAGCTACGCGGCAGGTGCACCCCGCAGCGGGACGCCGGTTACCGGCGGTGATCCCTACCTTCGAGGCCCGAGCACGTCTCCGGCACGGAAGGATCACCGCCCATGGCGACCCGCCGGCGTGGCAGCATGCGCCGCGCCCTGCTCACCACGCTCGTCACCGCCTCGCTGGCGGGGCCGGTCAGCGGCGTGACCCGGCCAGGGGCGGTGCCGTCGCCCGCACCCGCCCCCGTGGCCCCTCTTGCCGGCGCGACCCCGGCCGCGCTCGCCGCGCGCTACGCGGCCGGGCGCGCGGAGGTCCTGACCGCCGAGCGGGCGGCGGCCCGGCTCGGCCACCGGTGGCGGGCCGCCCGGTTGCGCGAGATGGCGGACCCCTCGCGGCGGTTCCTGTCCTTCGACGGGCGGGACGGCGGCCGGGCCGTGGAGGTCCTCGGCGACCTGGCCACGGCCGAGCGCATCGCCGTGATGGTGCCGGGCGCCGGCATCGACCTGGACAAGTACGGCATGTTGCGCGGCGGCTCGCTGCGGCTCCATGACGCGCTCGGCGACCGGTCGGCGGTGGTCGCCTGGCTCGGCTACGCCACGCCCAGCAGCGTGAGCCTCCAGGCGGCGACCCCTCACCGCGCCGCCGGGGCCGCTCCCCGCCTGCGCGGGTTCGTACGGGAGCTGCGCGCGGCCAGGCCCGGCGCCCGGGTCACGCTCCTGTGCCACTCCTACGGCTCCGTGGTGTGCGGCCTGGCCGCGCCGGAGCTGGACGTCGCCGCCATCGTCATGTTCGGCAGCCCCGGCGCGGGTGTGCCGGACGCCGCCGCGATGCGTACCCCTGCCACCGTCTGGGCGGGGCGCACGGCGGGAGACTGGGTCGCGCGCCTGCCGCACACGTCGGTCGCGTTACCGTTCGTCACGGTGGGGCTGGGCGCCGACCCGGTCTCGCCCCGGTTCGGCGCCCGGATCTTCGCGGCGGGCGGCGGCGGGCACAGCGACTACCTGGCGGCCGGGTCGACGGCGCTGGCGAGCATCGCACGGATCGTGTCCGGACAGGCCGGCGTCGATGCGTGACCTCACCGCACGGATCAGGTCCGCGCGACGCGGCCCCATGCGCGACCTCGTCGCGCGGATCGACGCCGCGACCCCGGTCGGACGCGACCGTGCGCTCGACGCCCTGCGTGCTCTGGCCATCCTCGGCGTGGTGGCCGGGCACTGGATGGTGACCGCGCTGGTCGTGGAGAGCGGGTCCGTCCGGGTCACCAGCCCTCTGCGGCACCTGCCGGAGCTGGCGCCGCTGTCGTGGGTGTTCCAGGCTCTGGCGGTGTTCTTCCTGGTGGGCGGGCTGGTGGCGTCACGTTCGCACCTCCGCGCCCGTACGGAGGGCGTGCCGTACGGGCGGTGGCTGGCCGGGCGGGTGGCCCGGTTGTTCCGGCCCGCGGTGGCCGTGCTCACCGTCTGGACGGGGGCGGCGCTGGTGATGCTGGCCGTCGGGGCCAGGCTGGAGAGCGTACAGGCGCTGGTCAAGCTCGTGCTGTCACCGATGTGGTTCCTGCTGGTGTTCGCGGCGCTGACCGCGGCGACGCCGCTGGTGTCGAGGGTGCACCCGGCCTGGCCGCTGGCCGTGGTCGTGTGCGCCGACCTGGTCAGGTACGGCGGCCTCGCGGAGGGGCCGGCAGGCGGGCTCGCGGGCGGACCGCTCTGGTGGGTCAGCGTGGCGGCCGGGTGGCTGGTGCCGTACTGCCTCGGGGCGACCTGGGCCCGTGGCCGCATGCAGGGGCGCGCGACCGGGTGGACGCTGCTGCTCGGCGGCGGGGCCGCCGCCGTCGCCCTCGTCGGCTGGGGCGGCTACCCGGCCGCCATGGTTGGCGTGCCGGGGGCGCCGCTGTCCAACCTCGACCCGCCCTCGCTGGCCGCCGCCACCTTCGGGCTCGCCCAGAGCGGCGCGGCGCTGCTGCTGCTCGGCCCGCTGCGGCGGCTGCTGCGCCGCCCCGGGGCCTGGGCCGCGGTGGCGCTGGCGAACCTGGCGGCGATGACGATCTTCCTGTGGCACCAGACCGCGCTGATCGCCGTCTCGGCGATCGCCCTGTTCGCCACGGAGTCGTCGCCGCTGACCGGGCTGCACACCGTTCCCGACGGGCCGGGCTGGGTGCTCGCGCGGGTGGCCTGGCTGCCGGTGTTCGCGGTGGCGCTGCTGGTGTGCTGCGCGGCCTTCCACGCCCACGAGCGCGTACGACCGCCGGCCGAGCCGGTTGCGCGGCCCCCGCGTGCTGGATCATCCTGACCGGGGCGGCACGAGGGCAGAGGGGACGTGGGCGAGGTGGGCAGGCTGCGAAGGGCCCTCGGCACCGTACGCGCGGACCTGTTCACGACCCGCGCCGACCCCCTCCCCCGCATGGCGCGTCCGCGCGGGCTGTCCCGGCTCCCCCACGTCCTGGTCATCCTGTACGCGCTGGTCATGGGCCTGTTCCCCAGGGGAGAGAGCATCGACCCGACGGTTCCGCTGCTCGCCATGGTCCACGCGGCGATCCTGGTGGTGGCGATGTCCCGCCCGCTGCCCGCCTGGTGGGCGTCGATCGCCGTCATGGTCGTCGGCGCGCGGACGGGGCTGACGTACCTTCCGTGGACCGAGAGTTTCCCCTGGATGATCCCCGCGCACGAGGCGGCTGCCGTGAGGCCGATGGACCACTTGGCGGTCGCGTACCCGTGGACGGGGTCCGGCATCGCCCTGCAGGCGGGGGTGCTCTTCCTGCTGGCGCTGCGGGTGCGCCCCCGCGTCGCGGCCGAGGCGCTGACGATCACCACGCTGACGGTCGCGCTCTGCGTCGTTTTCCTGCCCCTGAGCAGCAGCACCGCGGGGCCGGCGGCCCTGGTCGTGGACGCGGCCGCGGTCGTGGCCGGGGCGGGGGTGCGGGCGCTCAGGACGACCCGTAGCCGTCTGGAGGCCCAGGAGGAGCTGACCGCCGAGGAGCGGGCCCGCCGCACGCTGCTGGAGGAGCGCAGCAGGATCGCCCGCGAGCTGCACGACGTGGTCGCGCACCACATGTCGGTCATCTCCATCCAGGCGCAGGTCGCGCCGCACCTGGTGGCGGACCCGTCCGACGAGCTGAAGGAGAACCTCGCGGGCATCCGCCAGAACGCCGTGGAGGCGCTGACCGAGCTGCGCCGGGTCCTGGGTGTCCTGCGGGCGCAGGACACGCCCGAGGACGCCCCGCAGCCCACGCTGGACCGGCTCGGCGAACTGTTCGCGAACGTGCGCGGCGCGGGTGTGGACCTCACCACCGAGACCACGGGGACCCCGCGGCCGCTGTCTCCGGGGGTGGAGTTGTCGGCGTACAGGATCGTGCAGGAGGCGCTCAGCAACGCCATGCGGCACGCGCCGGGCGCGGCGGTGACGGTCCGGCTGGCGTACCGGCCGGGCGCCCTCGCGCTCCGGATCGCCAACGCCGTGCCCGGCGCGCGCGTCCCGTCCTCGCCCGGGGCGGGCCACGGGCTGCCGGGGATGCGCGAGCGCGCGGCCATGCTGGGCGGCGACCTCGTCGCGGGGCCGACCCCGGACGGCGGTTACGAGGTAGCCGTGTATCTGCCCACCTGCTCGGAGAAAGGCATCGAGACCGTCCCATGACCGGCGACATCCGCGTGCTCATAGCCGACGACCAGGTGATGGTCCGTCAGGGTTTCACCGTGCTGCTCGACGCCGAGCCCGGCATCGAGGTCGTCGGCGAGGCCGTGAACGGCCTGGACGCCGTCGCGAAGGTCGCCGAGCTGCGTCCTGACGTGGTGCTCATGGACGTGCGCATGCCGGAGCTGGGCGGCATCGAGGCGACGCGCCGCATCGCGGGACAGCCGGACGCGGACGTGAAGGTCCTGGTCCTGACCACGTTCGACCTGGACGACTACGTCTACGAGGCGCTGCGCGCGGGTGCCTCCGGCTTCCTGCTCAAGGAGGCGTCGGCGGCCGACCTGGCCCACGCGGTGCGGGTGGTGGCGGCAGGGGACGCCCTGCTCGCGCCGAATATCACCAAACGCCTGATCGCCGAGTTCTCCCGCATGAGCGGCGCTCCGCGCGCCCCGCTGAAGGAGCGCGTGGGCGACCTGACGGAACGCGAGACCGAGGTACTGTCGCTCATCGCCCAGGGCCTGTCGAACGCGGAGATCGCCGAGCGTCTGGTCGTCGCCGAGCAGACCGTCAAGACCCACGTCAGCAGGATCCTGGTCAAGCTGGGGCTGAGGGACCGTACGCAGGCCGCCGTCTTCGCCTACGAGACCGGCCTGGTACGCCCGTCGGGTTACTAGCCGTTCGGATGTGCTGACAGCGAACCGGGTCCGCCGTCGGTGAACCCGCCTGGGCCCCCGGCGCCCGCGGTGCTTGGGTGGCGGGATGGACATCGTGATTCTGGGCGGGACAGCATGGGTG
>NZ_SMJZ01000323.1 GCF_004348345.1 Nonomuraea longispora
GGGCTGGTTCGGCGCAGCGGTAGGGATTCGGGTGAAACGCGGCGGTTGCCCGTCGGCATGGCGGGTCGGTGGCATACCATCAGTCGTGTTCGGGAAGACGCCGGTCGCGATCATTTCGCAAGAAACGTTCATGACCGACGCCTGCGGATCACGGTCCACCGTACGCAAAACCCTTGCAAATACGACCCGATTGATGCCGTTTAGCCTGGTAGATGCCTAAATGTCCAGCTGTGATGTGCGTTACAGAAGGCCCTAGGAGCGGAATCTTTCCTACGGGTTTCTTCGTTCCCTGCGTCATGGCTCAGGACGAAGTCCGTCAGAGCAGTGAAAGCCCCGTAGAGGGGACCTACGACGAAAAGGTTTGGCTGACGATGAACAGCACCACCGTCTCCGCCGAGCTTGGCCTTCGGCTTGTGGTCCCCGACCGTACAACCGTCCCCCTGCTCGCCGGGTTGAGTTACACAGCCGACGACCCATACGCCATCCGCATGGCCTTCCACGTAGGGAACGACGAGCCGGTCGAGTGGATCTTTGCTCGCGAGTTGCTGACCGTGGGCATCGTGCGCCGCGTCGGCGACGGCGACGTGCAGGTGTGGCCTGCGCGCGCCGACGGCGAGCGCACGCTGCACATCAGCCTGACGTCACCGTTCGGGCAGGCGCTCTTCGAGGTGCCGCTTGCCCCGCTCACCGAGTTCCTCCACCGCACGTACGAGAAGGTGCCCGCCGGCCGCGAGACCGACTTCATGGACCTGGACAGCGAACTGACCAACATGCTCTGGCCCTCGTGACCGGAAGCCCCCCGGAGCGCCCCTCACGAACCGCGACCTGCGAACCCGAGCGTCCCCTGACACGAGGCTAGGCGGGCAGCGACTCCAGCACCCGCCTCATGCGGCCGATCTCGATGCTCTGACCCGAGTACACATCCTTGGCGAGCAGCCGCATGCGCCGGTCCCGGCCGGTCGCGAGTTGTTCTCCCGCCATCTTCACCGCCCCCTCGTGATGCCTGATCATCAGTTCGAGGAACATGCGGTCGAAGGCGGTCCCCTTGGCCGCGCTCAGCGCGTTCAGCTGCTGCTCGGTCGCCATCCCGTACCCCTCGGCCTCTCCGTGGTCGTGCCCCGACGGCGCGGAGCGGCCCAGTTCGGCGAGCCAGCTGGTCATGCCGTTGATCTCCGGGCGCTGGGCGGCGTCGATCGCGCCGGCGATCGAGCGGATGGTCGGCGTGGTCGTGCGGTCGTTCACCAGAGCGGTCATCTGCAGGGCCTGGCGGTGATGCGGAATCATGGCCTCGGCGAAACGCACGTCGGAGGCCACGGTCGGGGCGGGCGTCTGCCCGATCCGTTCCCCGGGGGTGGCCGTGCGTCCAGAGCCTCCGGGGCTGCCTGGCACGATGACCGGCGCCTCCGTACCCACGGCAGAGGGTTGGGCAGGCGGCTGCGAACAGGCGCTAAGGCCCAATATGGTCAGAAGCGTGATGAAGACCGTGCGCGGCGACGAACCTGCTGACATAGCTTCCATACTGAGCCACATCACGAAGGGGAATGCGCGTTGATCTCTGCCAAGCTGCGCGGAGCGTTGTTGTGTACGGTCCTGCTGCTGGTCTCCGCGTGCGCCGGAGTCCCGCTGGGAGGCAGGCCCGAAACGCCCGCCGGGTCGTCGCAGGAGACCAGCGCTCCGGCGAAGACGGCCGCCGACGGCGTGATGAAGAGTGACAACATCGAACACGTCGCCAATATCCCGAGAGCCGCCCCGTTAAACGGTCCTGACGACCTGAACACGGACCTCGCCTTCCAGGGCGACTTCGCGTACGTGGGCAACTTCGGCGGGTTCGCGATCTACGACATCAGCGACCCGACGAAGCCGCAGATCGTCAGCCAGGTGACCTGCCCGGCGCAGCAGAACGACGTCACCGTCTACGGAGACCTGCTCATCCTGTCGATCGACGAGCCGCGCAGCGGCCCGGAGTGCGACTCGCGCGATGACCGCCGCAGCTGGGAAGGGCTGCGCATCTTCGACATCAGCGACAAGAAGAGCCCCAGGTACGTCGGCGCGGTCCAGACCGACTGCGGCTCCCACACGCACACGATGGTCCCCGCCGGGGAGACCCTGTACGTGTACGTCTCGTCGCCGGGCCCGGAGCCCGACTCGGAGACCTGCCAGCCGCCGCACGAGCTCATCCAGATCGTGGAGGTCCCGCTCCAGGCTCCGGAGTCGGCGAGGATCGCGGCGAAGCCTGACCTGTTCCCCGAGCGTTCCAGCAGTGGGGGCGGCTCCGGCTGCCACGACATCACCGCCTACCCGGAGAAGAACGTGGCCGCGGCCGCCTGTTTCGGCGACGGCGTGATCCTCGACATCACCAACCCGGTCGAGCCGAAGGTCGCCCAGCGGCTCGACGACCCCGAGAACTTCGAGATCTGGCACTCGGCGACGTTCAACAACGACGGCTCCAAGATCGTTTTCGGTGACGAGCTGGGCGGCGGCGCGATGGCCACCTGCGACGGGAACACTCCTCCCACGAAGGGCGCGGACGCCGTCTACGACCTGGTGAACGGCCAGCTGAAGCGGCGCAGCTACTTCAAGATCCCGAGGGAGCAGCAGCCGGACGAGAACTGCGTCGCCCACAACGGGTCCCTGATCCCGGTCCCGGGCAAGGACGTCATGGTCCAGTCGTGGTACCAGGGCGGGGTGTCGGTCTGGGACTTCACCGACTCCACCAACCCCAAGGAGATCGGTTTCTTCGAACGGGGACCCGACGAGGTCGGCGGCATCGTGGGTTCGTGGTCGGCGTACTACTACAACGGCTACATCTACAGCAGCGACATGCGCCAGGGCCTGGACGTCCTGCGGATCGACCATCCGCTCACGGACCCGGCCAAGGAGATCAAGATGGACGACTTCAACGTACAGACGCAGAAGTCCTACTGAACCTCGGTGGCGCCCCAGGACGGCCAGCAGTGCTTCGACCGCGCCGCCGCGCCCGCGATGGCGGCGCCGTCGAGCCGCACGGTCTCCAGGCCGATGCCGGCCCACGGCCACTCCATGGTGAGGACGAAGTCCTCCGGCGGTGGCAGCGGATGCAGCCACAGGGGCGTCTGGTAGAGGGTGTACGCCGCGTCGCCGCGCACGCCGCCGGGAAACCAGGACAGGCTCGGCGGCGCGCAGTGGTGGTCGGTGTCGGAGGCGACTTCGACGCCGTCCGGATAGCGCAGCGTGATGTGCAGCGACGTGCTCTCCTCGCCGGAGAACGCGGAGTCGAGCTGCAGCGCCAGGCCGCGCGGCGCGGCGGCGTTGCGGGCCACGACGTCGATGTTCAGCAGGCAGCCGGTGTCGAAGGCCTGGATCATCGGCAGCAGGACGGCTAGGGCGGTGGTTCGGGCGAGCACGTGCTCCACCGTGACGATGGCACCCATGGTGGAGATCGGCGGCACCGGGGCTGTCTCCATGCCCTTCATCATCGCCGCAGGACGGGCCGGAGGCGATCCCATGGCATGCGCCTGTCGTCAGCCGGGCGCGGTGATCTCCCCTTGCCGCCAGTTCTCGTACGTCGTCGAGTAGGTGGAGGCGAGCTCGGCGTCGGACAGCCGCATCACCCAGGAGAGCACGAAGCGCCGGGGGCGGTGGTGCCGGTCCAGCTCCAGCTCCCAGGTGATCCTGGTGCCCTTCAGCTCGCTCTTCTTCCAGCCGGCCATGCCCGCGAGCTGCTCCTGGACCACGCCGGGCGCCCTCTCCGCCGGCAGGTCGCCGGAGTGGAGCGAGCCGGCCACGTTCACCCGTTCCGTGCCGCCCACCAGGTCGAGGACGACCCCGATTCCCGACATGGTGACGACCATGTCGAGGTGCTCCTGGCCGGCCCGCTCACGCCGGCCTCTGCGTTTGTCGCCGGACGGCGTCATGGTCACATCCAGCGGGGGCTCGCCCGCCGGGATGACGGTCATGGCGAACGCGCAGTTCTCCCGGCTGGAGCTCACCTCGGGGTGGAAGCGGATCCGGCCGTGCGCCTTCGCGGCGAACTCGCTCTGCGTCAGGCCGCCGTCGAAGGTGAGGTCCGCCATCGGCGTCCCCCTGATGGCGCTCCGCACCGCGGCCACGACGTCCTGCCCGTCGAGCGCCGCCGAGCCCGCGGGGGTGGTGGACGGCGTGCCACGGCCGCTCGCGTCGCGGCCGGCGGCCTGCCCACGGGACGCCGGGCCCTGGGCAGAACGCCACCACACCGCGCCTCCCGTGACGGCCACCGCACCCGCTGCCGTGCCCGCCCCGAGCAGCAGCGCCCGGCGGGACATCCCGCCCGGCCGTCCGTCCGCCGCCGCCCGCGTGTCCGAGCCGGCGCGTGCGCCGGCGGCGGGATCGGCCTCTCCTGGCTCTCCCGGGCGCTGCGGATCGACTGCCACGTCATGCCTCACACGATCAGTTGTGAGGCATGACCCTAGCTCATGGGTCGAGGTCGGCGGCAGAGCGCTCGGCGAAGACCCGCATGGCCTTGGCGGTGATGGGACCGGGCGCGACCGGCAGTTCGGTGTCGTCGACGCGCCTGATCGGCTGGACGTCGCGGGTGGTGGAGGTGAGGAAGGCCTCCTCGGCTTCGTAGAGGGCCCGCAGCGGGACGTCGGTCTCTTCCGCGCCGCACCATTCGAGCACCAGCGCCCTGGTGACGCCCGCCAGGCAGCCGGACTCCAGGGTGGGAGTGAGCAGGCGGCCGTCGCGTACGACGAAGATGTTGGAGCCGGTGCCCTCGCACAAATCGCCCACGAGGTTGCCGAAGACGGCCTCGCCGCCGCCGCGCTTCTTGGCGTGCAGCAGGGCCTTGGCGTTGTCGCCGTAGGAGGTGCTCTTGACGCCGGCCAGGGCGCCGCGCTCGTTGCGCGGCCAGGGGACGACGGCGACGTCGGCGGTGGCGGGGAACGGCTTCTGCTCGTCGACGATGACGACGGACGTGGTGCCCTGGTCCCCGCGGTCGGAGCCGAGCGGGCCCGGGCCGCTGGTGTAGGTGACGCGGATGCGGCCGAGCGGCCAGGCGGGCGCGACGGCCAGGAGCTTGCCGATGCCGTCGGCGATGGCCTCGACGTCGGGCTCGGGCAGGTCCATGCGCTGGGCCGAGAGCGTGAGCCGGTCGAGGTGCCGGGTGAGGGCGAACGACTCACCCTTGACGATCTTGATGGTCTCGAAGACGCCGTCGCCCACCATCAGCCCGTGGTCGAACACCGACACGGTGGCCTGAGCGGGGTCGATCAGCTCCCCGTTGACCCAGACAGGGATGTTCACTTCAGTCTCCTCCTGTGGATGCCAGGGCGATGAGCCTGGCTGCTTTGAGCTCGGTCTCGAGCCATTCGCGCCCGGGGTCGCTGCCCCAGGTGATGCCCGCGCCCGTGCCGAACCGGATCTCGCCGCCCGAGAGCCAGAACGTCCTGATGCCCACGGCCAGCGCCGCCGTGCGCCGGTCGGCGTCGACCCAGCCCACGGCCCCACAGTACGGCCCGCGGGGGGCTGGTTCGAGCTCATTGATGATGCGGACCGCCGACGACTTCGGCGCGCCCGTGACGGAGCCCGGCGGGAAGGTCGCGGCGAACAGCTCGGGCCAGCCGGTGCCCGGCGCCAGGCGGGCCCGTACGGTGGAGACGAGGTGGACGAGACCGGGGTGCTCCTCGACCGCGCACAACGCGGGGACCTCGACGGATCCGACGGCGGCGACCCTTCCGAGGTCGTTGCGGACGAGGTCGACGATCATGACGTTCTCGGCGTAGTCCTTCTCCAGCAGGTCGCCGGCGGTGACGCCGGTGCCCTTGATGGGCCGGGACTCGACGACGTCGCCGTCGCGGGACAGGTAGAGCTCGGGTGAGGCCGACACCACGCCCAGCCCCGGCACGCGGATCACCGCGGCGTACGGTGCGGGGTTGCCGGACGCCAGGCGGGCGGCCAGCGCGAGCGGGTCGGCGGCGGGCGGGGCGGGCGCCGACAGGATCCGGCAGAGGTTGGCCTGGTAGACCTCGCCCTGCTCGATGAGGGCGCGGATCGCCCGCACGCCGCCCTCGTAGGCGGCGCGGTCGAGCGAGCTGCGCCATTCCCCTGGTCGCGGCCCGTGCCAGGGG
>NZ_SMJZ01000324.1 GCF_004348345.1 Nonomuraea longispora
GGGTGGGCACGGCGGGCGGTGTTCATGGACGAGCCGACCGCGGCGCTCGGCGTGGTGCAGACGCGGCGGGTGCTCGACCTGATCAGGAACGTACGCGACTCGGGCGTGGCCGTCGTGCTCATCAGCCACAACATGCAGGACGTCATGGCGGTGTCGGACCGGGTGGAGGTGCTGCGGCTGGGCCGCAGGGTGGCCAGGTTGGACACCGCGCGCGTGTCGATGGAGGACCTGGTCGGCGCCATGACGGGCGCACTCGAACAGGACGAACCCGACCTGGGGGCCGCGGCTGTGGAGGAAGACGAGCGATGAGGCACCTCCGGCTCGGGGCCCCGCAGGTCGTGTGGATCGGCCTGGTGCTGGCGGGGCTGGTGGTGGCGTTCTCGCTGCTCGCGCCGCGTACGTTCCCCACCTCGTTCAACCTGCTCAACCTGGTCAGCGACGCCGCCATCCTGCTGCTCCTCGCCACCGGCATGACGTACGTGATCATCACGGCGGGCATCGACCTGTCGGTGGGCGGGGTGCTGGTGTTCTCGGCCGTGTCCGCGGCCAAGGTCATGGAGGCCACCGGGTCGCTCGTTCTCGGCACCGTGGCCGCCCTGGTCGCGGGGCTGGCCTGGGGAGTGCTGAACGGCGTGCTGGTCGCCATGGGGCGCATCCCGGCGCTCATCGTGACGCTCGGCACCCTCGGCATGTCGCTCGGCGGCGCGCTGCTGCTCACCGGCGGCGTCGACCTGCGCGCCCCGACCGAGCTGAACCTCGGGCTCGGCCTTGCCCGCTGGCTGGGCGTGCCGGTGATCGTGTGGATCTGCGCCGCCATCACCGCGGTCCTCGCGCTCATGCTCGCCCGTACCCGCTTCGGCCGCCACACGTACGCGATCGGCTCCAACGTGGAGGCCGCCCGGCGCGGCGGCGTGGCCGTGCGCGCGCACCTGGTCAAGGTGTACGGGCTCGCGGGCCTGCTGGCGGGCCTGGCCGGCTGCCTGTCGCTGGCCAAGTACGGCATCACCGGCGTGTCCGCGCACTCCACCGACAATCTCCAGGCCATCGCGGCCGTGGTGATCGGCGGGACGTCCCTGTTCGGAGGGGTCGGGACGGTGGCCGGCACGGTCATCGGCGTCTTCATCCCCGTCGTGCTGCAGAACGGCTTCCAGATTCTCGGGGTGCGGCCGTTCTGGCAGCAGGTGGTGGTGGGCGCGGTGCTCGTCGCCGCCGTCTACGTCGACCAGTGGAGGCGCAGGTCCCGCGACCATTAGGAGGAGGCACCACCATGCGCAAGATCACGGCGGCTCTCGCAGCGATGATCCTGATCACCGCCTGCGGCGGGCAGGGGAGCGACGCGGGCGGCGGCGAACAGACCAGGGTCACTCTCGTGCAGGGCCTGGCGGGGGAGGAGTTCTACGAGACGATGGCCTGCGGCGCGAAGGCCAAGGCCCAGGAGCTGGGTGTGGCACTCGACGTGCAGGGACCGCAGAAATTCGACCCGACGTTGCAGACGCCGATCGTCAACTCGGTGACCGCGAGCGCGCCGGACGCCATGCTGATCGCACCGACCGACGTCAAGGCGATGATCGCGCCGCTGACCCAGGCCAAGCAGCAGGGCATCAAGATCATCCTGGTGGACACTGTGGTCGAGGACGACGGCATCGGGCTGTCGAGGATCAGCACCGACAACGTCAAGGGCGGCGCGGCGGCGGCCCAGGCGCTCTCGGAGCAGATCGGCGGCAAGGGCAAGGTGCTGGTCATCTCCACCGACCCCGGCGTCAGCACCGTGGACGCGCGCGTCAAGGGCTTCGAGCAGGAGATCAAGGCCAACCATCCGGACATCGCCCATCTCGGTGTGCAGTATTCGCACAACGACGTCGGTGAGGCGTCCAGGATCGTCAACGCGGCGCTGGCGAAGGACCCCGACCTCGCCGGGGTGTTCGCGGCGAACCTCAACTCGGCCACCGGCGCCGGCTCGGCCCTGCGCCAGGCGGGCAAGCTGGGCGAGGTCAGGATGGTGGGCTTCGACGCGGGCCCCGCGCAGGTCAAGCAGCTCAAGGACGGCGTGGTCCAGGCTCTGGTCGCGCAGTTGCCCGGCGACATCGGCGCCAAGGGCGTCGAGCAGGCGGTCGCAGCGGTGAAGGGGCAGCAGGTCACGGCGTCGATCCCGACGGACGCCACGATCGTCACGGAGGAGAACGTCGACGAGCCGGAGGTGCAGAGGATCCTCTACAAGGCGGGGTGCTGACCGGGCCGGCTCAGGCCGGCAGGGCGGCGAGGAGGAAGGCGAGCCGGGCGGCGGCGGACTCGACGTCCTCGGAGGTGCCCAGGCGATAGCCCCATGAGGTGATGAACGCGCCCTCGTCGGAGCAGGTCACGGTCTCCGTGAGGGTGGCCGAGAATCGGTTGCGGACCGACACGTAGGCAGGGTCACTGGCCAATGCGAGGCTTTGCACCGACAGGTCCGCGTGACGACCCGCGTGCCACGCGAACCGCTCGAGGCAGAGCGCGGTATCAAGCATCATGCGTCACCTCCGCAACGTCTCGCGACAGAATTGCACGATCTTGGCGCGGAGGGCAAGCAATTGCTGCGGCTAATATGCGGTTTGTTGCCGGTAATCGTGAAGAACCCTGATGATGACCTCCCGTCCGGCCTCCTCGAACTCGGCCACCTTCGCGAAGTCGTCGAACGCCCGGACGTAGAAGGCGATGTCATCGGGGTCGCGCAGGATGAGGTCCTTCGTCATGGTGGCCACGCCGACCATGGAATCGTTGTAGATCCAGAAGCCGTTGACCGGGTTGGACGGGAACTCGGCGTCGAACGGGATCACGCCGAACTCCACGTTCGGCAGCGTGCTGACGGCCAGCAGGCGGTCGAGCTGGCCGCGCATCACCTCGGGCGGCGCCAGGAGGGTGCGCAGCGTGGCCTCCGAGACCACGAACCGGAACGTGCGTGTGCGGTCGTAGAGGATCTCCTGGCGTTGCATGCGCACGCGTACGGCCGCGTCGATCTGGTCGGCGGCGCTGTAGAGGCGCTTGACCTTGCGGAACACGTGCCTGGCGTATTCGGAGGTCTGCAGCAGGCCCACGACGATGCCGGGCTCGAACACCCGGAACAGCTTGGTGCGCGCCTCGAGGTCGCGGACGTCCTCCTGGAGGGCGGCCAGGCCGCTGCGGTGGCGCTGCTTCCAGTCGTCGTGCCGTTCGAGCAGCGCGATCGCCTGCCGGATCAGCTCGTCGGTCGTGTCGGGGGAAGCGCGCACGGCCTGGGCCCACACGACCACGTCATCCTCGGTGGCGGTCTGCCTGGCGTTCTCCAGGCGCGAGACCTTGGACGGCTGCCAGCGAAGCTGTTCGGCCAGCTCCTTGCCGGACAGCCGAGCGGTCTCGCGCAGCTGGCGTAATTGGCTGCCGAGGTCGATGCGCGCCTGCTGAAAGGACGTCACGCCGCAAGAGGCTAGCCCTGCTTGCGCCGATCATGCCAGTGCGGTACGCAATTGTGATCAAGCGGTAGCCGTGGGTGTTCCTCCGCAGGTCGGGAAAGCGGTTGCCGACCCGTCGGGCAGGACCCTGCGGGCGATTTCGGTGATGAGCTCGCGGGGCACCTCGACGGCGGCCTCGCCGTCGAGCACGTCGCGGAGATCGGCGAGCGCCTCAGTGTCGGTGACCTGGAGGCCTTGGACGACGATGGTGCCGCGGTCGGTCTCGTACAGGGTGGGACAGGCGCCCGCCTCTGACGTGGACCCGAGGAACCGCATACGCATGACGATCCTTCCCCGATAACAGATGCAATTGCGCGCAATTGTATGGCTCGGGGGCCGATATGTGATCGTTTCTCCGAAATCGTGACATCCGGTCAGTTGAGCGCGCCGTGCACGAACTCCTGAGCCCGCTCGAACAGGCCGAGCGTCGTCGCGTGCAGCAGGTCGCCGATGTCCCGGGGCGCCTTGCCGGCGAACGCCCGCGCGTGCGTGCCCTCCAGGACGATGCCGAGCTTGAAGCAGGCCATGACGGCGTACCAGTCGATGGCCGACAGGTCGCGCTCGGACAGCGCCGCGTAGTAGGCGATGATCTCGCGCGGCTCCGGCAGTCCCGGCACGTGGTCGTTGCCGGCCGGCCACATCGCGAGCAGCCAGCCGAGGTCGACCAGCGGATCGCCGATCGTGCACATCTCCCAGTCGACGATGGCGGCCACGCGGGGGCTGTCGGTGGCGAACATCAGGTTGGCGAAGTGGTAGTCGCCGTGCATGACACCCGGGACGAACGCACGGGGCAGGTTGCGGGTGAGCCAGCCGGCCGTCTCGCTCAACCCGGGGATGTCGGGGCCGGGGTAGCCGTCGAGCTCGCCGTACGAGTCGAGCTCCTTCAGCCAGCGCGGCACCTGCCGTTCGAGGAACCCCTCCGGCCTGCCGAACCCCGGCAGCACCTCCGGATCGACCCGCCCCAGCTCGGCCAGCGCGGCGGCCGCCTCCAGCCCCATGCGGTGCCTGATCGCGGGGTCGGAGGCGTGCGGCTCCGGCAGCCCGGTCGAGGGGTTGAACCCGTCGACCGGGTCCATCAGGTAGAACACCGGCTCCCGCGCGGTCTGCGCGGCCACCAGCGTGGGCGCGGGCACCGGGGTGTCGTGCAGCGCCGCCAGCACGCGGGCCTCACGGCGCAGCACCTCGTTGCTCTTGCGGCGGGCGTGCTGCGGCGGCCTGCGCAGGATGTAAGGGCGGCCGCCGCGTTCGAGTCGGACCATGACGTTCTGCGTGCCGCCGGGGACCGGCGTCACACCCGTGATCGGGCCGGGAGGAAGGCCCTGCTCGTCCATCCACGCGTCGAGCTCGTCGAGGTCGATGGCGCTGACGTCGATGTGGGTGGAGGTCATGTGCCGCCCTTCGGCCAGAATGATGTTCTGGTAAAACCCTATTCAGGGCCCGGGAACCCGGTCAACCGAGCGCCTGCATGAAGGGGAGGAACTGGCGTGAGCGGTCTCCGGGCAGGTCGTCGCCGCGCACCATGAGCGAGACCTCCCACGGCTCGCCGATGCCGTGCTCGCCCGCCCACCGGATCATGGACTCGTGGGCGAGGTCGAAGTCCATCCGCACCTCGCCGCCCGCGTCTAGAGCCAGGTCGCCGATCAGGGCGCGCGCCGTCTTCTCGTCGTCCGCCACGACCGGGCCGATCACGGTGGTGTCGTCGTTGCGCCAGCACTGACCGAAACCGCCCGGCGCCACCCTGACCTGCTCGCCGAAGGTGAACATCCGCCGCAGCGCCGCCGACCTGTCCATGCCGAACACCTCGGCGTCGAAGGCCAGGATGGCGTCGAGGTCGGCGACGGTGGCCGGGCGGGTCGTGCCCGAGGGCTCACCCGCGAAGACACCCGTGTGCTTGGCCACGCGGCCGGTCGTGCGGAAGCCCAACTGCTCGTAGAGCGGCCGCCCCTGCTCGGTGGCGTGCAGGAAGACGCTGCGCTCACCCGCCCGGTCGAGCACGTGCCGCATGAGCGCGCGGGCGAGGCCCCGCCTGGTGTAGCGGGACGCGGTGAGCACCATGCTGACCACGGCGTGCGCGTCGCCGTAGAGGGTCAGGACGTTGCACGCGGCCAGGCCGTCGCCGTCGTCGGCGTCGATGCCGTACGGCTCGCCGATCTCGAACAGCAGGCGCCATTTGTGCTCCTCGGGCGGCCAGCCGCGGTCCTTGGCCAAATGGATGCAGGCGTCGAGGTCGTCGATGGCGAGGCGGCGCATGACGCCCCATCCTTATGCATGGGCGGGGAAGATCTCAAAGGGTTTCTGCAGCAGGATGAAGGGATGGAGTGCGTTGTAGCGGTCGATCTCGGCGGCACCACCATGAAAGGCGGGCTTGTCGCCCGCGACGGGACATGTCTGCATATCGAGCGGCGGCCCACCCCCCGCACCGAAGGCCCCGAGCGTGTCGTCGCGGCCGTGTCCGCCCTCGTCAGCGACCTCGCCCGCCCCCGGCCGGGCGTTCGCCCTCTCGCGGTGGGGCTGGCGGTGCCCGGCCTTGTCACGGCGGAACAGGCCGTCTTCTCGGCCGCGTTCGGGTGGCGGGACGTGCCGGCGTCGTCGTTCACGGA
>NZ_SMJZ01000325.1 GCF_004348345.1 Nonomuraea longispora
GCCCCACGACCCCCGCGGCGGATGCCGTTCCCACCGCTCAGGGCGACGGTGCCGAGGCCGACGACGTTCCCTCTGCCGTGGGTGAGGCGGAAGAGGCCGTGGACGCTGCGGCCGGCGCCGAGGGCGCTGTCGTCGAGGGCTCGGCTCCCGTCGCGCCGGGCGGTGCCGGGCAGGACGTGCCTGAGAGCACGCCGGACGCGGTTCAGGACGCGGAAGGGGAAACGTCCGGCCAGGGCGCGCAAGACGTACGGGAAGCGGCGGACGACCAGGAGACCCCGGCGAGGGACCAGGCGAGCGGCGGCCGTGCGAGGCCGACGCTGGTCCCGGTCGGCGGGTCCGGCGGACCGGACAGGGCGACCGGCGAAGATCCCGGCACCCCCGACCCGACCGGCGACCGCGACACCTCGACGGCGAGCCGCCACGATGCCGGGACGAACGGTGACTCCCTGGCGGGCCGGCGTGGTGTCGGGACGGACGGGGATTCGAGGGCCGGTCGGCGGGGTGCGCGGCCGGGCGGGCGCGGGCAGCATGCGCCGCCGTTGCGCAGCGAACCCGGCCGCAGCGGCGAGCTGGTGCCGCCGGTGCCCGTGCCGCGCCCCGGCGAGGGCCGGGTGCGCCGGGTCGAGTCGGTCGTCGGGCGCGACCCGGGCGGCTGGCGGCGGATCGCCCAGGTGGTGGTCGGCGGGGCCGGCGTACGCACCGACGGATCGGAGATCGACGAGGCCAGGGCCAGGGCCGTGTTCGGCGGCAGCCGCAGGGTCGTCGTGCTGGGCTGCACCGGAGGCGCGGGGCAGAGCACGACCGCGCTCATGCTGGGTCACACGTTCGCCCACTACCGCGAGGACAGGGTGGTGGCCGTCGACGCCAACACCGGCGGCAGCACCCTGACCAGCAAGATCGAGCTGGAGACCCCTGAGACGCTCACCTCGCTGCTGTCCGGCCTCGACCGGGTCAGCGGCTACCTCTCCATGCGCGGATACACCACGAGGACGGCCTCCGGCCTTGAGGTGATCAGCGCCGACACCGACGCGGGCGCCGAGCAGCGGCTGGCGGACCGGTCCCTGTTCTCCGACCACCGGCTGGGCGAATCGATGCGCCTGCTGGACCGCCACTACAAGCTGGCCGTCATCGACCCGGCCGCCGCGCTGGCGGCACGGGTCCTGCCCTACGCCGACCAGCTCGTGCTCGTGGTCCCGGCGAGCGAGGAGGCGTCGGAGGCGGTGGCGATGACGTACGAGTGGCTCGACGGGCACGGCTGCGCGGAGCTGCGCAGGCGTGCGGTGATGGTGGTGAACGGCGTGAGCAGGCGTTCGATGGCCGACGTCGAGCAGGCGGAGGCGGTGGCCAGAGGCAGGTGCCGGGCCATCGTCAGGGTCCCCTGGGAGGACGATCTGGCGCCGGGCGGCGCGGACGTCGTCGACCCCGGGCAGTTGCGCGCGGCCGGGCGGCGGGCCTACCTCGCCCTCGCCGGCGTGGTGATAGCGGGCTTCGCGGCACAGGCACAGACCGTCCGACCGAGCGAAGAGGAGTTGGCGAGTGACCCCCCGGGCACGAGAATCGGTGAGCGATAAGTGAACAAGCGAGCAGGCACAGCCCGTTCATGCGCTGAGGGGGCGGCATGAGCAGGGCGTCACGAGCGCACCAGCGCCTCGCGGTCCGCTATTTCGACGACCGCATCCTGCTCACGGACACCTGCGCATGGGCGTACTTCAGACTCCCGACGGTCAGCTACGAGTTCGTCACGCCCGAGGAGCGCGAGGCGCTGGCCACCAACATAACGATCGCGCTGGCGGCGATCAGGATGCCCGACGCCGAGGTGCATCTGAGGGTCGCGCACCGCACCTACCCCGCGGCGGAGTGGGCCATGGCGCTCAACGCCACGTCCGACGAGGGGCCCGGCTGGCGCGACTACCTGGAGGAGATGTACCGGCACGTCTGGGCAAAGGACTTCTGGTCGAAGGAGGTCTACCTCGGCGTGCGGCTCGGGCCGCGCGGCAAGCAGCTCGGCAGCGGCGTGCTCAGCCAGCTCCTCGGCTTCTACCAGAGAACCGAGAAGACGCTCGGCATGGAGGACGACCACGTGCCCGACAGTGAGATCGGGCGGTGGACGGAGCAGGCGGAGCGGCTCGGCAGGGCACTGGCGTCGAGTGCGCTCTACGCCAGGCACGCGACCTCCGTGGAGGTGGCGTGGTTGTTCCGGCACGCGGCCGCGGGCGCGCTGGGCGACCCGCCGCCATCGGCGAGCCCGAAGCGGCGCTGGGGCAAGGGCGAGATCGAGGCGCTGGTCGAGGGCGAGATCCACAACGGCAGGTCGCTGCTGCGGATCGTGCAGCCGCAGGGCGAGTCGTACGTCGCCCATCTGTCGTTCGCGCGCTTTCCCGATCTCATGCCGTTCCCCGACGGTGAGCCGTGGATGCACTTCGCCGACCAGCTCGCCTTCCCCGTGGAGATCTCGTCCCGGATGCGGTTGATCCCGCCGGTCAAGGCCTCCAAGGACGTTGCGCGGAAACTGGCGCACGCCCGCGACATGGACCACCACATCCGGGAGGCGGGCGCGGAGGCGCCGCTGGCGCTGGCCGAGCAGATCGACGCCGCCCGGATGCTGGAGCACGGCATCACCAAGGAGCGGCTGCCGTTCGTGTACGGCTGGCACCGCCTGATCGTGTCGGCCCCGACCGAGGACATCTGCGTGCAGCGGGTGGAGGCGGTCGTCGAGCACTACCGCGACATGGGCATCGACGTGGTCAACTCGACCGGCGACCAGTTCTCGTTGTTCTGCGAGGCGTTGCCGGGGGAGAAGGTGCAGGTCAACGCCTACGCCCAGCGCCAGCCGCTGCGGACGATCGCGGGTGGCATGGCCAGCGCGACGGTCGATCTGGGCGACCGGCTCGACGACGGCAGCGAGGGCTGGCTGGGCCCGTACATCGGTGAGACGGTGGGCAGGGCGCGCAGCATCGTGCACTTCGACCCGCTGCTTGCGGCCAGCCGTAACCGGCCGACCGCCATCGCGATCACCGGCGAGCCGGGCGGCGGCAAGACGACGCTGGCGTTGCTGATGATCTATCAGATGGCGTTGCGCGGCGTGACGGTCGCGGTGATCGACCCGAAGGGCGACGCGGAGTCGCTCGTACGGCTGCTCGACAAGCGGGGCCGCAAGGCGCGCATCATCCCGCTCGGCTCGGCGGCGCCCGGCCTGCTCGACCCGTTCTCGTTCGGCGACGACATCGCGGCGAAGAAGACGATGGCCACCGAGACGCTGCGGTTGTTGCTGCCCCGGATGTCGGAGGAGCGCGAGTCGGCGATGATCCAGGCGGTGGCCGCGGTGTCGAACGCGCCCGATCCTTCGCTCGGCAAGGTCGTCGACTTCCTGGAGCGGGCGGACGACGCCGCGTCGAAGAACCTCGGCGCGGTGCTGCGCTCCATGTCGGAGATGCACCTGGCCAGGCTCTGCTTCGACCCTTCCGGCGGCGACCAGATCGACACGGAGGGGTGGACGACCGTGTTCACGCTGGGCGGCCTGACGCTGCCCGACGTGGCCACCACGAGGGACGACTACTCCTACGAGCAGCGGCTGTCGGTGGCGCTGCTCTATCTGGTCTCCCAGTTCGCGCGCAGGCTGATGAACGGCCTCGACCGGCGCGCCCCGAAGGCGATCTTCCTGGACGAGGCGTGGGCGATCACCTCCACGCCCGAGGGAGCCAAGCTGGTGCCCGAAGTCAGCCGGATGGGCCGCTCCCGCAACACCGCTCTGGTGCTGGTCTCGCAGAACGCGGGAGACCTGCTGAACGAGCAGGTGACCAACTGCCTGTCGTCCGTCTTCGCGTTCAGGTCCACCGAACGGGTGGAGGTGGACCACGTCATGTCCCTGCTCGGGGTGGAGCCGTCGGAAGAGCACAAGGCCGTGCTGCGCTCGCTCGGGAACGGCGAATGCGTATTCCGTGATCTGGATGGCAGGGCGGGCCGTATCGGAGTAGACCTGATCTCCGAGGAACTTCTCCGTTGGCTCGACACGAACCCCACACACGACAAACCCGTCGCCGACGGGCATGATGATCTTCAGGGGGGCGTGGGCAGAGCGCAGGAGGTACGGTCATGAAGGTCCGGCTATCCCGACGACTCGCGCTGGCGTTCGCGCTCGTCACCGCCGTGCTCGTGGTGCCCGTCGTGGTGGGAGGCGTGTCCGCCCCCGCGGCCGCGGCCCCCTGCGACCTGTCGGGCGCGCTCGCGCCCGAGGTGATCGGCGGTGGCACCGACGGCATGATCCAGCCCATGCCTCCCGAGGGCGGGGCGCAGGCTCCGACCACCAACTACGGCCAGTTCGGCATGAGCGGCCAGTTCTGGCACACCCACGAACTGGGCTGCTCCGACTACGTCGCCGTGCTCGGCAACATGTGGGCCAACGGCATCTTCACCGCCGCCAAGGCCGTCGACCGGCTGACGATCACCACGTACCAGGCGGCCGCGACCGAAGGGCCGCTCCAGTCGATCAAGGACGTGGTCGACGACATCGTCACGAGCCTGGCCGACGCGATGTACTGGCCGCTGCTCCGCCCGATCGTGATCATCGGCGCGATCTGGCTGGCCTGGTACGGCCTGATCCGCAAGCGGGCCACCACGACCGCCGAGGGCGTCATCTGGATGGTCCTGGCGGTCACCGTGGCGGTCTGGTTCTTCAGCAGGCCGGCCGACTTCACCGGGCTCGGCAAGGTGGTCACCGACAAGACCGGCGAGGTCGTCAACTCGGCGTTCTCCGGCCTGCCCGGCGCGGGCGGCGCGTCCTGCCTGCCGCCTCCCGGCGACAGCGCTCCCGAGGTCAAGCCCGGCGGCTTCGGCCAGGGCGGCACGCCGGGCGTCGAGCAGAACGCCGACGCGCTGTGGTCGACGCTGGTCTGCAAGCCGTGGCTGGTGGGCCAGTTCGGCACCGCGGATCCGGAGCAGCCCATCGTGCGCGACTTCGGCCGCAAGATGCTGGAGATCCAGTCGATCCCGCCTGCCGTCGCGGGCGAGCCCGCGCCCGACGTGGGGGCCCGCCAGTCGGAATACGCGGAGTTGGCCTCGCAACTGCGCAACGACCCCCGCTACACCGTCTTCTCCGGCAGAGACTGGTCCAACCGGCTGGGCGTGGCCGTCGGCGCGTTCATCGCCGCGCTGGTGGCCGGCACGCTCATCTTCCTGGTGGCGGTCTCGCTGCTGGTGCTCAAGGTGGGCTTCCTGCTGCTGCTCATCCTCGGGCCGATCTTCCTGCTCATCGGCGTGCATCCGGGCAGCGGGCGCATCATCGCCATGCGCTGGGTGGAGATGCTCGTCGGCACGCTGCTGAGACAGGCGGTCCTGACGATCGTCCTCAGCGTGCTCGTGTACGGCTACGCGCTGATCATCTCCACGGCCATGCCGTGGGGGCTGCAGGTGCTGTTCATGGCCCTGCTGACGATCGCGGTGTTCTTCTACCGCCGCCCGTTCCAGCACCTGTTCGCCTCGCTCAACGGCCACACGGTCACGACCCGCATGCTCGGCGAGGCGGCCAGTTCGTCCGTGCTCGAACGGTCCGCGGGCGCGCTGCCGCCGGTCGCGTCGGCCAGGATCGGACGCTGGGGGCTGCGCAAGGCCGAGCCGGTCATCAGGGCGGCGGCCGCTGCCAACCCGGCGGGGGTGGCGGCCACGGCGGCGACCGGGCAGGCCAGGGTACGCGCCGAGGAAGGTGAAGGCGCTCCTTCCGGCACCCGCGTGCCCGCCACGGCGGCGCCCCTCGACACCGACCAGCAGGCCGGCAAGGCGGCGACCAGGGCGCCGCTCGAACCGCGCAGGGGCACGGCGCCACCGCTCAACCTGGGCACGCCCACCCGCACGCGCGGCGGGGCGGGCGGCGTCCGGCGAGGCGGCGGTCCTGGCGGGTCCGGAGGCGGGTCCGGAGGCATGGCAGGCGCGGGTGCGGGCTCCGGCGGTTCGGGGG
>NZ_SMJZ01000326.1 GCF_004348345.1 Nonomuraea longispora
CTCCACGCCCTCCACGCCCTCCACGCCACGGCCGGTCGTCGCGTGGAGGGTTCGTGAGCGGTCAGCCGGCCTGCCGCCCGCCCGCGGGATCGTCCCTGAGCACCTGGGCGGCCTTCTCGCAGGCGGCCAGCGCCGCTCGTGCGTACCTCGGCGTGGCCCCGGCCAGCCCGCACGAGGGGGTCAGCACCACCTGCGTCGCCAGCCGGTCGGGCGCGAACCCGAGCCGCCGCCACAACTCCACCGCGGGCCCGGCGATCGCCGCCGGGCCGGGCAGCCGGGTCTCCCTTCCTGGAACGACGCCCATGAACAGCACCATCCCGGCCTCGAAGAGCTCGCCCAGGGCGTCGTCGTCCCTGCGCCGCACCAGTGAGGCGTCGACGGAGACGCCGCGTACCCCCGCCGACCGCAGCAGGGCGAAAGGCACGGAAGGCGCGCAGCAGTGCACCACGGGAGCGTCGAAGAGCCGCAGCGACTCCTCCACCCGCCATCCCTCCACCGCGGCCAGCCGCCCGAACCCTGAGGCGGTGGGCACCGTGCCGGCCAGCACCCCCGGCAGCCCCGGCTCGTCGAGCTGCAGCACGATCTCCGTCACCCCGGGCAGCCGCCGCCGCACCTCCGCGCAGTGATCCGCGACCCCCTGCGCCAGCGACGCCGTCAGATCGCGTACGGCTCCCGCGTCGGCGAGCACCTTGTCGCCGTGCTTCAGCTCGATGGCGCCGGCCAGCGTCCATGGACCGCACACCTGCAGCTTGAGCGGCCCCGCGTGGTCGTGCGCGATCTCCTCCAGGCCGTCGAGATCGCGGCGCATGTGGTCGAGGGCCCGCTGGTGGTCGCGCCCCGGACGGTCGCTCAGCCGCCAGCCGGACGGCTGCACCTCGACCGGCAGGTCGACGAGCAGCCCCGCCGTACGCCCGACCATGTCGGCGCCGACGCCCCGGGCGGGCAGCTCAGGAAGGTAGGGCAGCCCGGGCACCTCGCCGAACACGACCCTGATCGCCTCAAGATGATCCTCGCCGGGATGTGAGCCGATCCCGGTGGCTTGGCCCATGGGCACTGTAGACATGGGCACAAGCGTAGGCTCTGGCGCATGGAGCTCACGAAATACGAACACGCGTGCGTCCGCGTGGAGAAGGACGGCAAGGTCCTGGTCATCGACCCGGGCACGTTCGGCGAGAGCCCCGTCCTGGAGGGCGCCGAAGCGGTTCTCATCACCCACGAGCACTTCGACCACGTGGACGTCGACAAGCTGAAGGCCGCTCCGCCCGGCCTGGAGATCTGGACGTGCGAGGCAGTCGCCGCAGCGCTGGCGGACGTGCCGGCCAAGGTGCAGGTCGTACGCCATGGCGACGGCTTCGAGACGGCCGGTTTCCGGGTGAAGGTGTTCGGCGAGTGGCACGCCGTCAACCACCCCGACATGCCCGTCGTGCAGAACGTCGGCTTCATGATCGACGACGAGCTCTTCTACCCCGGCGACGCCCTGACCGTGCCCGAGGTGGAGGTGCCGACGCTGCTGGCGCCGACCAACGCACCCTGGCTGAAGCTCAGCGAGATGGTCGGCTATCTGCGCGAGGTGCGCCCTGGACGGGCGTTCTCCACCCATGACGGCCTGCTCAACGACTTCGGCCTCACGGTGCTGGACAACTGGCTGAAGATGGAGTCGGACAAGCAGAAGGCCGAGATCCGCCGCCTGGAGGTCGGCGAGTCGGCCACCCTCAGCTAGCGGAGAGGATCGTCGCCGAGCCGATGACCGTGGCGCCGGAGTAGAGGACGGCGGCCTGCCCGGCCGCGACCCCCGTGGCCGGGCGGTCGAGGTCGATGCGGAGCCCGCCGCCTGCCTCCTCGAACCGGCAGCCGTAGACCTCCCCGTGGGCGCGAAGTTGCACGGTCAGGTCGTCGAAGCGGGACGGGCCGTTCCAGACCGGGGCGCCGCAGGTGATCGAGGTGACCTCGAGCGCCGCGCGCGGCCCCACCGTGACGGTGTTGGAGACCGGCTCGATCGACAGGACATAACGCGGCCTGCCGTCCGGGGCCGGGCGGTCGATGCGCAGACCCTTGCGCTGGCCGATCGTGAAGCCGTGGGCCCCCTGGTGACTGCCCACGACGGCGCCCTCCTGGTCGACGATCGGGCCCTCCGCCGCACCGAGCCGCTCGGACAGGAAGCCGCGGGTGTCGCCGTCGGCGATGAAGCAGATGTCGTGGCTGTCGGGCTTGTCGGCGACCGTCAGCCCGCGCCGGGCCGCCTCTTCGCGCACCTCGGCCTTGGTGGAGTCGCCCAGGGGGAAGATGGCGTGGCCGAGCTGCTCGCGGGTGAGCACCCCGAGCACGTAGGACTGGTCCTTGCCCTGGTCGGCGCTCCTGGACAGCACCCCGTCGACCAGCCTGGCGTGGTGGCCCGTGGCGACCGCGTCGAAGCCCAGGGCCAGCGCCCGGTCGAGCACCGCGGAGAACTTGATCTTCTCGTTGCAGCGCAGGCACGGGTTGGGCGTGCGGCCCGCGGCGTATTCGGACACGAAGTCCTCGATCACGTCGCGCTGGAACCGCTCGGCCATGTCCCAGATGTAGAAGGGGATGCCGATCACGTCGGCGGCACGCCGCGCGTCGCGAGAATCCTCGATCGTGCAGCAGCCCCGCGCCCCCGTGCGGTGGGATTGGGGGTTGGCGGAAAGAGCGAGGTGCACACCGGTGACGTCGTGACCGGCCTCGGCGATCCGAGCGGCGGCCACGGCGGAGTCGACGCCGCCCGACATGGCGGCAAGCACACGCAGTCCCATGACCTTCTCAGCGTACTGTCCGTACGGGAGTGCCCGGCCCTGTGCCCGACCCTGTGCCCGGCCAGGTACGCAGCCCATGTGCGCGATCGGGTCCGCGGTCTGCGAGGATTCAGCGCATGCGACTGTTCGGGCGCAAGGACGTAGAGGAAGAGGCCGGCGGGCAGGACGAGGCCGTCGCGGAGTTCTGGACGTGGTGGCAGGAGACCAGGCCCCGGCTCGACTCGCTGGTGGCCGAGGGCGAGGCGGCGGGGCTGGAGGAGTGTCTGGCTCCGGCGGTCTCCGCGATCCATCCCGAGCTGGTCTGGGAGGTGGCGCCCGGCAGGGAGGCGGCGCACGCCCTCGTGGTGACCGCGGCGGGCGACGCCGAGTTGCGCCCGCTCGCCCACCGCTGGGCCAGGGCCGCGCCCGCCGCCGACCTGCTGTGGGAGTTCCACCCGTCGAGACAGGCCAATCCGCAGGCCGCGGAGCTCACCATCGAGGTGGGCGGCTACGCGTTCGCGCTCGACAAGCTGATGCTCGGGCTGCGGGTGCCGCGCAACCAACCAAGGGTCGACGTGGCCGCCTACCACCCGATCTTCGCCGAGCTCGACGAGGAGACCAGGATGGAGGCCACGCTGCTGGCCCTCGACTGGCTGCTCGGCGAGGACGACGTCGCCAGATGGGTGGGCGAGATCACCCCGGCCACGTTCCAGCCGATCGACGCCGTCGCCGCCGTGCACCTGCCGGCCGTGGTCGCCGACGTGGCCTCCGGCTACGCGGAGGACGAGTGGGCGCTGCTCCAGGGCCAGACCGCGACCGGCGTGCCGCTCATCGCCACGGTCCGCCATCCGCTGCGCCCCGTCGACCACCCGCTCTGCGACCAGCACATCGCGATCACGCTGCCGTACGCGCACCGCGACGAGAACGGCCTGCCGGTCGACGGCTCGCTGGAGGCGCTGCGCGACTTCGAGGAACGCCTGGCGGCCCGCCTGCTCAAGCTGGGTGACGACGCGGTGCTCGCCGCGCACCTGAGCACGGAGGGGCACCGGATCATCCACGTCTACGCCGATCCGACCGGTGACGCCGCGATCCACGCCAAGGAGCTGATCGTGAGCTGGGAGGAGGGCGAGCCCCGCGTCGACGTGGCCGCCGACCCCGGCTGGACGGCCCTGGCGCCGTTCCTCACCTGACGGCTGCCGCAGCCGGGTCGCTGCGGCGCCGTCGCTCAGCCGACGGCTTGCTCACCTGACGGCGGAAGGGGGCGGTCAGCCGAGGCCAGCGCGGCGGGCGCGTTCGACGGCGGCGGGCAGCACCTCGATCAGGCGGTCGACGTCGTCACGCGTCGAGGTGTGCCCGAGGGTGAACCTGAGCGAGCCGCGTGCCGCCGCCGCGTCGGCGCCCATCGCCAGCAGCACGTGCGACGGTTGCGCGACGCCGGCCGAGCAGGCCGACCCGGTCGAGCACTCCACGCCCTTGGCGTCGAGCAGCATGAGCAGCGCGTCGCCCTCGCAGCCGGGGAAGGAGAAGTGGGCGTTGCCCGGCAACCTTCCCGGGGAGACCTCAGGCCGTCCGCCCGACGCGGAGGCGCTCTGCTGGGAGGCATGTCCGGGGTCGCCGTTGAGCACGACGTCGGGGACGGCCGCGCGTACGCGCTCGATCAGCTCGTCGCGCAGCGACGCCAGGCGGCGGCTCAGGGCCTCCTGCTCCTTCACGGCGGTGCTGACGGCCGCGGCGAGCCCCGCGATGGCGGGGGCGTCGAGCGTGCCGGAGCGTACGTCGCGCTCCTGACCACCGCCGTGCTGCACGGAGACCGGCGTCTGCCCTCTGGCCAGCAGCAGCGCGCCGGCGCCCATCGGGCCGCCGATCTTGTGGCCGGTCAGCGTGAGCGCGTCGACCCCCGACTCGGCGAACGACACGGGCAGCTGCCCCACCGCCTGGACGGCGTCGGTGTGGAACGGGATGCCGTGCTCGTGGGCGACGGCGGCCAGCTCGCGCACCGGCTGGACGGTGCCGACCTCGTTGTTGGCCCACATGACGCTGACCACGGCGACGTCGTCGGGGTCGCGTGCGATGGCGGCGCGCAGGGTCTCGGGACGGACGCGGCCGTGCTCGTCGACCTCCAGCAGCTCGACCGCGGCGCCCTGGCTGTCGGCCAGCCACTGGGCCGGGTCGAGCGCGGCGTGGTGCTCCACGGAGCTGATCAGCACGCGTCTGCGAGGGCGGCGCGCCCAGTAGAATCCCTTGATGGCGAGGTTGTCCGCCTCGGTGCCGCCCGAGGTGAACACGACCTCGCTGGGCCGCGCCCCCAGCGCGTCGGCGATCGTCTCGCGTGACTCCTCCACCACTCTGCGCATCCGGCGCCCGGCGCCGTGCAGCGAGGAAGCGTTTCCGACCTGTTGGAGCTGGACCGTCATGGCCTCGATCGCTTCGGGCAGCATCGGGGTGGTGGCTGCATGATCAAGATAGGCCGACGGTCTGGTCACGCGTTCAGGGTATCTCGTTTGCGACTGTACCGTCCGGACGGTACAGTCGGAGTCATGCGAAGGGACGAGCTTTTGGACGCGGCGGAGGAGCTCCTCTGCGACCAGGGTTCGACCGCGCTCACCCTTGCCGCGGTGGCGGACCGGGCGGGCGTCAGCAAGGGCGGCCTGCTCTATCACTACGCCTCCAAAGAAGCCCTGATCAAGGGCATGGTGGAGCGCCTGATCGACGACTTCGACGAGCTCATGGCCGCCCAGCCCGACGAGACCTACACCGGGCGCTATCTGGGCGCGACCCTGGCCGCCGTACGATCGGGCAGGTTGCGACGATGGGCGGTCGTCACAGGCGCGTCGGGCAACCTCTTCCTGCTGGCGCCGCTGCGCGAGGCGATGTCGCGGTGGCATCGCGAGGAGCTGGGCGACGAGCCCGACCCGCTGGCGGCCCAGATCGTGCGGCTGGCGTGTGAGGGGCTCTGGGACGTGGCGAGCCACGATCCGGAGCTCAACACGGACGACGATCTCCAGGCCCTGGAGGGCCGCCTCAGGGCGCTGCTCAAACCTCCCGCCTGAGCCGTCCCCGGCCCGCCCGCCTGAGCCG
>NZ_SMJZ01000327.1 GCF_004348345.1 Nonomuraea longispora
AATGGGTCAGGCCGCCGTCCGAGCTCTCCGACAGGCCACCGCCCAACTGGTTCGCCTGTGAGTAGGCGACGCCGATCTGGCGCACGCCGAAGCCGTACAGGATGTCCAGCCGGTCCAGCTCGTTCTCGATCATGGTCGCGGCCTCCAGGCCGGCCACGAGCGCCAGGCGCCCCGTCGCCTTGGCCTGCTCGATCTCGGCCACCGTGCGCGCCGGCACCACGAAGTCCTGCTTCGCCAGGTCGGCGAAGCGCAGGCCGAGGTCGTAGATGACGTCGTCCCACTTCCAGCCGTGCTCGCTGGTGACGCAGTTGGTGCCGTTCATGAAGTTGTCGAACAACGCGGTCATGCCGGAGCGCGCCAGGCCCTCGAAGCCGATCGCGTTACGGCCGGTCCTGTTGTAGTCGCGCAGCCGGGCGGGGTCCGCCGTGAGGATTTTCGGGTGCTCGTGCAGCGAGATCGCCATGTGGCTGGTCAGGATCCGGGTGACGCGCTCGGTCTGCTCCGCGGACAGTCCCAGGTCGTAGGGAGGGACCCGGCCGATCTCGGGCGCGAGGTCGAAGACCTTGTAGTCGGTGTGCGGCTCCAGGTAGCCGAATGATCGGTAGCCCTGATAGCGGGGGCTCGGGGGCTGCATAGGGGGAGCTCCCATCAAAGAGGTTAGACCTTTAACGTTGGAGGTAGAATCTCTCATGCGTCGCAGCCGCCCACAAGCCCTCTCTTGCCGTTAACGCGAGCTGACGCGTAGCCGGCGCCGCAGCGGCTGCTCGACTTCGGCGTCGTACGGCGGGACCGGTTGACCGGTCCGGTAACCCCCTCGGGCTGAGCGCCGCACTGCGTGCCTCCGGCCCGCTGGACCCTCCGTAGTCCAATGACGGCGCGTCGCAAATTCGCCGCCCGCTCACGCATCCGCGAGGCACTCCACTCGGACGGATGTCTCCACATCGACGGAGGCACGCCGTTGCGCATCAGTCCTCTCGAATGACAGCAAGTCGTCACGGGTCAGCCTCTACGCCGCGATTTCCAGCGCTTACCGAACGCGGGAGAAGGCCTCGGTCGCCATCGCGTCCAACGAGTCCGCCGGTGGCTGGACCAAGGCCTTCACCGATCCCCAGGTCGGCTCGCCTTCGGCGGCACCATCCTCGAAGCCCACTCACCCGAGATGTTGCGTTGCCGGATCAGCCGGCGGGACCACATCTCTGATGCGGCTCGTCCAGACGGTTACCGGGCTCCTTCCGCCAAGGAGGTGTTTCCGGCCTCTGGGTCGGCGGCGTTCCAGGTCACATGAGTCGAACCCGTCAGCGCAGTGGTGTCGAGGTACCTGGGATCGAGGACGCGCTCGGCGAACTTCCAGCCATCCGGGGTGCGCTGGTAGCGGTCGTGGAACAGGCCGTACATGACGACCGACCTGCCGTCGCGCTGGCGACCGAGCTCGAAGATGGATTCCCGGCCGGTCGCCGTGTCACCCTCGAGGTGGATCGTGCCCGGGTGCACGTTCTGCACCCAGAACTCCCACGCGTCCTGCAGCCGTTCGATACCGGCGCGGATTTCCTTCCGCCCGGTGAACTCGATGTCGGCCGGGGGGATCCGCCACACCGCGTCCTCGGTGAACAGCGACGCGAAACGGTCGTAGTCGCCGACCATCGCCGCGTCGACGTGTTCGCCCCGCAGCGCCTCGATCTCGACGCGGTCGGCGATAACCTGCAGATCTCTCATCGGTTTTCCTCTCTCCTGCGAACGTGATGGATGACGGCAGCGATCAGCGTGAGCGGCCGCGCCATCTGCCCCTATCCGTTCGACGAATGAGTCCGGCGCGTCGGGACAGCCGGCGAAAGTGAGACCGCACGGCTGCCTCAACCTCTGCGGCGATTCGGCATCCGGGGGGCAAGGCCGGGATGTGGCAGCGCCTGCATGAGGTGCCGCTACAGACCATCACGAAGGTACGCGGCAGGCACGGCCGTTCCCCGATGGACAAGAGCCCGGGCTGCGGACGCGAGCCCGCCGCCGTAGACGACCAGGACCACGTCCGGCGCCAGGACCTCCATCAGCGCTTTGACCTGCCCGGTGCGCACCGCGTCCAGGAACCACGACTGCTCGTCGGGCGCGTTGGCCACCAGCGCGGAGACCACGGCGCCGAGCAGCGCGTTGAGCGCGATCCCGACCAGAGTCCCGCTGGCGTTCCTATTTCGTTTCCATCAGTTGGGCGGCGTGTGCTCACGTGGGGACGAGCAGGGTGGTCAGCAGGTCGTCGAGGCTGACGATGCCCTTGATGGTGCCGTCTTCGGTGCGGATTAGGGCGATCTGGCTACGGGCGGCGCGCAGCCGAGCGACAGCCTCAGACACGGAGGCACCGGCCGGCAGGGTGGGGATTCGGTAGGCGAGGTTCCTGGCAGTGGTGGCGGTGCCGCGGCGGCGTGCGAGGTAGGCGTCGCGAATGTGCACGACGCCCAGTGGGTCGGTGGGGGTGCCGACGATCAGGCGGGAGCGTTGGACGCGCAGGCAGGCATCGATCACCTCTTGGCCGGTGGCGGTGGCGGGCACCGTGTCGATCCGCTCCGGCGGAATGACGTGTGCGGTGATGTCGGCGCTTGGGGCGCGCAGGGCTTGGCTGAGCACGGCGTGGTCGTCGGCTTCGATCAGGCCGAGCCGGCGGGATTCGGCTACCAGGTGCTGCAGTTGCTCCGGAGTGCGCGGGTTGGCGCCTTCCTCGCGCGGGTGCACCTTGACCAGCCGCAGCAGCCCGTTGCTCACGGCGTTCAGAGCGCTGATCAGTGGGCGCACGAGCAGCGTGAAGCCGCGGAACGGCAGCGCAAGCAGGGTCGCCGAGCGTTCGGGATGGGCGATCGCCCAGGATTTCGGCGCCATCTCGCCCAGCACCATGTGCAGGAACGTCACGATGGCCAGCGCGATCACGAACGCGACCGCATGCGCGGCGGCCTCCGGCAGTCCGATGGCGTGGAAGAGCGGAGTGAGCGTGCCCGCGATCAGCGGTTCGGAGACCACGCCCAGACCGAGCGAGCACAGCGTGATGCCGAGCTGGGCGCCGGCCAGCATCAGTGACAGTTCCTTGATGCCTGACAGTGCCGCGGCGGCGGCCTTGCTGCCCTGGGCGGCGGCCTTCTCCAGTCGGTGGCGCTTGGCGGCGACCAGAGCGAACTCGGCCGCGACGAAGAAGCCGTTGCCGACCAGCAGCACAAGGGTCAGTGCCAGGCCGATGGACAGGTTCACGGCTGCTCCTTGCCATCGTGGCCGTCCCGACCATGGGGATCAGGGCTGTCGGACCGGTAGGGGGTGAGGCGGACGCGTTCGGGGACGTGTCTGTCCAGTGTCAACACTCTGATCCGGGTGTGTGTGGGCGCGTGCGGATCGAGGGTCGCCGGCAGATCGGCGGTGATGACGTCGCCGGGTACGGCGAAGCGGCCGAGCCGGTGCAGGATGAGCCCGGCCAGGGTGTCGTACTCGTCCTCGTCCGGCAGGTTCAGCTCGGTTGCCAAAGCGATCTCGTCGATGCGCAAGGCGGCGTCCAGCTCCCATTCGTCGCCGCGCCGGAGCACACGCGGCGACTCGGTGTCGTTCTCGTCGGCGATCTCGCCCACCAGTTCTTCGGCCACGTCTTCCCAGGTGACCAGGCCGGCCAGACCACCGTGCTCGTCGACCACGCAGGCCACTTCCTCGCCTCGGTCGTGCAACTGGCCTGCCAGATCAGGCAGGGACACGGAGAACGGCACGATCAGCACCTGACGGGCGATGCCGGCGATGCGGGTGGTGGCCGCCTCGGCGGGCGGTACGGCGGCCACGTCACGCAGGCTGACCACCCCCGCCACGTCGTTCAGAGTGGCGCCGAGCACCGGGTAGTGGGTGTGGCCACGCGCGGCGATGAGCTCGTCCAGCTCGGCGACGGTGGCCGAGGCGGCGACGGCGATCACCTCCACGCGGGGCACCATGACTTCCTCGGCGGTGTGCTCGGAGAAGGCCAGGGCGCGTTCCAGCACGTCGGCCTGGCTGCCGGGCAGGTGGCCGTGGGCCTCGGACTCGCCGATGATGTGGCCGAGCTCTTCGAGGGTTGCGCCGTGGTGCAGCTCTTCGACCGGTTCGATGCCGACGGCGCGCAGCAGCTTGTTGGCCGCGGTGTCGAACAGCTTGATGACGGGCCCGGCGACCTTGAGGTAGATCAAGGTGGAGGAGGCCAGCGCCCGGGCCAGGGGCTCGGGCCGGGCCAGGGCGAGGTTCTTGGGCGCCAGCTCGCCGAGCACCATCTGGATGATGGTGGCCAGGGCGAAGCCGGTCGCCAGCGCCAGCGCGTCCACCGCTCCTTGCGGCATGCCGAACGCCGTCAGTGCGGGGGCGATGAGTTCGGCCAGAGCGGGCCTGGCGATGAAGCCGACCACCAGCGCGGTGACGGTGATGCCGAGCTGGGCGCCGGACAGCATGAACGACAGCCGCTCCATCACCGCGACGGCTTTGGCGGCCTTCTTGTTTCCGGCCGCGGCCTGCTGTGACAGGGCGAGCCGGTCGGCGCTGACGTAGGCGAACTCCTGCGCGACGAAGTAGCCGGTAGCCAACGTGAGCAGGAGGATGGCCAGCAGGCCGAGCGCCACGCTCATCGCCCCCACCTCCGGCATCGCCGTCGGTCACGGGCCAGGCCTCGCTGTCCGCGCGCGCGGAAGCTGTACGTGATCGGCCTGCTCGGGTCCGTTGACACGGACGCCACCACCATTCCCTTCGTGTCCTTGACCAGCGGGCGGCCGATGTGAGCGGCGCATGCGGGCAGGCCCGCCCGCATGCGCTAGATGGACGTTAGCCGATCGGCGCACGCCAGCCGCAACCGGGGCACATCATCCCAGGTAACGCGTGAAGGGTCCGCAAAGTGCCGGATGTGTTCGATGCCTCACGGCTACGCCGCTACCGGCTCCTCCTGCCCCCGCCTAGAATGATCATGGATCGGAGTCCTTTGAGCAGGGGAGCTATCGCAGTTGACGGGACAACAACGCGTTCGCGCGGTCCTGGAACACCGGCTCGTACAGCGGACGATCATTGCCATCATCGTGATCAACAGCGTCACCATCGGCATGGAGACCAGTTCCTATCTGATGGAGCGCGCCGGCGGGCTGCTGCACGCCATCGACCGGATCGCGCTGGCCGTCTTCGCCACCGAGATCGCCGCCCGGTTGTATGCCTATCGCCGTGCCTTCTTCGCCGACCCATGGAACTGGTTCGACACCGTCATCGTCGCCATCGCGCTGGTGCCCGCCTCCGGCCCGGCCTCGGTGCTGCGCGCGTTGCGGATCCTGCGGGCATTGCGGCTGGTGTCGGCGGTGCCGAGCATGCGGCGTGTGGTCGGCACTCTGTTGGCCGCGGTGCCCGGGATGGCCTCCATCATCGGCCTGCTCGCTCTGATGATCTACATCGCGTCAGTGATCGCCACCATCCTGTTCGGCGAGGTCGTGCCCGAGCGGTTCGACGCGTTGCCGCGCTCGCTGTTCACCTTGTTCCAGATCATGACCGGTGACGAGTGGGGCACCATCGCGAAGGAGGTGATGGACCACAGGCCGTGGGCGTGGATCTTCTTCATTGTCTACATCCTGATGTCCACCTTTGTCGCCCTCAACCTGTTCATTGCGGTCGTGGTCAACGCCATGCACGAGAACGAGCCATCCCCCGCCGAAGCGCAGACCCAGGCAGAACTGCAGGCGGTCAAGCAGGAACTCGCCGCGGTGAACGCCAAACTGGATCACCTGCTGACGCGTGACCTCCCCGCCTACGACGCCGGCACCGCGGCGAAACCACTCAGCGAAGCACCACCGGCCAACGGTCACGCAC
>NZ_SMJZ01000328.1 GCF_004348345.1 Nonomuraea longispora
AGGTGACGGCGTGCGGCACGTTGCGTCGTGACGACGGCGGCCTGCGCCGGTTGTGGGCGAGCGCGGCGGAGCTGTGGGTACGCGGGGTCGAGATCGACTGGCCGCAGACCTACGCCGGCTCCCACCCGCAGGTCATCGACCTGCCCACCTACGCCTTCCAACACCAGCACTTCTGGCTGGAGGAGCGCACCGTGGTCGCGGGCGACGTCGGCGCCGCCGGGCTCGGCGCGGCAGGACACCCCCTCCTCGGCGCGGCGGTCTCGCTGGCCGACGCCGACGCGGTGCTGCTCACCGGGAGGTTGTCGCTCAGAACCCACCCGTGGCTGGCCGACCACGCGGTCAACGGCCAGGTGCTGCTGCCCGGCACGGCGTTCGTCGACCTCGCCATCAGGGCAGGCGACGAGGCCGGCTGCGGCGTCCTTGACGAGCTGACCATCCAGGCGCCGCTCATCGTGCCCGAGCGCGGCGCCGTCCAGCTCCAGCTGTCGGCCGGCGCGGCCGACGAGGACGGGCGCCGGCAGCTCACCGTGCACAGCCGGCCCGACGGCGGGGCCGCCGACGACCCGTGGACCTGCCACGCCACCGGCGTGCTCGCCCCCGGGACCACGCCGCCTCCCGCACAACAGCCGGCCGCCTGGCCGCCCGAAGGCGCCCAGCCGCTCGCGCTGGACGGCCTGTACGACTGGCTCGGCGAGGTCGGCCTCGGCTACGGACCGATCTTCCAGGGTCTGAAGGCCGCGTGGCGGCGCGACGACGAACTGTTCGCCGAGGTCGCGCTGCCGGACGACACCGACACCGGCGGGTTCGGGCTGCACCCCGCGCTGCTCGACGCGGCGCTGCACACTGTCGCGCTCGACGCGGCCACCGCCGAGGACGGGCCGCGCATGCCGTTCGCCTGGACCGGCGTACGGCTGCACGCGACCGGGGCCGCCTCGGTCCGCGTCCGGCTCACGCCCCGCGACGCCGACCGCGTGACGCTGGCCGTCACCGACGGCACCGGCGTTCCCGTCGCCGACGTGGACTCGCTGATCCTGCGCCCCCTGCCCGCCCACCTCGGCACGCCGGCACGCAACACGGACGACGACGCGCTCTACACGCTCGAATGGGCGCCCGTCCCCACCGGCGAACCCTCGGGAGAGCAGCGGTGGGCGGTCGTCGGCGACCCGTCGGCCCTTCCCACCGCAGCGGAAAGGCACGACACCGTGGCCGGGTTGCTCGCCGGGGGGCACGTGCTCGACTGGGTGGCCGTACCGCTGGAAGGCGGGGACGGCGGCGATCTGGCGGCGGCGGTGCGCGAGCGGACCAGCCACGTGCTCGACCTGCTGCGGACGTGGCTGGCCGACGAGGACCACCCGGCGTCCAGGCTCGTCCTCATCACCCACGGCGCGGTCGGCGCCACCGCGGACGACGAGGTGGCGGACCTGGTCAACGCCGCCGTCTGGGGCCTGGTCAGGTCCGCGCAGTCGGAGACCCCCGAACGGGTCGTCATCGCCGACCTCGACCGCGACCCGGAGTCGTACCGTGCGCTGCCCGCCGCGCTCGCGACGGGAGAGACCCAGCTCGCGATCAGGAAGGGCACCGCGTACGCGCCCCGCCTGGGCCGCCCGGGCAGTGGCGGCGCGCTCGTCCCGCCCGCCGGGGCGGCGAACTGGCGGCTGGACGTGACCAGCCGCGGCACGGTCGACGACCTCGCCCTGATCCCCGCGCCCGCCGCGCCGCTCGCTCCCGGCCAGGTGCGCATCAGCACCCGGGCCATGGGGCTGAACTTCCGCGACGTGCTGATCGCCCTGGACATGTACCCGGGCGACGCGCCCATGGGCGGCGAGGGCGCCGGCGTCGTCATCGAGGTGGCGGACGACGTCACCACCTTCGCGCCGGGCGACCGGGTGATGGGCATCATCGACGGTTTCGCCCAGCAGGCGGTCGCCGACCACCGCATGCTCGCCCGCATCCCCGCCGGCTGGTCGTACGCGCAGGCCGCGTCCGTGCCGATCGCCTTCGTCACCGCCTACCACGCGCTGGTGGACCTGGCCGGCCTCCAGGCCGGCGAGTCGCTGCTCGTGCACGCCGCCGCCGGCGGCGTGGGCATGGCCGCCGTGCAGCTCGCCCACCACCTGGGCGCCGAGGTGTACGGCACGGCGAGCGAGCCCAAGTGGCCCGCGGTACGCGAGCTGGGAGTCCCGGAGGAGCGCATCGCCTCCTCCAGGACGCTGGAGTTCGCCCAGACCTTCGACACGGGCGTGGACGTCGTGCTCAACTCCCTCGCGGGCGATTTCGTGGACGCCTCGCTCGGCCTGCTGCGGCCCGGCGGGCGCTTCATCGAGATGGGCAAGACGGACGTACGCGACCCCGGCGGCCTGCCCGGGGTTCGCTACCAGAACTTCGACCTCACCCTGCTCGCCCCGGAGCGCACCGGCGAGATCCTGGCCGAGATCGCCGAGCTGTTCGCCGGCGGCGCGCTCCGCCTCCCGCCGCTGCGGACCTGGGACGTGCGCCGCGCCCCCGAGGCGTTCCGGCACGTCGCCCAGGCCCGGCACATCGGCAAGGTCGTGCTGACCGCGCCGCCGGCGTTCGACCCCGACGGCACGGTGCTCGTCACCGGCGGCACCGGCGCGCTCGGCGCCATGGCCGCCCGCCGCCTGGTCACCGAGCACGGCGTACGGCACCTGGTGCTGGCCGGCCGGCGCGGCCCCGCCGCCGACGGCGCGGCGGCGCTGGAGGAGGAACTGACCGGGCTGGGCGCCACCGTACGGATCGCCGCCTGCGACGCCGCCGACCGCGACGCCCTGGCCGGGCTGCTCGCGGCGATCCCCGCCGAGCACCCGCTCACCGGGGTCGTCAGCACGGCGGGCGTGCTCGACGACGGCATGATCTCGTCGCTCACGCCGGAACGGGTCGCGGCCGTGCTGCGCCCGAAGGTGGACGCGGCCGTCAACCTGCACGAGCTGACCGCGCACCTCGACCTGGCCCAGTTCGTCCTGTACTCGGGCGCGGCCGGCGTGCTCGGCAGCCCGGGGCAGGGCAACTACGCGGCGGCCAACACGTTCCTGGACGCGCTCGCCCAGCACCGCCGCGCCCACGGCCTGGCCGGGACGTCCCTGGCCTGGGGCCTGTGGACGCCGCAGAGCGGCAGCGGCATGACCGGGCACCTCGACGAGGCCGACCTGGGCAGGCTCAGCCGGTCCGGCATGGGAGCGCTCGGCATCGAGCAGGGCCTCGACCTGTTCGACCGGGCACTCGGCGTGGACGAGGCGGCGCTCGTACCGATCAACCTCGACCTCGCGACGCTGCGCGCGGGAGCGGCCAAGGGCTTCGGGCACCCGATGTTCCGCGGCCTGGTGCGCATCGCCACCCGCCGGGTGGTGGTGGCGGCCGAGACGCCACAGGGCGAGTCCCTCACCGACCGGCTGGCCGCCCTGCCGGACGACGACCGGCTGCCGATGCTGCTCGACCTCGTACGCGGCCACGTCGCCGCGGTGCTCGGCTTCCCCGGGCCCGAGGCGGTCGAACCGGCGCGGGCGTTCAAGGAGATCGGGTTCGACTCGCTGACGGCCGTGGAGCTGCGCAACCGCCTGAAGACGGTCACCGGGCTGCGGCTGCCGGCCTCGCTGGTCTTCGACTACCCGAACTCCGCCGCGCTCGCCGGGCACCTGCTGGAGGAGCTGGCGCCGCCGGCCCACAGCGCCGAGCAGCAGATCCTGGCCGAACTCGACCGGATCGAGGCCCGGCTGGCCGTCATGGCGGCCGGATGCGGCACCGCCGGGGAGATCACCTCCCGGCTCGAACAGCTGGCCTTCTCGTGGAAGGAACGGCACCACGAGGCCGACACCGCCGCCGAGGACGTGGCGGGCCAGCTCAGCTCGGCGACCGCCGACGAGATCATCAACTTCATCGACAGCGAACTCGGACTCTCCTGAGCAGGCGTCACCGACGGCTAGGAAGGCACACCATGGCGACAGAGGAACAGCTCGTCGAATATCTCAAGCGGGTGACGACCGAGCTCCACGACAGCAAGAAGCGGCTGCAGGCGGCCGAGGACAAGGAGCACGAGCCGATCGCCATCGTCGGCATCGGATGCCGCTACCCCGGGGAGATCGAGAGCCCCGAGGACCTGTGGCGGATCGTGTCCGGCGGGACCGACGCCATCTCGGGCCTGCCCGACGACCGCGGCTGGGACCTGGAGTCGATGTACAACCCCGACCCCGACGCGTTCGGCACCTCGTACGTCCGCGAGGGCGGCTTCGTGAAGGACGTCACGACGTTCGACCCGGCGTTCTTCGGCATCTCGCCGCGCGAGGCGCAGGCGATGGACCCGCAGCAGCGGCTCCTGCTGGAGACGTCGTGGGAGGCGATCGAGCGGGCCGGCATCGACCCGGCCGCCCTGCACGGCAGCAGGACCGGCGTGTTCGTGGGGGCCAACAGCTCCGAGTTCCTCACGCTGATGACGCAGGCGCCGCCCGAGCTGCAGGGCTACCTGATGACCGGCGTCGCCACGAGCGTGGTGTCCGGCCGCATCTCGTACACGCTGGGCCTGGAGGGGCCGGCCGTCACGATCGACACGGCCTGCTCGTCGTCGCTGGTGGCGCTGCACCTGGCGGTACGGGCGCTGCGCAACGGCGACTGCTCGCTGGCGCTGGCAGGAGCGGTCACCGTGTTGTCGTCGCCCGGCACGTTCATCGGCTTCAGCCGGGTGCGCGCGCTGGCCAAGGACGGCCGCTCGAAGGCGTTCTCGGCGGCCGCCGACGGCATGGCGCTCGCCGAGGGCGCGGGCGTGCTCCTGGTCGAGCGCCTGTCGGACGCCCGCCGCAACGGCCACCCCGTGCTGGCCGTCGTCCGCGGCTCGGCGATCAACCAGGACGGCGCCAGCAACGGGCTCACGGCGCCGAACGGCCCGTCCCAGCAGCGCGTCATCCGCGCGGCCCTCGCCGACGCCAGGCTCGCGCCCGTCCAGGTGGACGCCGTGGAGGCGCACGGCACGGGCACCGAGCTGGGCGACCCGATCGAGGCGCAGGCGCTCATCGCCACCTACGGCCAGGACCGGCCGGAGGAGCGCCCGCTCTGGCTCGGGTCGGTGAAGACCAACATCGGCCACGCGCAGGCCGCCGCCGGCGCGGCGGGCGTCATCAAGATGGTGATGGCGCTGCGCAACGGCGTGCTGCCCGCGACCCTGCACGCGGAGGAGCGCTCGGAGCACATCGACTGGTCGAGGGGCGCGGTGGAGCTCCTGACGGACGCCCAGCCGTGGCCGGCCGGCGCGGAGCCGCGCAGGGCCGGCGTGTCGTCGTTCGGCATGAGCGGCACCAACGCGCACGTGATCATCGAGGAGGCGCCGGCCCTGCCGGCCGCCGCGCCGCCGGCCGAGGACGAGCCGCGACAGGAGCCGCCCGCGCTGCCCTGGTTGTTGTCGGGGCGCGGCGCGGAAAGCCTGCGGCGGCAGGCCGGGCGGCTGGCCTCGTGGACGCGTTCCCGTCCCGGCGACAGCCCGGCCGACGTCGGCTGGTCGCTGCTGACCAGCCGGACGGCCTTCGACCACCGCGCCGTCGTGGTGGGCTCCGACCGCGATGAGCTGCTGGCCGGTCTGGACGGCCTGGCGGACGGTTCGCCGGTACCCGACGTGGTGCAGGGGGTGGCCGGTTCGGCCGGTAAGACGGTGTTCGTCTTTCCTGGTCAGGGGTCGCAGTGGCTTGGTATGGGGGTGGAGCTGCTGGAGGGTTCGCCGGTGTTCGCGGCGCGGATGGCT
>NZ_SMJZ01000329.1 GCF_004348345.1 Nonomuraea longispora
CGCCGTCTTCCTCACCAGCGACTGCGCCCGCGGGAAGATCGCCGCATTCGTGGCCGACCCGGCCGCCGCACCGGCCGCGCCCTGCGCGGACGCCACGGCCCGGCCGGGCGACCTGCACGTCACCGGAGCCCCATACCTGATCTCCCGCTCCCCCTGGCTGGCCGCCCCCTTCGCGGCCTTCGCGCTCGCCTCCCTGGTCCAGCTCGTCTCCGGGGCACTGAGAGGCCGGGCGCTCGCGGCCTACGGCGGCCTGTCGGGCGTCGCCTTCACGGGGATCGTGGCCCAGTCCGCGCACACCCTCGCCGGCGCGAACGGCACCGCGCTGGCCGTCGGCGTCCCCGGCACCACGGTCGCGTACACGTCGATCGCGGTGGCGTCGGCCCTGCTGACGGCCGTGGCGCTGCTGCGTGACCGCGGGTGGCCGCAGGTCGCCGCGACCGTCATCGGCGCCGGATTCCTCATATGGTGGTACACCTGGTTCCTCTGACGCGCGTCCGTGAACTCGACGCTCTCCGCGGCTTCGCGGTGGGCGGAATCATGCTGGTCAACACCTGGCAGCACAGCACGAAGCAGCAGACCGGCGTCGACTGGACCGTCGAAGCGCTGTTCCAGAGCCGGTTCTACCCGATCTTCTCGTTGCTGTTCGGCATCAGTTTCCTGCTGTTCCTGCGCGGCAACAGCCGGTGGGCGCTGCTGAGCAGGCTGTTCTGGCTGTTCTGCTTCGGACTCGTGCAGCGCACCTTCTACGAGGGCGAGGTGCTGACCGACTACGCCTTCTACGGGGCGGTGGTGCTGCTGCCCGCCTCGTTCCTGGCCCCCGGCCTGCCGGTGCTGCTGCTCGGGCTGGGAGCCCTGGTGTGGGCGGTGGCCGTCGGCGGCGGGGCCCTGCTCATCCCCGGCCTGTTCCTGGTCGGCATGGCGCTGTGGCAGCTGCGTCCGCCACGATGGCTGCTGCTCCCGTCGTTCGCGGTCGCCGCTGCGGCCACCGTCCTGCTGACGGCCGCGTGGTCGGCCACGCACGCCTGGTCCACCTACAGCGTGGCCGCGCTGGCGGGCGCGGCGGCGTACTCGCTGGGGCTGCTGCTCGTGCTGGGGCCGTGGTCGGCGGCGGTGCTGGAGCCGCTGGGGCGGATGGCGCTGACCAACTACGTCTCCGGCACCGCGATCATCATTCTGGCGGGCCCGCTGGTCGACGCCGACACCACCCGCTGGTCGGTGGTGGGTCTGACGGTGGTGACCGTGGCCGCGCAGGTGCTGCTGAGCCGGTGGTGGCTGGCGAGGTTCAGGTACGGGCCGCTCGAATGGGCATGGCGGTGCCTCACCTGGTTTCGGCGGGTGCCCAACCGGCTAGAGTCTGGCCGTGACCAGAATCGCCCTCTGCCAGATCCCGGTCTCCCCTGACCCGCAGGCCAACCTCGAAAGGGTATCGACCACGAGCAGACCGCCGCCGCCCGCGCCACCCTGCCGTGCCTGGAACATCGCGTCTTCCGGGGTCAACAGATCGTAAAGTAGGAGCGTGAGCGGAACGCAGATGCAGAAGGTTGTCCCGCCGCGTCTGCTCGTGCCATATCTGTCGGGCAAGCGCACGGTCATTTCCGGCTATGTCTACCGGGTGCAGGATTGCGTCAGGTTGACCACGCCGGAGGCGCTCTACTACGGGCTCGACCTGTCGTTCGATGGATCGGAACTGTTCGCCGAGGTGCCCGAGATCTACGTCATGCGCTGGTTCGCCCGCGACATCGACACCTACGCGGTGCCGTACGGGCCGCACATGGGGGGCGATTGGAGCGACGCTCCGCCCTTCGCCGGCAATGGGTTCACGACCTCGTCGGAGCACGTGGTGCCGCAGTTCCACACCGTTCCGATGCCGATCCCGGCCGGGGCGGAGATCATTCGCGTCACGGCCGAGGACGAGCGGACCTTCGCCCACTACGACGGGCTGACCTGGCGGCCCGCCGCATGAGCGACGAGACCGTGCCGATCGCCTCCGGCTTCGTGGCCCGCTTCGGCGAGCGCACCCTGCCCGCCGCCCTCGGCCCCGACAGCGACCAGGTGGTGTTGTTCAGCGAGACGGAGCTCGACGGGTTCGAGCCGGCCTCCGGCTACTGGCGGCGGGTCGTGCCCAGGGCGCAGTTGGAGTGGCTGGTGCTGATCCGCACGGTGGGGGCGTTCGGCGGCGAGCCGTGCATCGTGCTCGACGAGGACGACGACGGCCTGCACATCGCCTACACCGGGCACAGCGGGATGAAGGCGGAGGCGCTGGGCTACTGGATGGTCGACCACGGCGCCTACGAGGTCGTGGTGCCCCGCGAGGAGGTCTTCTCGATCCGGGTCGAACGCGTCCCGGTGCCGTAGGAGCTAACCGGCGGGGGTGCCGAGGCGGCGGTAGCGGGCCTGGCGGGCGGCGAACCGGTCGGCCGGGGTCGATCGCAGCAGCAGCGCGATCTCGTGCTCCAGGGCCCGCCCCACTCGTTCGCAGAAGTCCCTAGGCTCGTACGCGGCGTCGGGCAGCTCGGGGATGACCCGGTCGACGATGCCGTCGCGCCGCAGGTCGGTGGCGCGGATGTGCTGCGCCTGGGCGATCTCGGGGGCGAAGTCGACCGAGCGGTAGAGGATGGCCGAGGCGCCCTCGGGCGGCAGCGGCGACAACCAGGCGTGCTGCGCGCAGAGCACCCGGTCGGCGGGCAGCAGCGCCAGCGCCGCCCCGCCCGCGCCCTCACCGAGCAGCAGGCACACGGTGGGCGCGTCGAGCATGACCAGCTCGGCCAGGCAGCGGGCGATCTCGGCGGCCAGGCCACCCTCCTCGGCCGACTTCGACAGGTCGGCGCCCGCCGTGTCGACGACGGTCACCAGGGGCAGGCCCAGCTCGGCCGCCAGCCGCATGCCGCGTCTGGCAGCGCGCAGCCCCGCCGGGCCCAGCGGCGAGTTGGCGCGCTGGAAGCGGCGGTCCTGGCCGAGCACCACCGCCGGCGCGGTGCCGAACCTGGCCAGCGCCAGCAGCAGCCCCGGTTCGTTCTCGCCCTCGCCGGTGCCGCTGAGCGGGGTCACGTCGGCGGCGGCGAGCTTGAGCAGCGTGCGCACGCCGGGCCGGTCGTCGCGGCGCGAGCGGGTGATCGCCTCCCACGCCTCCACGGGACGCAGGTCCTCCTCGGGGGGAGGACCGGCCACGACGGCGGAACTGTCGGCGGCGAGCACGGCGAGCGCCCTGATCGCGACCTCCCGCGCGTCCTCCGCCGACACCACTGCGTCGAGCAGCCCTTTGCGGTGCAGGTTCTCCGACACCTGCACGCCCTCGGGAAAGGGGTAGCCGTGCAGCGACTCGAACACCCTCGGCCCCATGAACCCGATCAGCGCCTCCGGCTCGGCCGCCGCGACGTGCCCCAGCGACGCCCACGACGCGAAGACCCCGCCGGTCGTCGGGTGCCGCAGGTAGACCAGGTAGGGCAGGCCGGCGGCGCGATGCGCCTGGATCGCGGCGGTGATCTTCACCATCTGCACGAACGCGACCGCCCCCTCCTGCATCCGCGTGCCGCCCGAGGCCGGCGCGGACAGCAGCGGCAGCCCCTCGCGGGTGGCCCGCTCGACCGCGCTCACGAACCGCTCGGCCGCCGCCACCCCGATCGAGCCCGCCATGAACGAGAACTCGCAGGCCGCGATCGCGACCCTGCGCCCGTCGAGCCGTCCTTCGCCGGTGATCACGGCCTCGTCGTAGCCGGACTTGACCCGGGCCGCGGACAGCTCGTCGGCGTAGGAGGAGCCGGGCGGCGCCGGATCGGCTGGCGGCGCGTCCCACGATGTCCACGAGCCCTTGTCGAGGACCGTGTCGATCAGTGTGCGCGCGTCCGGACGGCTCACTATCACTCCCTAGAAGTCGGACATCCTTGCAATGGTGACGCATGAGAGCGCCGTCCGGTGCCGCGGGTGGGGAATCATCGTTCGCGCTCCCGCAGCCAGGCGAGCACGGAGTCGTTGTCCTGGCCGAGCGTGGGCGGCGCGCTGTGCTCCGCTCCGGTCAGCCCGTCGAAGCGCAACGGCGGCCCCGGCAGCTCGATCTTCCCGAGCACCGGATGCTCGACCTCGACGACCAGGCCCTGCGAGCGGGTCTGCTCCCAGGCGTAGACCTCGTCGATCGACCTGATCGCGCCCGCCGGCACGCCGGCATCGGCCAGCCTGGCCAGCCAGTGGGCGCGGTCGTGGGCGGCCAGGGCCCGTTCCATGTCGGCGATCAGCTCGTCGCGGTGGGCGAACCGCTTCCTGTTGGTGGTGTAGCGAGGATCGGCGGGATCGATGCCGAGCAGAGCGGCGACCTTCTTCCACTGGCCGTCGTTGGCGGCGGCGATCTGCAGCATGCCGTCGGAGCAGCGGAAGGTGCCGTAGGGGGCGATGGAGGCGTGGTGGTTGCCGCCGGCGGCGGGCACCTTGCCGCCGACCGTCCATGCGGTGCCGTGGTAGGCGTGCACGCCGGTAACGGCGGCCAGCAGCGATGTGCGCACGACCCGGCCCTTGCCGGTGCGCTCGCGCTCGTAGAGTGCCCCGGCCACGCCGTAGGCGCCGTGGATGCCGGCCAGCAGGTCGGCGATGGACGCGCCGACGCGGTAGGGCTCGTCGGGTGAGGGGCCGGTCAGCGACATCAGGCCGCCCTCGCCCTGGGCGATCCCGTCGTAGCCGGGGCGGCCGCCTTCAGGGCCGTCGTGGCCGAACCCGGTGATGGACAGGATGACGAGGCGGGGGTTGAGCTCGTGGAGGCGCTCGGCGGAGAATCCGAGGCGGTCGAGCACGCCGGTGCGGAAGTTCTCCACGAGGACGTCGCTCTGGCGGACGAGGCGCTCGATGAGCTCCTTGCCCTCCGCGGACTTGAGGTCGACGGTGATGGACTGCTTGTTGCGGTTGGCCGCCAGGAAATAGGTCGAGATATCGTGATCCGGCCCGGCGAACGGCGGGCCCCAGCCCCGCGACTCGTCACCGCCGTCCGGATGCTCGACCTTGATCACCCTGGCGCCCAGGTCACCCAGCATCTGCGCGGCGTGCGGCCCGGCCAGGGCCCTGGACAGATCGAGCACGACGATGTCGCCGAGGGGTCCCAGCAAGATCAACCTCCTACATGCGCTCCAAGGGCGAAAGAACATTCTCTCAGGTACGAGCCCCCTCTCCTCTACCCTGGTCCGATGAATCCGCCGGCCGATCACATCGGGAAGCTGCCCCCGTCGTGCGGGCCCGTCCGGCTGGTGGCCGTGGACGGGCCGGCCGGATCCGGCAAGACGACGTTCGCGCGGCGGCTCGCCGCCGGCCTCGGGTGCCAGGTGGTCCACAGCGACGACTTCCCCGTGCCGTGGGAGGACGGGCCAGGCGGCTGGTTCCACGCGCTGGAGTCGCAGGTGATCGAGCCGCTGCGGCACGGCCGCCCCGGAGGTTTCCGCAGGTACGACTGGGTGCGGGGCGAATACGCCGAGCAGGTGGGCGTGCCCGTCGCGCCGGCGCTCGTCATCGAGGGGGTCGGCGCGGCCAGGGCCTCGGTGGCGGAGCTGCTGGCGTACACCGTCTGGGTGGAGGCTCCCGAGGCCGTGCGGCTGGCGCGCGTCCTGCGGCGGGACGGGCCCGAGCTGGAGCCCCGGTGGCGTACGTGGTTCGCGGCCGAGCGGACGTGGTTCGCCGAGGACCGCACGCGGGAGCGCGCCGACCTGATCGTCCGGACGGGGTGAGGG
>NZ_SMJZ01000032.1 GCF_004348345.1 Nonomuraea longispora
GCGCCAGCCACACGGGCCGCCCACCAGCAGCCCTGCCCTCCGGAGTCGGTTGCACGACGATGACGTTGGCTTGGTCGCACACGTCGAGGCAGGCGCTCACCCGGATTTCGGCGACTTCGGCCAACTGGCGAGTCTGCTCATCGTGATCGAGACCGGGAACCTTGCGCACGCTGCCGCAGCAGCAGTCGCGGCATACGGTGATCCTTCTCATGCGTCCTCGACCGTATGAGAGGGATCAACGAGCAGGGCGACAATGGCGCACTTCAGACAATCGCTGTCACACCCGTTGTCCGCTGTGTGGCCAGTCCTGACCAGCTCACTGATCCTTTCCAGCCGATCCTGAGCCAGGTCGAGCTGTGTCCTCAGTCCGCGGAGCCGGTTGCCCTGGGCGCCCATCCGACGGCGTGTCCCGAGTAGCTGGTCGTAGTCCTCCTGGCTGATGGCCACCATCTCGATCTCACCCAGCCGAAACGCATGCACTTTGGGGGGATTGGTCATCCTGATCACCCTTTCGAGAGGGGTGCTGGGCCCGGCCGAACGCCGGGCCCAGCGGCCGGCTCAGCCGTCCCGGCCCTCACGGACCAGGCGCGCCGCCTCCGTGAGATTCCTCAGTGAGCTGCGGACCTCGTCCCACCCGCGGGTCTTCAACCCGCAGTCGGGATTGCCCCACAGCCGCTCGACCGGGATGGCCGCCAGTCCCTCTCGCAGCAGGCGCTCGATCTCGTCGGTGGAGGGCACTCGCGGCGAGTGGATGTCGTACACGCCGGGCCCGACCTCGCGCGGGTAGCCGCCCTCGGCCAGCTCGTGGGCGACCTCCATGTGCGAGCGAGCGGCCTCCAGGCTGATCACATCCGCGTCGAGCGCGTCGATCGCCGCCAGGATCTCGCCGAACTCGGCGTAGCACATGTGCGTGTGGATCTGGGTGTCGTCACGTACGCCGGAGGTGGCCAGCCGGAAAGCCTCGGTCGCCCACTCCAGGTAGGAGGGCCGGTCGGCGGCGCGCAGCGGGAGCGTCTCGCGCAGAGCGGGCTCGTCGACCTGGACGACGGCCGTCCCCGCGGCCTCCAGGTCGTTCACCTCGTCGCGCAACGCGAGTGCGACCTGGCGGGCGGTCTCGCCGAGCGGCTGGTCGTCACGGACGAAGGACCAGGCCAGCATGGTCACCGGCCCGGTGAGCATGCCCTTGACCGGCTTGCTCGTCTGAGACTGGGCGTAGGTCGTCCAGCGCAGCGTCATCGGCTGCGGGCGGGCGATGTCACCGGCCAGGATCGGCGGGCGCACGTAGCGGCTGCCGTACGACTGCACCCAGCCGTGCTGGGTCGCGACGTAGCCGTCGAGTCGCTCGGCGAAGTACTGCACCATGTCGTTGCGCTCGGGCTCCCCGTGCACCAGGACGTCCAGGCCGGCCTCCTCCTGGAAGGCGAGCACCTGGCGGATCTCGGCGGCGATGCGCTCGTCGTAGGTGGCCTGGTCGATGCGGCCCGCCCGCAGGTCGGCGCGGGCGACGCGGAGCTCGTTCGTCTGCGGGAACGAGCCGATCGTGGTGGTGGGCAGCAGCGGCAGCTTCAGCCGGGCACGCTGGGCGTCGACCCGCTCGCCGTAGGATCCGGCACGGCGGGCGTCCGCGTCGGTCACGGCGGCAGCCCGTTCGCGGACCGCCTGGTTGGTGGTCAGCGGCGACGCGGCCCGCGAGCGCAGCGCGGCCTGGTTGTCGCCGATCAGGTCGGCGATGGCGTTCGTCCCCTTGGAGATGCCCCGGCTCAAGGCGACGATCTCGGCGGTCTTCTGGCGGGCGAAGGCCAGCCAGCGCCGCACCTCGGGGTCGAGGCCGGTTTCCAGCGTGGCGTCGTACGGCACGTGCAGCAGGGAGCACGAGGCGGCCACATCGACCCGGTCGGCCAGGCCGAGCAGGGTCCCGAGGGTGGACAGCGACCTCTCCACATCGTTGATCCAGACGTTGCGCCCGTCGACCACGCCCGCGACCAGGCGCTTGCCGGGCAGCCCACCGGCGCTCGCCAGGTCGTCGAGGTTGGCGGCGGCCGGGCCGGTGAAGTCCAGGCCCAGCCCGTTGACGGGAGCGGCGGCCAGGATCGGGAGGGCGTCGCCGAGCCGGTCGAAGTAGGTGGCGACGAGGATCTTCGGGCGCTGCTTCAGGGCTCCCAGCTCGCGGTAGGCGCGGGCGAGGGCGTCGAGGGCCGCCTTCGGCTGGTCCTGCGCGAACGCCGGCTCGTCGAGCTGCACCCACTCGGCGCCCGCCGACAGCAGAAACGTGAGGATCTCGGCATAGACGGGCAGCAGCTTGTCCAGCAGCGACAGCGGGTCGAAGTCGGCTGCCACGCCCGGCGCGGGCTTGGACAGGAGCAGGTAGGTGACGGGGCCGACCAGCACCGGCCGCGGATTGTGCCCCTGGAGCAGCGCCTCGTTGAGCTCGCCGACCTGCTTGACGCAATTGGCGGTGAACTCGGTGTCAGGCCCCAGCTCCGGCACAAGGTAGTGGTAGTTGGTGTCGAACCACTTGGTCATCTCCAGCGGAGCGACGTCCTGGGTGCCGCGGGCCATCGCGAAGTACCCGTCCAGCGCGTCGGCCTCGACGGCCGCTCGATGGCGTTCGGGGATCGCGCCCACCATGACGCTGGTGTCCAGCACATGGTCGTAGAGCGAGAAGTCGCCGGAGGGAACTTCACCCAGCCCGGCGTCGGCCAGCTCGCGCCAAGCGGCGCGGCGCAGCCGCGCGGCGGTCTCGTGCAACTCGTCGGCGCTGACCTTGCCGGCCCAGTAGCCCTCGACGGCCTTCTTCAGTTCGCGGTCGGCTCCCTGACGGGGGTAGCCGTAGACGGTGGCGAGCGAACGCTCGGTCACGAAACTCTCCTTCGCGAGTCACGGAAGACATCCGCGGCACTCGGACGAAGGCACACGCAAGCGACGTGAGCATGCATCGCCCACGTGCTCGCCGGGCCCTCCCTCGAGGCCGTCGACGTCACCGCACGCAGGATGCGAGCGGGCAGTGGCAGGTCTTCGGACTCGTGGGCGTCTTGCTTGTTCCTACTGGCCGTCGCTTCCCCGGCCTTCTGGCCGAGTGCTGATGACGGCGTTCGTTCCCACTCACCGCTGCGGGGCAGTCCCGGATTCGCACCAGGTTCCCTCTTGCGACTCCTTGCCTGGCTGGCAGGGAGAACCGACTGCGTACCACACCCTAGAGCCAACCGGGGATGGAAGAAACCGTGTCCGGGTACTGGACAGCTACGACGCCCAGCTGTACGGCCGTGCTACTTCCGGAGCCCGGACAGCGCACGCACGCCGCCTCGGTTCAGCCTCCCCTGGTCAGATCGGCTTCGGACGCAGGCCCAGTCGTGAGCGGGACAGGTGGGGCTGGTGCCATTTCGGGCTGGACCGCCGAGCCCCTGAGTGCGAGCATCCGTCTGATCACTCGTGTACGAGCTGGGTGGCCAGCAGTTCGGTGTAGGCACCCGTACGCGCGATGAGTTCCGCGTGCGTGCCGGTCTCCGCGATGTGGCCTCCGTCCAGGACGACGATGCGGTCAGCTGTGCGGATCGTGGACAGGCGGTGGGCGATGACGAGCGTGGTGCGGTCACGCCGTGCCGCGGTCATGGCGGCGGCGACCTCCTGCTCGCTCTCCGCGTCGAGGTTGGAGACGGCCTCGTCCATGATGAGGATGGGCGAGTCCTTGAGCAGGGCGCGGGCGATGGCGATGCGCTGACGCTGTCCGCCGGACAGGCGGGCGCCGAGTTCGCCGGGCAGGGTGTCGTAGCCGTCGGGCAGGCCGGTGATGAACTCGTGGGCGTGGGCGGCACGGGCGGCCGCTTCCACGTCCTCGTCGGGGGCATCGGGGCGGCCGAGGCGGATGTTGTCGCGCAGCGGGATGTTGAACAGGTAGACGTCCTGGGGCACGAGGGTGATCAGACTGCGCAGATCTTCCTGGGGGAAGTCGCGGATGTCGTGGCCGCCGATCTCGATGGCCCCCGCCGTGACGTCCCACATGCGCATGAGCAGGCTGGCGCAGGTGGACTTGCCGGCGCCGGAGTGGCCGACCAGGGCGACCGTCTCGCCGGGTGCGATGTCGAGGGTGACGCCCGCGAGCGCTTCGGGCAGATCGGGGGCGTAACGGAAGCGGACCCCGTCGAAGCGGACGCGAGGCTCGACGGGACCGGGAGGTGCGGCCGTCACCCGGTCGGTGACCGGGGCGGGGGTGTCGAGGATGGTCATGATGCGGTCGCCGGCGGCGATGACGAGGTTGAGGTCGCGGGCGACGTCGGTCACGGCGATGACCGGGGCGAACGTGGTGGCGGCCAGGATGACGGCCACCGGGAAGAGGGTGGGCTGCAGGCTGCCCGCCGACGTCAGCAGGGCGGCGGTGACCAGGACGGCGAGGAGGCCGAGGGTGGTGGCGGCGTTGGTGACGGCGTGTTCGAGGCCGGAGCGGCGGCCGTGCGCGAGTTTGGCGTCCAGGAGCCGCTGGTCGTGTTCGGCCAGCCGGTCGAGCTGGCGGGCGCCGGCTCCGGAGGTCAGTAGTTCGCGCAGGCCCTGGAGGGTGTCGACGGCTTCGGCGTTGAGCTCGCCGAGTTCGGCGCGCAGCCTGGCGCCCTGGGCGGCGGCGTGTTTGCGCAGCCAGGCGGGCAGGAGCGCGAGCAGGATCAGGGCGGGGGCGAGGGCCGCTGCGAGGGCGGGATGGAAGACGGCCAGGGCGGTCAGCGCGGCGACGGGGACGGTGACGGCGCTGATGAGCGGGCTGAGGGTGTGGGCGAACCACAGTTCCAGTTGTTCGACGTCGGAGATGGCGGTGCTGCCGAGGTCGCCGGAGCGTCGCTGGAGGAGATAGCCGGGGGCGAGGCGTTCGAAGGCGGCGTAGACGCGCCCACGGACGTCGGCCAGCACGCGGAAGGCCGCGACGTGGGCGAGGTAGGACTCCAGCCATGGGGTGAGGGCCAGGAAGGGCAGGAGGAGGCCGAGCGCGATCAGGCCGCCGCGCAGCTCGTCGGGGGTGGAGCCGGTGATGGCGCGGCTGACGACCCACGCGCCGACTCCGGCGGAGGCGAGGACGACCAGGTGGTGGGCGATGCCGCTGGCGATCGCGGTGAACAGCAGCGGCCGGTGGGGGCCCAGCAGGGCGAGCAACGGGCGGAACCGGGCTCCGGGCCGGGGCCGGGGGGTGGTGGCGGTGAGGGTGGTCATCGGGTGGCTCCGTCCTGGGCGGCGACGAGGCGGGCGTACGCGCCCTGGCCGGCCAGCAGTTCGCCGGGCGGCCCGGCTTCGGCGATGAGCCCGTCGGCCATGACGATGATGCGGTCGGCGGTGCGTACGGTCGACAGCCGGTGGGCGATCATGAGGGTGGTCCGGCCGCCGGACAGGGTGTCGAGGGCGTGCTGGATGGCGGCCTCGTTAGCGGCGTCGACGCTGGAGGTGGCCTCGTCGAGGACGAGGATGGGGGCGTCCTTGAGCAGGGCGCGGGCGATGGCGATGCGCTGGCGTTCGCCGCCGGACAGCTTCAGGCCGCGCTCGCCCACCACGGTGTCGTAGCCGTCGGGCAGCGCGGCGATGAAGTCGTGCGCCCGCGCGGCGCGGGCGGCGGCTTCGAGCTGGTCGTCGGTGGCGCCGGGCTGGGCGAGCGCGAGATTGCGGCGGACTGTGCCGTGGAAGAGGTAGGTGTCCTGGGAGACCACCGCGACCAGGGCGCGCAGCCGGTCGAGGGGCAGGTCGCGCACATCGACGCCGTTGACGGTGACGCGCCCGGACTCCGGGTCGAAGAAGCGCAGGAGCAGCGAGGCGACGGTGGTCTTGCCCGCACCGGAGCGGCCGACCAGGGCGACGCGCTCGCCCGGCTCGATGGCGAGACGGAAGCCGTCCAGGGCGGGACGGTCGCGGTCGCGATAGGTGAACAGCACGTCCTCGAAGGCCACGGACGGTGGGCCGGTCAGGCTGGGGTCGGCCGTGCCCTGCGCGGGGTCGGGGGAGTCGAGGATCTCGAAGACCGCCTTGAGCGAAGGGACGGCGTTGTAGCTGGAGTGGTAGGCGGCCTCCAGTTCCTTCAGCGGCCGGAAGCTCTCGGCGGTCAGCAGCAGGATGATCAGCAGCTCGGTGACGGTCAGCTCGCCGGCGGCCAGCCGCAGCGCGCCGGTGCCCAGGGCGACGGCGGTGCCCAGGCCGATGACGAACGCGACGCCGCCGACGTAGCCGATGACGGCGGCCATGAGGCGGATCGAGTCGCGGCAGAACTGCCCGGCCAGGTGGCCCAGCTCGGCGCCGCGGCGGCCACTGGCGTTGAACGCCTTGAGCGTCGCCATGCCCTGCAGCGCGTCCAGGTTCTCGGCGTACAGGCCCTTGTAGCCGCGGAACCAGGCGGCGTTGCGGTCACGCAGCACGCGGTCCGACAGCAGCGGCAGCACCGGCAGGAGCAGGGCGCAGGCCAGGACGACAGCGCCGACCAGCGGATCCAGCATGAAGAGGTAGGCGGTGACCGCGACCGCGCCGAGGACGGCGGCGATCATCTGGGGCAGGAACTTGCCGACGTAGGCGTCGGCGGTCTCGATGCTGTCCACGAGGGTGGTCTGGGCGGAGCCGGTGCGTCCGCGCTGGGCGTGGGCGGGGCCGAGGCGCAGCAGTTTGGCGGTCAGGCGGCGACGCAGCTCAGCCTTGACGGCGGCCGAGGTCCGCAACGCGACGCCGTCACGGACGGCCAGCGCGCCGCTGCGCAGGAGTTGCAGGGCGACGACCGCGGCGACGAGCCAGACGATCGAGCCCGCGCCCTGCCCGCCGAACACGCGTGCCAGGGCCTGGGCGACAAGCACGCCCTGACCGATGTAGGTGGCGGTGATGGACAGCAACAGCAGGACGAGTCCGGCCAGGCGCCATCGGATCCGGGGCGACATGGCCAGCAGCCGGGTGATCACATTTTCTCCTGAGAGCGTTCGCGGGTGGGGAGAGGTCTCACGCCGCCCGCCCATGAGATCCCCCGGGAGCAGCCCTGAGCATGATCAATCTGAACTGGTGATCAGCGTTCAGGAGCGCTGCCACGCGCCACCCTCTGCGGCGGTACAGTCCGAGCGCGGCGCTCGCCTGAGGATGCGTGGACAGCCACCACGATGCTTCGGGGGAGGCGGACAGTAAGGTGTCGTGCAGGCGCATCCCGAGACCGCGTCCCCGCTGGGCCGGTAGGACCGCCAACTCCCGCAGGGTGATGTCCCCGCAGGGCATCTGGGAGGCTAGGAGCGCGAGGCGGGAACAGCGTACGCCATAGGCGAAACCATGGACCTGGTCGCCGCGCAGGGCCACTGCGAGAGTGAATCCCGGTTTTAATGCGTCGTTGGCGAGTCGCTCGGCGATCGCGCGGGCTGCCTCCCGAGGCTCGGCCCATGGGGGACGGGTGAAGGTCTGACCTGCCACATCCGCCACGGCGGCCAGTAAGCCGGGCGTCTCGATCGCCGGGACGAGACGGATCTCAGAGTTGGCGGCACCCGCCTGGCCCTGCGGACCAAGCTCGGGCCAGGCGGGCGTCGCCGGCATCGGGGTCAGGCGCCCTTGGCGGCGTCGTAGCGGGCGATCACGTCGTTCCAGTTGATCAGGCCCCAAAGCTTCTCGACATAGTCCGGACGCACGTTTCGGTACTGCAGGTAGTAGGCGTGCTCCCAGGCATCGAACACGAGGAGAGGGGTGCTGTTCATGCCGATGTTGCCGTGGTGGTCGTAGACCTGCTCGACGACCAGGCGGCGGCCCAGCGGCTCCCAGGCCAGCACGCCCCAGCCCGACCCCTGGACGGTCGCGGTGGCGGTGGTGAGCTGCTTCTTGAAGGCGTCGAAGGAGCCGAAGTGCTCGGTGATGGCTTCGCCCAGCTCGCCGTCGGGGCGGTCGCCGCCGTCGGGAGACAAGTTCTGCCAGAAGATCGTGTGCAGAACGTGCCCGGACAGGTTGAACGCGAACGTCTTCTCCAGCCCGACGAGGCCGCCGAACTCGCCCTTGTCGCGCGCCTCGGCCAGCCGCTCCAGGGTGTCGTTGGCGCCCTTGACGTACGCCGCGTGGTGCTTGGCGTGGTGCAGCTCCAGGATCTCGCCGGTGATGGCGGGCTCCAGCGCCGCGTAGTCGTAGGGCATGTCCGGAAGGGTGTACTCACCCATGGTGTCTCTCCTCCAAAGCCTCTACTTGCATATAACTCGCAACAACCATAGTCCGGCAACTGGCTCGCACGAGAGACGGCATGCCGACGACATCGGCCTCAACTGCGCGGCGGATGGCCAGCCGGGTTCGTCCGGGCTGTCTGACCCATCGGTTCCGCAAGCTGATGGTGCCGGCGGCCTGCCGGCGACCTGCGGCACGGCACTGACAGGACATGTGAACCTGCCTACCGTCTGAGGACCGCCGTGATGAAGCGGCCTCTCCTGCGGCCTGGAGCGAGCCGGTCGATGTCACGGCTGGAGCGGCACCGCACCACGCTCACCAGCGTCGCCCTGCCTGTGCACAGCACCGACCGGCCGCCCCCTGGCCGGGAAGAGCCGACGGCGGGCGACGTGACCATCATGCTCGACGCCCGGTACGACTCTCTCGGGACCGAGGACGACATCCTCGGCGAGAGGCCAGGGGCGGGAGGTGATGAGCGGATCGTGCGTGTCTGGGGGCGGACCATTCGTGACACCCTGTATCGAGACAGACGGCGTTGCTACACTCCGGCCATGAAGTGCCGGAAGCGGACGGTGCGCGGCCTGCGCTCGGCCCTGGTGGCACTCAGCACCATCGCGATCGCAGTCGCTGCCCACCGCGCTCACGGAACGACCCCGCCACTGCTGGCCCTGGTCCCCGTTGTCCTGGTGGCCTGGGGCATCGCCTACGCCTTGGTGGGCCGCAGGATGGCCCGGTGGGAACTGCTGGCCCTGCTCGGCGCCGCGCAGGTCGGCATCCATGGCCTCAGCGTCTACCTGACGGCCCCCGGCCACCACGATCCCGGTCACTCCGGCATCGGCGACTCCTCGACGCCGATGGTCCTCACGCACGCGGCGGCCACCGTGCTCACCGCGCTGTTGCTGGAGTACGGCGAGCGCATGTGGTGGGGTCTGCTCTCCTTGGCCGGAGTTCGGCAGCATTGCGCCTGCCGATAAATACATCCGCCCAGGTCGTGGCCCTGCGAGGGCTTTGTGTGGAGTACGCGAGCTCCGGTCTCTCGGGAGACGAGAGCGCGTACGGCAGGATGACCGGCTGTGCTCCTTCGCCTGGCCTATCTGACCGTCACGAACGCTTTCGCCGCGCTGCGGTTGCTGCCCATGGGCGATCGGGACAAGGATGTGGAGATTCTTGCCCTGCGGCACCAGATCACCGTCCTTGAACGCCAGCTCGGCGCCGACACCAGAGTGAGATTCGCACCCGAGGACCGGGCCTTCCTGGCCGCGCTCCTGACCTCGCTGCCCCGCGAGGTCCTGCGCCGGCTGCGGCTTCTCGTCCGGCCGGATACCGTGCTGCGCTGGCATCGCGATCTGATGCGAGGGCGTCATACCCGTGCCTGCCGGCCAAAGCGGCCCGGGCGCCCGCCCACGGTCCGCTCCATCCGCGCTCTTATCCTGCGTCTGGTTCGAGAGAACCCCGGCTGGGGCTATCGGCGGGTGCATGGTGAACTCACCACGCTCGGCATCAAGGTCGCGCCGTCCACCGTGTGGGAGACCCTCAAACAGGCCGGTCTCGATCCGGCGCCTGATCGGGCGTCCACCACGTGGGCCGACTTCCTGCGCTCGCAAGCCGACGCCCTGCTGGCCGCCGATTTCATCGAGACCATCACTTTGAACGGGCAGCGCCAGTACATCCTGGCGGTGATCGAGCTCGCCACCAGGCGCGTCCGGGTGCTGGGCACTACCGCTCATCCGAGCGCGAGCTGGGTCATCCAGGCGATCAGGAATCTCGTGATGGATCTGGACGATGCGGGCTGCCGGGCGCACTTTCTGATCCGCGATCGGGATGGGAAGTTCCCGGCCCTCATGGACGAGATTCTCGCCGAGGCCGGCATCAAGACGGTGCTCACTGGTATCCGGATGCCGCGGATGAACTCGATCATGGAGCGGTGGGTGCAGTCGTGCCGCCGCGAGCTTCTCGACCGCTGCCTCGTCTGGAATGAACGCCACCTGCGGCACGCCCTGCTCGAGTACGAGCGGTTCTACAACCCAGCATCGGGCCCATCAAGCCCTGGGCCAAGCAGCGCCGCTGCGTCCCGCCCCGGACCCGATCACGGACCCCGAGCGAATCACCGACCTGAACATCCGTAGAAGAGACCGGCTTGGAGGCGTCCTCCACGAATACTCACATGCCGCTTGACCAGCACGGATGGAATTGTCGGCAGGCGCAGGCTTCATGCACGATCGCGTCACCGGCGGCAGGAGCCAGAAGCCGATCCCGGACGTCATGGGTCCTGACGAGGTGGGGAGCCCGATCGAGTCCGTCGTCGTCGAACAGGTATCGAGCGCCACGATCTCGATGATCGCGGTTGGCGCACGACACCATGACGATCGGTCCATTGGGCAGCACGTGCATCGGCCATCGGCACAACGGGCAGAGGAAGCAGCGGCGGTCGTACACGCGATCTTCTGGCACCCGCCCATATAGGTCATTGAGCTCTTTGGGCATCGTCTGTAACATCGCCTGCGTTCCCGCCGCGTTACGGATGACGAAGCTCCTCCTGAGGATGTACGCTGCCTGATTCTCGCCCTTACGGAACAGCGCGTATGCCTTGTGCTCCGTCAGCTCCTGGCGCAGCCAAGGCCAGTAGGGCAGAACGCCGCATTCGCGTGCAACCTCGCCGAATTCGCCTTCAAGGGCCTCAAGTTCGACATTCCGTTCGCCGGTTTCCGGGTTGATCGCGTATATGGCCTCGAGTCCTTCGGGTGGGCAACCGGGCGGAAGGAGTCCGGCGACAGGGCCTCTGACTAGAGCCCGGAACTCGGTGAACTTCAGCGGGTGTGCAGGGCCTCGCAATGCCATCACGAGCCCGTACGCCCTGGTTAGCGCACTTGCCCGACTGTTGCTTTTCATTGCTGGCTTGGTCAGGGCGTCCGCAGCCAGGAGGGAGGCTTGCAGCGCCATGGAGCGTACGTGATCGTCGGGAATGGCGAATCGATCCGCCGATGCCGAGGTGCCCATATAGCAAAGGTAATCAACGCCTCCGACAAAATTGAGCACCGGTAGTTCTTGGGATAATTTGATACTAAATATCCGCGAATGAGCGGTTTTGTGTCGCAAGGTAAGCGCGCTGCTCGATAATTTGTGCGAATGGGCGATAGGGTGCTGACGATCGGGGTCCTGCGACGGTCCCAGGGAGGCCGCGTTTCCGGGCCTTCTCCACGATTTCGGATGTCTCACGCGAGCCGGGGACAGCACACGACCCAGTGGGGCGGCAAGCTTTCCTACGATATGAGAGCTTCGGTCTGGGCGGGGCAACGGCGAAGTGATAGGACGGGACAGTGAGAGCCGCAAAGGGTGGCCCAGGGCGGGCGGTCAGCGAAAGGTGAGGCGCCGCGAGCGTGGATGCGGTGGAGGTGTTCATACTCGGCGCTCGGCTACGGCCCGGCGTCACGTAGCCCTTGATTCTGCCTTCAAACCGGCGTGAACTGCTGATTCGGTGCGGAGTACGGTGCGGGCGGGACATGCCCGGGGTAGCGTCAGCGCGTGGATGAGCGTGCTGAGCGGATCGCCTTGTTCCTCGCCGTGCGGGACGTGCCGTACGCCACGGACGGCGCCCATGACGCCGATACGTTGATGACGCTCGGGCGTGGCGACTGCCTGGCCAAGGCCGCCTATCTGATCCGGGGCTTCCGGGCGCTCGGTTACCCGGCCCGGCGGGTCCGGTGGCTGTATTACCTGCCCGATCGACCGGCGGAAGTACGGCTGTTGCCGTCACGGGAGGACGTGCATTCCGCTGTCGAGGTGCTGATCGAAGGCCGGTGGACGCTGGTGGATGCCACCCATGATCCGCCCCTGGCCGCCGCCGGGCTGACCGTTGCCGAATGGGACGGCATCACCGACACCGTCTTGGCGTACGAGCCGCGCGGGCCGCTGTGGCGGCCGGGAGATGGACCCGAGCCGGTGCCGAACGCCGATGTCCGCGAACCCGTCGACGTCGACAGCGGCGGTCGCTATCAGAAGGCATTTAATGAGTGGCTTCGTGGAGTCCGTGCCGGTGCCGCAACGAATGCACGCGGTACGGGGGCGGCTGATGTCTGACGCTTCGCCGATCTACCGCGATGCCGCCTTTGCCCGTCACACCTACTTGGTCGTCGACTTTGAGGGGTTGACGCCCGCCGGGCGGCCCGCCGTTCCGGTGGAGGTGGCGGTCCTTGCCCTCGCCGTTGCTGGCGACGGGCTGTCGCCGCTGTGGAGCTTTGAATCGCTGATCGCACCACCCGCCGAGGTGCCCGTCACCTCCTCCGACGTGCGGATGACGGGCATCACCGCGTCGATGTTGGCCACGGCGGCCGGCCCGGAGCGGGTCATGGCTGACCTTGACCGCCGGCTCACGACGCCGCCGTACCGGCTGGTCGCCCACCACGCGCCCACCGAGGCGGGGCTCATCGCTCACCAGCGGCGGCACTGCCCAGTCTTGGCGGCTGTCCCGCTGCTGGACACCGTGCGGTTGGCCCGCGCGCTGTACCCGGAGTTGCCGTCGCACCGATTGGACGGTCTGATGAGATATCTGCGTATTGAGCCGCCTGGGCGTCGTCATCGAGCGATGCCGGATGTGCAGGTCACGGCGCGGGTATTCGAGCTCCTGATGGCTGAGGGCGGACGGACGGGGCGTTGGTGCACGCTTTTCGATCTTGACAGGGTTGGTGGGCTGGCACCCAAACGTCTGGCGTCACCGGTCGGAGTTCAGGTCGGACTGTTTTGAAGCCGCAGCACGAGGTACAGCGGTGGCGGTCTTCATGGCCTGGAAGTGCCTCGAGCCGCCGCCATTGCTTCCGGTGCTGGTCTCACCGCTGTGAACGTCGAGCATGCCCGGCTCGTGAGGGAGTAGCAGGGCGCAGCCGGGTGCCGAAGTGGGCCGTAATCTGCTCCTCGCTCAGCTCTACCGTGGCGTGGAGATCGCCTATGAGTGGCGCGGGTATGGCGCCCGTGCTCAGTCCGGCTGCCTCGACGGCTGCGATGAGCGTCTGTTCGTGGGCGTCTGTGAGAGCCGCGCGGCATGCATCGTGGGCGAGCAGGTCGCGTGCGGCGTAGCCGTCGCCGGCGGCGAGGATGTCGTGTACCAGCCGGGCGGCGATCGACGCTGCGGCTTCCTGGTCTGGGCCGTCCGCAAGGTCGATCATGGCCAGGCCGAGGCGGGTGTGGAAGACGATGAGCTCGTCTGCGGGTTCGAGCGCGAGGTAGAGCTGCCGCATTTCCGCGATCTCTGCGTCGGCCGGTTGGCCGCCGGCGCGGCGGCACAGCGCGCCGAGTGGGAGCGCGACCAGGCGCTCCCATGGGTCGGTGAGAGTGCTTTCGTCCAGGAGCTGTCGCGCGGCTTCGGGCTGGCCGGCCAGGCAACGGGCCACGATGACGATCTGACGACCGTCCAGGAGTCGCCGGCCCACGCCTCGGTAGCGTTCAGCGTGCTGAGCTGCCTGCTGCCAGCGTCCTGCGCCGATCAGTGCTCTGCCGCCATCGGCCAGGAGAACGCCCCACAGCCACTGGGCCACATCGCGGTGCTCGTCGGCGCTGGCGGTGAGGTCGTAGAAGGAGGTGGGTTCGCCGTCGATGAGGGCATCGCTGTGGGCGGTGACGGCACGGTAGAGGTTCTCGAGCTGCTGGTAAGCGCCGTCGGCGTCGCCGGCGCGGATGGCCAGCCGGGCGAGATTTACGGCGGGCTCCAGGGCATAGCGTGCTTCTTGCGCACTCAGCGGACGGGCGTCCAGGAAGAGTTGGATCTGGCGCCGGCACCATGCTCGCGCCAGGTCGGGTCGCCCGCAGTCGCTGGCGATCAGCGACGCTTTGTTCATCGCCTGCACCGCCTGAGCCAGCAGGATGGGGCTGCCGTTGGCGGCGGCGGTGCGGGCGAGGGCGCGGATGTCGTTGATGCGGTCGGGCAGCGGCCGGTAGGTGGGCCTGGGACGAGGAATCAGAGGGAAGCGCTGCGCGATTCGGGCAAGGTGATGGGCGGAGTCCATGGGTTACGTCCAGTCGATCACGGGCCGGGCGTGGGTCGTTCGGAGTGGTGCTTGTCTGGGAGGTGAGTGGAGGCCTCAGCGCTGGAGGGCTGTTGTTGTGGGTCGTGGCCGAACACGGCGGTGGTGGCAGTGCTGGCGAGAGCGGCTTGGGTGGTGTGGGGCAAGCCGTGCCGGTTCCAGGTGAAGATGATGTGGTGGGCCAGGACGGCGCGTAGCCCACGATCAAGCTGTCCGTTGTGAGCCAGTTCGGCGAGTTGTCGGCCGTTGGTGGTAAAGGCATGGGCCCACTCGGCGTGTTCGGCGAGGGCAGCGCCGGGGCGGCAGAGAGTGGAAAGGTCCACGCTCATCAACCGGCGTACCTTGTCGAGCTGGTCGAGGCGGGGCAGGGCCGGTTCGCGGTGCGCGGCCACGCGCGCCCAGATGTCGCCCTGTTCGTACCAGTCCTGGCCGGCCGCGCGGATGAGCGCGGTGCACAGCAGGATGGCCAGTTCGCGGCGGTGATTTCCCTCCGGGCGATGCCCGATCGTGGCGAGGTGGGCGAGTAGATGACGGCTGTCGTGGTGGAAGAGCTGGTGGGCACTGTCCATGGCTTCGGTGCCGCCGAAGGCGTGGAGCTCCGGCTCATAGACGACAGGCGTGGCGGAGAGGATGCGCCCAATGCTGACCAGTTGTGCCAGACGGCCGAGCACGTGGTTCCTTGCCTCGGTGCCGCTGTCAGTGAGGAGGTAGCGGATTGGCCAGCAGGGGCTCTTGCGGATGAACCACCACCAGTCGATCCATTCTCGGGCGCGGGCTTCCTCGAATAGAGGAGCGATATGCGCCACGGCGACTGTCTCGGCGTCGGTCCAGGAGGGGAATGCGACGTTGATCTGCTGGTACTGCTGGTTCATGGCTGGGGCTCCGGTGTTCAGGCGAGCGCGAGCACGGCGTCCCAGCGAGAGGCCGGGGCTGTTCCGGTGCCGGCGGTGTGGAGGGCGAGTGCGGCCCCGGCGGCGCCATCGAGCAACTCGAAGTCGTTGACGGAAGCCGACAGGTCTTCGGCCAAGGAGGCAGCGAGACGGGGTAGCTCGTTGGCGATGCACGGGGTGCGCGCGTCGGCGGCCATCCGCCAGGCGGCCTGCAAGAGGCCTGCCTTGCCGTGGCACAAACCGATCTCGTCCAGCTGATCCAACTGCGCGGGGTCGCGCAGCGCGGCGAGCATGGCCTCTTCGGCCGCTCGCTGGCGGTCAAGGTCGCCGAGTGCCATGCCGGCGAGCTGTTGGGCGCGCGCTGTCCCGGCGATGCCGTAACACCAAGACGGTCGCGGCCGGAGCAGCGGGTTGATCTTCCCGTCGCGGGCTTGGGCGGCGGAGATGAGGCCCGGCCACCACGGGCCGGTGTCGCCTTGCTGGCGCCACTGGTCGGTCCAGGCGCAGATGCGGTGCACTGCGTCCTCGGCGCCGGGAACGTGGAGGCCCTGCAGGATCGCCAGGGCGAGCACGGCCAGGGCGGAGCCGATGCCGTGGGAGAGGCCGAGGTTGCCGTGTCCCTCGGGGTATGTGTGCGGGTCTGGTTCGCCGTTCGGCGCGACGTTCGTCCACCACGGCGGGAACGGGTCGTCGGCTCTTCGACGGGTGGTGAGCTGCACTAGGTACGTCAGCGTGGAGATGGTGAAGGGGTGTTCCGGGTGGAAGGTCAGGTGGAAGGCGGCCAGCCCGGTGAGCCCGCGGATCAGGTCGAACTCCTTCATCGTGGGTCGCTCGCCGCGTTTGATGCGGGCTTGTGCGGCGGCGACGCGCTTGCTGGTGAGGGTGAAGACCGCGGTTTCCAGGCGGGCGAGTGTGTTCAGGTAGCGGCCGTTGCTGGTGTGGGCGGCGTGGACGGCGAACCCCAGGCAGGGGGCGCCGTAGTACAGGCTGGCGTTGTCGGCTGTGCTTAGCGGTGCCTGGACGGCTGCGGTCAGCCAATTGTGGGCGGTCTGGTGGTCGCCGTGGCCGGTGTGGGCCCGTTCGATGTGCAGCAGGGCGATGCCTGCTGCGCCGCCCGCGAGTGACTGTGGCCAGGGGCGGCCGCCGCGGTGGGCGACTGCCGACGAGCGTGGGTCGGTGAGCATTTCGGCGATGCGGTCAGAGGCGGCGAGCGCAGCGGTGTGCGGCGCGGTCATGAGTGTCTCCTGACTTGTGTTCGTGCCGCGATCCAGCTCAAGGCGGCGGCTCGTGCCAAGTGCAGACACGTCCGCTCGCTGGTTGGAGACGTTCCGAGCATGGTTCAGATGGAGCAGGTCGGGGAGTAGGTCTCGGGCGCTGATGTCGGCGGTCTGCAATGCGGCCCGGTAGACCTCGGCGGCAGAGTGCCGTCGTTTCCAGCTGGCGAGGACGTCGTGCCAGCTGGGATCTGTGGCCAGGACGGTGCGGTGGTCGGGATTGGCCAGGGTGCGGGCGTGATTGAACAGTGCGTGGTCGGGAGCTTGGGAGTCGGGCCGGATGTGTTCGATGAGCCAGCGCGTCGCTGAAGCGGTGTCATCGATCAGCGCCATGACCAAGTCGAGGAAGCTAGCGGCGGTCACCGCTCGCGCGTCGATCCCTGTCGCGGTGCAGGCCGCGAGCTGGGCGAGTACGGCGGTGGAATCTGCGGCGAAGTATGCCTCGGCGGGCTCCATCGCGTCGGGGCCGCCGAAGCGGGCGACCTCGGGGTAGTAGGTGTCCCATTGGACCCGGCCGGTGAGGCCGTTGTGGCGGAGGTGGGTGCACCAGGTGTTGATGCGGTCGATGACCGGGGTGAGCGTGTCGGGCGGCACGGTCATGCGGATGCGCAGGTGCTCGTCGGGGTCGTGGTAGCGCAGGAACCACCACGCGAGGGGGCCGGTGATCGGTTCCAGCAGTTCCACCAGGCGGGGCATGTGCCGTAGAAGGACGCTGGTGTGCCGGTCGGGGTGGCCGTACAGCTTGAGGTACAGGCGCCCGTTCTGGCCGTGCAGGTACCCGTGGTCACGCCCGCTGATGGCGTGGAAGCGGCTTGGCGGATCGACCTGGGCAGTGATCGTCTTCAGCGGCAGCACCAGCTCGTGGGCGTGGCCGCCGATCCATCCGGCGTCATCTGGGCCGGGAGCGGGCAGCAGTGCGGCGGCGTCGTGGGTACGCAGGTGGTCGTGTAGGAGCGCCCGGTGAGCGGGCTCGTCGAGGTCGAGGATGATGCGGCGGTCACCTTCACCCAGGTAGACCCTCGACGGCAGGCCGAGCTTGTCCCGCCAGACTGCCAGAGCGCGGTCCCAGTCCGGCCATGACGCGTCTCGATTGGGCACATCGGAGGCGCACAAGCGCCAGCGTGCCGGAGAGATGATTGTCCGGCCGTAACGCAGCGCTGGCAGGAACGGCAGCATGGTGGCCGGTCCCCAGTCGAACTCGGTACAGGGTGTGCTGAGCGCGGTTGGTGCTTCGGTGAGGAAGCGTGTCAACGGGTGGATATGGGTGGCCGGGTTGACGGCGTTCAGCGTCAGCGGTTCCACGACGCGGCGTCGTGAGCGGGACATGACGTACAGGCGATGGGCGTCTGCGGTGATGCCGAGGTCGGTTACGGCGAGCTGCTGGTCGTCGGCGGGGTGGTACTCGGCGATCGGCAGCAGATGCCGGCACACGCGCGGGACGCGGGTGACGTCTCCGCTGCTGGTATGAAGGGACGGCGCCGAAATCTGGGCCCTCAGCGCGCCCAAGACGACTGTCGGCGTGTTCGCGCATAGCGCCGCCGTCCGCTTCAAATCATCGCCCTCCAGCAGCGGCAGGAATCGGCCGATCGTCGTACCGGCGTGGCGGGACACTCCGAGGATCGTCAGCGTGTAGGTCCCGTCGGCGATCGCCTGTGGGGTGGTGGCGTCCAGGCGGAGGGCCAGCGCGGTGCTCGGCTGGACGGGCACGCCTCGTCCGATGACGGACAGGCGGTCGATGACCTTGTCATCCAGGATGATCTCGTGCTGGAGGTGCAGCGCTGCTCGCCCTGCCAGGGCGAGCAGTTCGGTGTCACGCTTGGTTGGCGCGGTCGGTTGTGGGGAGGGTGCGCCGAGGTATCCGGCCGGGTAGCCGAGCCCGGTATCGGCGTCGATGACGTCCAGGACGGGAACCAGGGCGTGCGGGCCGTAGCGCTCTAGGAAACGCTGGTGCCAGTCGATCCAGCCACTGCTGAGAGCGGGACGCCGGGCCAGGCGGATGAGCACGTCGGCTGCGGTGGCGGCTTCCTTTGCCACGGTGGCGGGCAACGTCAGGCTGGCGTCCAGGCGGGTGTCGCAAGCAAGCGGCTGAACGTCGCTGTGCACAACGCGCATGGAGACGGCAGCTCGTGTCATCGCCTCCTGCTGGTCGGTCGGCCGCGCCAGATGTGGTTGGTGCGCGAGCTCGTCGGCGATGGCGCGTAGCCGTTTGACGGTCTCGGTCGCCTCGCTCATGGCGTCGGCGTTCACTGCGGTGAGTTCGGCGAGGAGGTAGCCGAGGGGGTCGCTCGTCGTCGTAGGCGGTCGCAAGCTGGTGAGCAGGATCCGTTCGCGTACCAGGCGCGCCAACAGTGTGTCGATGGCGGGCCTGGTCGCGGTAGGGAACATGGCGGCGAGCCGGCCGTGGAGGCTCTCATACGGGACCGGGTGCTGAGCCAGGCGCAGTGCGGCCCGCAGGGGTTCGGTGGCGCGAACGTTGACGTGCGCCGGGGCTCCGTCCGGTCGGGTGTGGGGGCGGTGCTCCAGCACGATCTGGCCATCTCGCTCGAACAGCAGGTCGTTGGCCACCATGGCCAGGCGCCTGCGTAGCGCCGGGATGTCTTCGAGTTCGTCGACGACGGCGAACAGCCATGCGGTACGTGCCCGCAATATTGCCTGGTGGGCGTCGCCGATCCGTATCGAAGCCTTTCGAGCTGCGGTGATGCGGGCTGAGGCGATGCCGGCGAACAGTCCGAACGGGGTTGCTCGGGTCCGGGCGCGCAGCAGGTAACGCATCGCCGACACCACGAGACGGCGCGTAGCAGCGTCGTCGAGGTGATGTCCGTCCAGCATGGCGTCGATGCGTTGCGCCAGGTCGGGACTGGCGTGCTGGACCGCTGTCGCGAATGCGGGAATCTGCCAGATGCTGCTCAGCCAGCACCGCCAGGATTCTTGATCGGCAGATGGGCTGGTCAGGTCTGGCCAGGGTGGAAGTAGGTGCTGGGGTGGCCACGTTGCGGCGCGTAGCAGCGCGCCGTCGCCGTACTTGTACATCGCCGTCCCGGATGGGGGTGGCACCCTCGGCCGGCCGATCAGTGTCGACCGACCGCAGGCGCTTTCAGGGGTTGAGTGTCCGCTCAGCTGCGGACGTTGGCTTATCGGTTACGCGCAGGTTTTGGGGCAGGCGCTCTGGCACGTCTTGCCGCAGCCGTCGTCGGTCATTCGGATCAGTCTGTCGGCCTCCGGTCCGGACTCGACGAACGTGATGTCCAGTTCGAAGTCCGGCTCGATGTCGAGAGCGGGCGCCGGTGGGGGAACAGCCGGGGTGGAGAGCGTCTCGGCCAGTCGTGCGGACATGGTTGTCTCCTTACTTGTGGCGGGTGGGGCTTCCGGAAGCCTTCAGGCGGGGGTACCGCCAGCGGTCCCGGAGTTCGGGGGCCAGGAGACGGCGATGCTTCCGTGCCGCTTGCGCACCACCCCGCCCAGCTCAGGCTCCGGTGGGGTGTCGGCCTGAGCGGGTAGATAGCGGATGGAGGCGGCGTCGCGGCGGCGGAAGTTTTCCGCCCAGCGGAGCAGTAGCTGCCCGTACTGCTCTGCGACGTCCGCTGCGGAGGGTCCGTGCGCGATGACGCCGCACTCGAAACCGGTGTCGCTGTCCTGGCTGGCGCGTTTAATGCGGTAGGCGAAGCTGCCGTCGTGGGCGATGAGGGCGGGTACTCCGAGGCGCGTGGCGGCGGTCAGCAGTCCGCCGTCGATGCGCTCCTGGCTGGCGTGCAGCAAGGCCATCCGGGGCGAGTTGGTCAGTAGGAAAAGCTCCAGTTCGTCGGGCATATCGAAGACGGCGCCGGGCCAGGCATTCGAGGTGGGTTCGTGCAGGGCTTGCCGAAGCGCGGTCACGTCGAAGCCGGCCTCGTCGGAGTCCTCTACGGTCAGGTAGACGCCGGTGTCGAGGGTGAGGCGGCGGCGGTCGTGTGCTCCTTGCCCCTGTACGGGGACAAAGCGGCACAGGCGGTAGCTGCGGCTGATCAGGCCGGCGCCGTCGCGGTCGAACGCGATGGATCGGGTGATGCCCTTCATCCGCAGGGGCACCACGAGCCGGCCGTCGCCGGTGAGCTGCTTCAGCCATGCGGGTGGGATGTCCGGGCTGTCGAAGGTGACGATGATCCGGTCGTACGGGGCGCTTGCAGGAACACCGTGTTCGGCGTCGGCGAGTATCACGTCGACGCGTTCATATCCGGCTTGAGTGAGGCCCGTGCGAGCCCGTTCGACGATGTCGGGGTCGATGTCGACGGAGGTGACGTGCCCGGCCGGGCCGACGAGTTCTTGCAGGAGGGCGGCGTTGTAGCCCATGGAGCCGATCTCGAGGACATTCATGCCGGATCTGATGGCCGCCTGCTCCAGCATGGTGGCCTGGAGATGCGGCGCCGACAGCGAGCTGAGGGTCAGGCCGTCGCCGTCTCGCTTGACCGGTACGGCGGTGTTCGATTCGTACGCCTCCTGCAGAGATACCTCCGGCGCGAACAGGTGCCGGGGCACTGCGGTCATGGCGTCGGCCACGGCCTCTGAGGTGATCGGGTCGCCGCGGAGCTCATCCACCATGGCGGTGCGAAGGCGGGCGGGTTCGTCGGCGTCGTGGTTGCGGATCGTAGTCATGTGATCACCGTATTGGTCGGGTGGCTGGACAGGTCGCTATCGGGATGAGGCTGAGGGCATACAGCTTGATCCCGTACGGATGGCGCTGTTTGTGGAGCAGGGATAGCCGGGCTCGGCTGCCCAGGCAGAGCCGTGAACGGTGCGCCTGACCAGGGCATGTGGAGCGGACGCCGTTTCTCGTTCCCGTCACCCTCGCTCCCAGTGAGGGCTGGCATGCTGCCACAGGCCCTGAACTTCTTCGGCCATCCGGCGCACAAGCATCTCCTGATCGGGGGCCGTGACGATCAGCCCTGGGCGGGGGCATTCGCCGCGATAGAAGGCCACGAGGCCGCGCTCGTGACGGGAGTAGAAGAGCAACCAGTGGGGAAACCTCGCCTGGCTCTCCGCCACGTACTTCATCCCGCGGCGATCCGCCTCGGCGTCGCTGGCGAAACTCACAATCGTCCACTCCGATCGCGCAAGTGAGGCAAGGTGCAGGCCGGGCTCGCACTCTCTGAACGCGAGCCCGGCCACGCGTACGGGCAGCGGGGAAGGCGACACCGGGCCACCCGCACAGGGCATGGCATGCGGTGGTGCAAGCCGGTTCCGCACTTCACTGATTGCCATGCCACGACCAGGAAGCCCCAGGAGATACGGCCACGTCTTCGGCCGAACTTGCCGGCCGAATCGGCGGACGCCGAGCTGTGTGACCGCAGCAACGTCACGATGATCAGCACCGCAGTACTCACGACTTAGGGCTGAGCCGGTGCCGAGGGACATGTGGCCTCATCGTGTCGGGGGGCTTCTCGCGTTCGCCTAGCACATCGGACCAAGAGCCCTACACCTGGACGATGCGGGCCGCTTGCGTGCACTCCGGCGATACTTCTGAAGCATCTCGCTGGTCACGGACGCGATGGAGGGGCACACTGAGCGTGCCCACACCGTGCCCACACGCCGACCGAAAAGGGATCGCCAGGTGGAAGCACCACCACTCCCACTTCCGGACCTGCTGAAACACCTCCGGCACGCCGCCAAAATGACGCAGCAGCAGATGGCAGAACAGCTCTGCGCGATGACCGGCACGTGGACGCTCACCCGATTCGAGATCGGCAGATGGGAACAGGGCCGTGTCCGGCCCACGTCATGGCTGCCTGCCCTGGCCGAGGTTCTCAACGTGGACCTCAATGTGCTGGAGAAGGCGCCGGACAGAGCCGACAAGAAGACGCGCTCCAAGCAGGCGGCACCCGATCCCTACACTGGCCTCAGCAACGAGGCAGAGCAGGTGGGCGAGGTGCTACGCCGGACATTCCTCCAGAGCGGAATCGCGGTCGCCGTGATGCCAGCCATGAGCACTCACCAAGATCGGCGCGTCATCCAGGCCCTCAACGTGGTGGGGAGTGCCCACATCGGCAGGGTCCTGGACGGGCTCGGGGAACTCATCGATCACTACGCACAGACGATCTGCTCCCTGCCCCCCGCTGAGGTGTACGACGAACTGCTCACCGTCAGGTCCTACACCAGCGGCATCATGGACCAGGTCAGGCATGCACCAGCAAGGACAGACCTCGTCCTCGCGACCGGCCGGCTCTCACACCTGCTCGCGGTCGCCGCCTGCGACATGGGCGAACACGCCGCCGCGCGCGTCTGGTGTTCCGACGCCGAACGCCGAAGCCGCGAAGCGGGACATCCCGAACTGGAAGCATGGTCCACCCTGACCAAAGCCATGATCGCCTGGTACCAGGGTCAGCCTCGCCACTCAGCGACGTTGTCGGCCCGCGGCCAGGAACTCGTGCAGTGCGGCACCGTCGTTTACGCGAAGCTGGCCTCTCAAGAGATGCGCGCTGCGGCGATGGCCGGGGACGTGGACGGCATGACGCGGGCCCGGAGACAAGCGAGCACAGCGGTCGCGGCGCTTCCGGCCGACGCACCCACCACTGGAGCCTTGTCGATCGCGCTGTCGGAAGACCCGCCGTACACCGCGACGTCTCTGCTGTTCGCCGGCCGCTATCGGGAGGCCGTAACCGTCACTAACCGGGTGATCGAGATCGTCTACCAGCCCGAGGCGCGGCAGCGTGGTGAGCATCCTTCCGGGTACGCTCGCTCCCTGTTGATCCTCGCGCTGGCCCAGGCCGCGCTGGGCCGGCTGGACGAATCGGTAGCCGCCGGCCACGCCGCGCTCTCCGGCAGTCGCCCGGCCTGGCCGACCATGGTGCTGGCGGGCAAGCTTGACAAGGTGCTTGCTCAGCGGTTCGCCGATGCCCATCAGGTAGCCGAGTACCATGCTTGCTACCTGGGTGCGATCACTACTTCCGCAGCACACCAGTTGCAGCTCTCGCACGCTGTTGAGGACCGTGAATGACCGACGAGATCAGCTCGGGGCAGGTAGCCGAGATCACCGCGTTCGTGGACATCCAGGCCCCACCACCGGCGGATCAGGCGACTGCCCTCTTTTTGTTCGGCACCAACCAGGCGCCGCCCGCGGAGATCGCCGCCGAGCGTTTCCACGCGGGACTGGCACCTCTGATCATCGTCACCGGTGGCGTGAACCGGCACAACGGGATCGTTGAAGGCCGGACATTCCAGCGTCAACTCATGGACCGCGGTGTCCCTGAGGCCGTGATCCGCTGCGAAGACCGGTCCGCCAGCACCTGGCAGAACGTCGAGTTCTCGCTTGCCTACCTTCATGAAGCACTTCGTGCCGGGCTGACGATTACGACGGTGTCGAAGTGGTACCACCGCCGTACCGTGCACATCCTCAAGACCCTGCTCCACGACGTCGGTGCCTTCAACGCCATCGGCTGGGAGCCGGTCTACGCGGGCAAGCTCGTCACCCGGGCTGACTGGCCGTCCATCCCTGACGGGAGGCGGCGGGTGCTCCGCGAATGGGAAGAGGTCTCTCGCCGGGTTGAAGACGGCAGCCTTGCCACGCTGGAACGCGTGAACGGATCGTGGCGCTGACCCTCGAGATCCGACCGACTGCACAGATCCAGACTGCATACAACATGCGAAGTTCAGGGGCCGAGAAGACGATGGCACGCGACGTTGCGGATCCGGAACTCAGGTTTGTGCGGAGGGAACAGCTCGTCGCACTTCATGTCGATCAGCGACGAGCCCTCACCGCGTCGCGAAATGCCCGGTGAAGCTGGGCGAGGGTCGGCGGGGGTGTGCTTGATGCGGGGGCCCGATCGGGGAGAATGGCCGTTGGTTGACGGATGGACCACCGGCCGCGGACGTCCAGCGCCGTGACCGTGTGGCTCATCGATGCGTGTCTGGTTTTTGGACGTGCTGACGTTCTTGGCGCCGCCATCTCTGTCGTCTCGTCTACCGGCTTTCTGGTCAGGTGAGTCAGCGGTGCCGATGGGGGAAGCGGACGAGACGGATGACTTACGCCACAGCTGATCGGGCGTCAAGGCGTTGATGCTGGCGGTGCCTTGGACAGCGCTCCCGGCTTGAGGCGGTGAGCTCTGCTGGCCGCCGGGCGCGCCTGCGCCGGCCACGGCTATCACGCCGGCGATGACGGCGGTAGCTTCACCCGCTAGTGTCATCCGCCTGAAATTCGTCGGCAATATTTGGCGAGGGATTCGAGGATCTCCTCGGCGGTCTTGGTCCAGACGAAGGGCTTGGGATCGGCGTTCCAGCGATCCATCCAGGCGCGGATGTCGTGCTCCAGCGCCTGGACGCTCTTGTGCACCCCTCGGCGGATGAGCTGGTCGGTCAGGTAGCCGAACCAGCGCTCGACTTGGTTGATCCAGGAGGAGCCGGTCGGGGTGAAGTGCATGTGGAAGCGGGGGTGCCGGGCCAGCCACGCCCTGATCGCCGGTGTCTTGTGGGTCCCGTAGTTGTCGCAGATCAGGTGGATGTCCAGCTCGGCCGGCACGGTCTTGTCGATGGTGAGGAGGAACTTCTTGAACTCGGCAGCGCGATGCTGGCGGTGCAGTTCGCCGATGACGCTTCCGTCGGCGATGTTGAAGGCGGCGAACAGGCTGGTGATGCCATGACGAACGTAGTCGTGGGTGCGCCGTTCGGGCATGCCCGGCATCATCGGCAGCACCGGCTGCGACCGATCCAGCGCCTGGATCTGCGACTTCTCATCAACGCACAGCACCACCGCGCGTTCCGGCGGATCGTGATACAGCCCGACTACGTCGACGACCTTCTCTACGAACAGCGGATCGGTCGACAGCTTGAACGTGGTCGTGCGGTGCGGCTTAAGGTCGAAGGCCCGCCAGATCCGGCCGATGGTCGACTCCGACAGTCCGCTGCGCCGCGCCATCGAGGCGCGGGTCCAGTGCGTGGCGCCGGCCGGTGTCTCCTCCAAAGTGGCCACCACCACCCGCTCGACCTGCTCCAGGCTGATCGACGGGGGGCGGCCTGGGCGCGCCTCATCGATTAGCCCGTCCAGTCTCAGGCGCAGGAACCGGTGGCGCCACTTGGAGACCGTGTCCGGATGTACTCGCAACTCGGCGGCGATCTGCTTGTTGTCCTTACCGTCCGCGCACCCCAGCACGATTTTCGCGCGCATCGCCAGGGCCTGCGCGGACTTGGCCCGCCGTGCCCATCGCTGCAGCACCGCCCGCTCGTCCTGCGACACTGTCAGTCCCGCCTTGGGCCGGCCGGTGCGCGCGTCGTCGGCCAGAGCCTCCAGCCCGCCTCGGGCGAAAGCCGCACGCCACTTGCGCACCGTGCTCTCCGCAACGCCAAGATCCCGTGCCACCTGCGCAGTGCTGATCCCCGACCCTGCACACGCCAGCACGATCCTCGCCCGGACCGCCACCCTCGACGGCTCCGCTGACATCCCGATCAGCCGAGCCCGCTCACTGTCCGATAAGTGGATCTCCACTGCGGATGGTCCTGGATGCGCCACGACCACCACCATACGGATTTAACTGGCGAATTTCAGGCGGATGACACTAGCGCAACGCCCGTCCGGCGCGTGGTGTGGGTGCGGGCGATGGACAGAGGCGACAGTTCGACGAGAAAGGTCAGCCACGATGATGAACGGCACCATCTACAAGACCTGTTCTTGCCGGGATGAGGCGAGCGGGAAGAAGCTCGGCAAGAGCTGCCCGAAGCTCCGCCGCTTCGGGGGCAAGGGGGAGCGGTGGAGTCCCACGCACGGCACGTGGGCCTATCAGTTGGAGCTGCCAGCGCGCGCGGACGGGCGGCGGCGCAACCCGTTGCGTCGTCAAGGCTTCACTGCGGTGGAGGAGGTGGAGGCGGAGCTGGAGCACGCTTGCGCGCTGTTGGCGCTGGACGAGGATCCGCAGGTCCGGCGGAAGGTCACCGACTTGATGCTGGCCGTCCTCAAGGACACCAAAGCGCTCCCGCCGGTGGAGGAGGTGCGGCGAAAGGTCCGTACTCACCAGGATTTGAACCCGACGGTGACGGTCGCGGAATGGATGACCGAGTTCCTGCGCCGCAAGCGGAAGATCGATCAGACGACGCGCCGCTCCTATGAGGCGCACATACGGCTGTACTTCATGCCCTATCTGGGTGATATCCGTCTGGACCGGTTGCGGGTCTCCGATATCGCGGGCATGTTCGACGCGATCGAGGAGTTCAACGACGTCATCGTCACCGCCCGTGCCAGCGACGATCCCGACGAGCGGGCCAAGGTGCGGTATCGGCGGCCGGTCGGGCCGAGCACCATGCATCGCATCCGCGCGACCCTGCGGCACGCGCTGAACATCGCGATCAAGCAGGACCGGCTGATCGACTTCAACCCGGCAGCGGTGGTCGAGCTGCCGGATGCGGACAAGCCGAAGGCGCTGGTGTGGACCGACGAGCGCGTCGCAGCCTGGAACCAGGATCTGCATCAACGGCTGGCCGTCGAACAGCAGCGACGCGGCGGCCGGGTCAACCCGATCAACGTCTACATCTCCACCTCGCGACCCTCACCCGTCATGGTGTGGACTCCGGCACACACGTCGGCCTTTCTAGCTCAGGCGGCCGGTCATCGGCTGGCGGTGTTGTACCGGTTGATCGCGTTGCGCGGGCTGCGCCGGGGTGAGGCGGTGGGGTTGCGGTGGAAGGACATCGATCTGAACGCCGGGACGGCCGGGGTGCACTGGCAGATCACCCAGCTGGGTTGGGAGACCATCCAGGGCAAGCCCAAGACCGAGGCCAGCGACCGCACCATTGCCCTGGACGCCGACACCGTCACCGCCCTGCGCGGCCACCGCAAGGCGCAGGCCGCCGAGCGTCTGGCCGCAGGGGAGATCTGGCAAGACAGCGGATTCGTCTTCACCGACGAGATCGGCCGCCCGTTGCATCCGCAGCACGTCAGCGACCAGTCCTATCTGCTGTCTTACGAGGCGGGTCTACCACCGGTGCGGCTGCATGACTGCGGCATGGGGCTGCGTCCCTGATGTTGGCCGCCGGGGTCGACCTGAAGATCGTGCAGGAGACGCTTGGACACGTCTCCTCCGCCTTCACCCGCGACACCTACACCAGCGTCTACCCGGAGGTGGCCCGCGCGGCGGCCGAGTCCACCGCCGCCCTCATCAGCGCCGTGCCGGGCGCCGGTCACGCTCGCTTGATCACTTTGCCTGCTCGCGTCTGAGTATCAAGTAGTCCACATGGGGGCCCGCAGCGAGAGCTGCGGGCCTGGTCTTTCGGAGCCGAAAGACCAGCGGATGAAAAGTCTGCTCGGTCACATGGCGAGGGCGGGGGGAACATGCTCAGGAACCAGCAGTTGACCACACCGGTGCTGTGGCTTGGGGGAGCGGGCCGTGCAGGTGTTCCGGCTTGATCTTCTCTTGATGGTCGCTGAGGTCTGTCGTGAAGACAGCGGTCTAAATGATCTACCGGGTTGCACAACCCGCGCCGCCGAGCAATCAGCGAGCAACCAGCCATGATCAAAAGCGAGATCCGAGGCCGGCGAGAACCGAGAAACCCCAGGTCGAACGCGGTATTGGTGAGTAGGGCGGGTGGGACTTGAACCCACGACCCACGGATTATGAGTCCGATGCTCTGACCGGCTGAGCTACCGCCCCTGGATTCAGTTGTGTGACGTGCGGTGGGCGTCACAACGATCATGCTCCTGCCCCCGCGCATGCTAAGGCTAGAGCATGGGAACCGATTGTGGTGCCCGGCCGGACGGGAGGCAGACCTCCGCACACATCATTCCACGCCCGAACGAGTTGGTGGAGCCTGAGACGATCATTTTCGGGTCCGGCCGGGTCTGCGGAGTCGCTGTGGCGGGGGGAGGCCAGGTCTTCCCAGCGGGTACGCAGGTAAGGCCGGTACCGTCTGGGCGTGGCTGTCAAACTGATCTACGAGGCGCACTCCACCACCGTGGACAACGAGACGGGCATCGCCACCGGATGGTTGCCGGGTGAGTTGTCCTCCCTCGGGCGTGCCCAAGCGGTGGAGTTGGGGGCGCGGCGGCGGAAGGTCGATGTCGTTTACTCATCCGACCTGCGGCGGTCCGTGCAGACGGCCGAGATCGCCTTCGGGGGGACCGGCAAGGAGATCAAGCTGGACCGGCGGCTCAGGGAGTGCGACTACGGGATTCACAACGGGCGGCCGGTGAGTGAGGTCGCGGCGTTGCGGAGCAGGTACGTCGACACCCCGTGGCCGGGAGGACAGAGCTACCGGCAGGTGGTCGCCGAGACGGCGGCGTTCCTGCGGGATGTGATGGGGGAGTGGCAGCGGGGGACGGTGCTGGTGGTGGCGCACACCGCGAACTTGTGGGCACTGCAGAACCTGCTGCACGGTAGGCCGCTGGAGGAACTTGTCAGATCGTTCGAGTGGCAGCCGGGATGGGAGTTCCTGCTGGTCTGAGCGCGCGGCGGTTGTGCGTGAGGCGGCCCAGGCGCTGAGCGGCGGCGGATGGTGTCGACCACGCCGGAACGGGCGGCGGAGGTGGGTCGCGGGCACGGCAAGGTCGCCGGTCGCGAGGGCGATCAGCGCGGACGCTCTGGGCAGGGGAACCTTCTCGCTGTCGGGGCGCGCTGACGGCGACGGCGGAGCACGGAGCGGGGGAGAGCCGGTCTGCCCCGGAGGCAGTGTCACGGAGCGGTTCCATATCCCGGATTGCGTACGAGCCAGTCGTTGTAGACCGGGCTCTTGCGTACGGCGTCCATGTGGGCCTGTTTCGCCTGTGCCACCACCCAGGCGGAGTCGGGCGCGGTGGGGTGGCGGCCGAGGAGTTGCCGCCAGCGCAGCGGCGCACCGGCCAGCGGCACCATGACCAGGTCCTGGGCGGGCTGGTGGGTGGCCTGGCACAGTACGGCGGCCCGGCCGACCTGCGCCAGGTGCGTGCATGTCGGCACGTCCGTCTCGTAGATCGTGCCAGGCGTGAACCCGGCCCTGGCGCAGGCCATGGCGAAGCAGTCGGCGAAGCAGCCGTCTCCCGGAGTGACCGCCCACTGCTCCTCGGCGAGTTCGGCCAGTTCGATCTCTTTCTCCTTGGCGGCGGGATGGTTCTCGGCCACCAGGCAGAAGACGGGGTCGACGCTGATCGTCTCCCACAGGAGCGAGCCGGTGGGGGTGCCGGAGTCGCCGCAGGCGCCGGTCAGCACGTAGTCGAGGCGGCCGAGCTCGGCCATGCTGTTCAGCTCGTGCGCCGACCAGGAGGTGTACGTGCTGATCGTGCGTTCGGCGGCGAGGCGGTCGACCAGGCCCCCCAGTATGGGGCCGTTGGTGGCGCCGATGCGGAAGCCGGGGGAGGGGGCCTGGGCGAAGCGCAGCGCTTCGTCCTGGAGTTCCTTGGCGGCGGGCAGCAGTACGCGTGCCCTGGCGAGCACCAGCTCGCCGAGCCGGGTGGGCCGGGCGCCGCGGCGGTCGCGCTCGAACAGGGTGCCGCCGAGCACCCTCTCGATGCGCTTGAGCTGGGCAGTGAGGGCCGGTTGTGCCAGCCCGAGCAGGGACGCGGCCTTGCTCACACTTCCCGCGTCCGCGACCGCGCGCACGATCCTGAGGTGCCTGAGCTCGAGGTCCATAACGGGAAGGTAAGGCGGCGATGTCTTACAAACAATGCCTAAATGTCAGGAAATGTGACAGATATTGTTGCTGGTCTTCTGGGGTAGTGGGAGCCCATGACGACGATGGGAATAGACGCGGGCGAGCTCAGCGACGACGATCTGGTGCGTGAGCTGCGGCAACTGCACGCCACGCGGAGTGACACGTTCTTCCACGGATCGGACGACGCTCTGACGACGCACACGTCGCGTACCAACGAGCTGGAGGCCGAATACCTCCGGCGCCATCCCGAGCGCGAGGTCGACCCGATGCGGCTGAGGGAGGGGGCGAGACAACGATGATGACAGAGAGCCACGATGTCCAGTCCCTGTCGGACGTGGACATCCACGTGTACGAGGCGGTGGCCTCCCAGACGGTCGAGCACGGGAGCGCGGAGCTCGACGCGCTGGTCCGGGCGACGGACCTGGACGAGGACGACGTGCGGGAGAGCCTGGCCACGCTCATCGAGCACGGCCACGTGGTGCCCAAGGGCGAGGGGTACGCGCTGGGCCGGCACACGTTCGAGGTCGAGTACTGACGGGCGTCATTCCAGGAACCGCAGGATCCGGCCGGCCGGGCGGGTGGGCGATAGCCAAGGCGGCGATCGCCCGCCCTCCGGAAAAGTCCGTCCACCCCCGGCGGGGGCGCGGGGGCGGGGAGCCGGTCAGATCCGTCTGACGCGCGACCACACCACGAAGGCGCCGCCGAAGACGGCCATGGCCAGGCCCGTCCACAGGTTGACGGCCTCCCCGGCGAGCCCGGCGACGATGAGGATCACGCCGTACAGCAGGAACAGCCCGCCGATCACCAGTCTGATGTCCGTCACAGGATCACTCCGTACATCACAGCGGCCAGTACGATCGCGCCCGTGCCGAGCAGCACGGGCGAGCGGTACCACCGGGCGTCCCCGGCGAGCGCGTCGTCCTCCGCGTCCACGGCGGTGAGCCCGTAGACGAGGCCGCGCAGTTCCTCGGTCGGCCTGGCCGTGGTGACCAGCGTGACCGCCACGGACACGATGACGTCCACGACGAAGGCCACGCCCGCGCCCCAGAAGCTCGCGTTCAGCTCGGTGCCGAAGTTCAGGACCCCCGCCTTGTACGCGACGTAGGACACGAAGGCCGCCACCGTTCCGGCCAGCAGCCCCCAGAAGCCGGCCCACGGCGTCATCCGCCGCCAGAACAGCCCGATGATGAACGTCGCGAACAGCGGCGCGTTGAAGAAGGAGAACAGCGCCTGCAGGTAGTTCATGATGTTGGTGTAACCGGCCGCGATGAACGCCGTCCCGACGCCCAGCGCCACGCCCGCGACCGTCGCGATCCGGCCCACCCGCAGGTAGTAGCCGTCGTCGCGGTCCTTGCGCACGTGCGCCTGCCAGATGTCGTTGGTGAAGACGGTGTTGAAGCCGCTGATGTTGGCGGCCATGCCGGCCATGAACGACGCCAGCAGCCCGGTCACCGCGACGCCCAGCACGCCGTTCGGCAGCAGGTCGCGCATGAGCAGGGGGATCGCGTTGTTGTAGTCCTGCCCCTGGCCCCACCCGTCGAAGAGCACCAGCGCGATCATCCCGGGCAGGACGGTGACGAGCGGGATGAGCAGCTTCGGGTACGCGGCGATGATCGGCGTGAGCCGCGACGCGTTCGTGTTCCTGGCCGACAGGGCGCGCTGCACCTCGGCGAAGTTGGTGGTCCAGTAGCCGAACGACAACACGAACCCGAGCCCGAACACGATGCCGATCCAGTGGGCCTGCATCGGGTTCTCGCCGGCCGTGCCCGCCCAGGTGTGCAGGCCGCCCTCGCCGAGCGAGGTCTGCCGTACCTTGTCGGCCAGGCCGGAGACGCCGCCCACCTTGATGAGGCCGAGCACGGTCAGCGGGATCAGGCCGGCGAGGATCACGAAGAACTGCAGCACCTCGTTGTAGATCGCCGAGGAGAGCCCGCCGAGCGTGATGTACGCCAGCACGATCACCGCCGACACCACCACCGAGACCGGCAGCGGCCAGCCGAGCAGCGCCTCCATGACGATGGCCAGCGCGTACAGGTTCACCCCGGCGATGAGGATCTGCGCGACCGCGAACGTGATCGCGTTGAGCAGCTGCGTGGCCCCGTTGAAGCGCCTACGCAGGAACTCGGGCACGCTGCGGACCTTGGAGCGGTAGTAGAAGGGCATCATCACGATGCCGAGGAACACCATGGCGGGGACCGCGCCGATCCAGTAGTAGTGCACGGTCATCGCGCCGTACTGGACGCCGTTGGCCGCCATGCCGAGGATCTCGATCGCGCCGAGGTTGGCCGAGAGGAACGCGAGGCCGGTGACCCACGCGGGTAAGCCGCGACCGGCGAGGAAGAAGTCGAGGCTGGAGCTGATGTGTTTGCGGGCGGCCAGGCCGATGCCGAGCACGGTGGCGAAGTAGATGGCGATCAGAGCGTAGTCGAGGAGGTTCACATCTAGCCGCACCGCCACCCGCTACCCCGCAGATTCGCGACATCACCTAGCGGACGCGGTGATGGACCTCGGCACGCGGCGGTCATAACGTCAAGAGGTGGACGTCGCCGACCTGAGCCCCGGGCAGGCGCGCGAGCGGTTCCGCGCCGGCGAGCGGGTGCCCACCGCGGGCTGGTGCCGGGGCTGGACCCAGGCCAACCTGATCGCCGTGCCGGAGCGGCTCGGCTACGATCTGCTGCTGTTCGCCCACCTCAACCCGCGGGCGTGCCCGGTGCTCGACGTGGGGGAGCCGGGCGCCTGGTCCACCCGGCTGTTCCCCGGTGACCTGCGTACCGACCTGCCCGGCTACCGGCTCTACCGCGACGGCGCGGCGGTCGCCGACCTGGGTGACGTGGTGGCCGCGTGGCGCGACGACCTGGTGCCGGTCCTCATCGGCTGCAGCTTCACCTTCGAGCGGGCGCTGCTGGCCGCAGGGGTGCCGCTGCGGCACCTGGAGCAGGGGACGAACGTGCCGATGTACGTCACCGGCGTCGCCTGCGAGCCCGTCGGCAGCCTGTCCGGGCCGCTCGTCGTGTCGATGCGGCCGGTTCCCGAGCACCTGGTGAAGACGGCCGTCGAGGTGAGCGGCCGTTATCCGATGGTGCACGGCACGCCCGTGCACGTGGGCGACCCGTCGGCGATCGGGATCGCGGACCTGGCCAGGCCCGACTTCGGCGATCCCGTCGAGGTGCGGCCGGGGGAGACGCCGGTGTTCTGGGCGTGCGGCGTGACACCCCAGGCGGCGGTGATGGCCGGCAAGGTCGAGTACGCGATCGGCCACCTGCCGGGACACATGGCGATCTTGGACACGCGGGACGACGACTACCGGGTGAACCCGTGATCCGCTGAACGCGCTCGCGGCGGTATCCCCGCCGCCGTCAGCTGGTCCGCGATCGGCGGCGCGCCGCGGCGATTGTCGATCTCCAGGTGGGGCACGGCCGGCGGCTCGTCCACCCGGATGGCCCGCAGGTAGGCGTCGAACGCCGCGAGCTTGCCCGCGTCACGCGCGAGACCACGTGCCGTGAGACGTTCGCGCAGCGTCGGTCCGTCGGAACGCACCCACAGCAGCCGCACCGGGGGCCCGCCCAGCTGCGCCACCCACTCCGCCCACCGCGCCGCGTCGTGCACCTGCGTGGTGAACGGGCCGTCGAGCAGCACCGGGCAGCCGTGGCCGCGGATCTGCCCGGCGGTCCTCGTCAGGCCGGCGTATTCGTGACGCTTGACGTTCTCGTCGTACCAGGGGCCCTCGCGCTCGCCGCCGGGCCTGCCGTGGGCGTGCAGGACCCGCGCCACGAAGTCGCCGTAGACGGTGTCCTTGTCGAGCAGGGCGGGCACCGGGTCGAGCCGGGCGAGCAGCGCGGTGGCCACCGAGGACTTGCCCGCGCCCGGCGGCCCGCTGACCACCCATGTAGTCGCCATGCCGTCACCCTAAGGAGCGTGGGCCGGTGAGCTTCACACCGCCCGGCTCGTACGGGGCCCGTCCACGCCCCACGAGACGATCCTGGCAGGGGTGATCCGGATGACCTCCCTCGAGAAGAACGCCACGGGCGGTTCGTGGTCCGTCAGGGCCTGCGCGGTGCCGCGGATCTCGATGCCCCGCACCACCCACGGGTCCACCGAGGCCAGGTCGTCCACGACGAACGCGACCGTACTGCCCGCCTGGACGTTCGCGAACTTCTTGGACGCGCCGAGGGCGTGCCCGCCGATGGTGATCGTGCCGGTGCCGGCGTCGACGAAGAACCCGGTGGGATTGTTCTGCACCTGCCCGTCGGGCGCGACCGTGGCCAGGCGGCCGATGCGCTGCGTGGACAGGTAGTCGAGTTCCGCTGGAGTGAAAATCATGCCACGCACTCTGCAACCTTGACACCGGTGGAGGTCAAGCCAGGCCGGAGGTCAGCCAGCGCAGCGGGTTGTCGTGCGTGATCAGGCGGATGGTGTCCTCGCCCACGTCCGCGTCGCGCAGGCGCGGCAGCAGGTCGTGGAAGAGGTGGGCGTAGCCGGGCCCGCCGTACTTGCGGGTCTGCGCCACCCGGCTCAGCCCTGTGCTGAGGAGGGTGCGGTCGGCGAGCCCGTCCTCGATGAGGCCGAGGGCGATCCTGGCCGCCTGGCCGGGGCCGAGGCCGAGAACACCGAGGCTCACGTACGCGCCCGCTTCGGCGATCTTCCTGGCGGCGGCCGGCTCGGCTCCGGCGTAGCCGACGGCCACCCGGGAGCCCGGTAGGTTCTCGCCGAGCAGGATCTCCAGCAGGGACAGGGCGTTCCTGCCGTGGGTGGCGACCGGCAGGCGGCACCGGAGCGAGGCGCGGGCGGCGGCGACCAGGCACCGTTCCTCTCGCGGGGTGGGTTCGGCGCCCCAGCAGCCGACCTCGCCGATCACGCCGGGGAAGACGCCCGTGCCGTCGACGCCGCTGGAGATCTCCTCAATGAGCAGGCCGGTGAGGGTGTCGGGGTCGGCGTCGCCGACGGTCGTGAACGGATCGGCGAACAGCCCGGTCGAGGCGATCACCGCCACCCTGCTGCCGGCGGCGACCCGGGCCAGGGTGCCGGCGTCGCGGCCCATGCCCATGCACGTCAGGTCGACCGCGAGGGAGAGCCCGCCGGACTGACGCAGCTCGCGCAGCTCCGCGGTGACGGTCGCCTCCTCGTCGAGCCACCGGTGCGGGTCGGACTCGATGCCGACCGCCCAGCGCATGTCGGTGCGCAGGTGCTCGTGGGGCAGCACGACGCCCTCGATGGAGGCCGCGCGTACAGGGCCGGTGACAGTGCGGAGCAATACGTCGGGCATAGCAGACATTAACCGATATTTACCGGTGGAAGCCCGCCCAAGCAGGAGATTTTACCTGTTTGGGGGTTTGGTGATTTGCTAGCCGTCTGCAAGTGTGACCGGAGGCAGCGCCGTATCCTGGGGGGCACATCGATTGCCGGGGGGAAATGTGACGATTCAGAACTCCGACACCGGCGAGGCCGACGTGATCAAGCGGGAGGCCGCCGGTCGCTCAGGCATGCCCGGACGTCGCAGGGGGATCCAGGGCTGGCTGGACGGCATCCGCTCGACCCGTACGGGCGCGCTGACGCTGAAGATCGTGATCGGCGTGATCGGCACGGTCATGGTGGTCGGTGGGCTGATCATGGTGCCGTTCCCCGGGCCGGGCTGGCTGGTCGTGTTCGCCGGGCTGGCGGTGCTGGCCACGGAGTTCCACTGGGCGCACAAGCTGCTGGAGTTCGGCAAGCGCGTGTTGCACGCCTGGACGGAGTGGTACAAACGGCAGGGCTGGACGGTGCGCATCGTCGTGCTCGCCGTGACCGTGGCCGTGGCCGGGGTGATCGTCTATCTCGGGCTGCGCACGGTCGGCTTCGACGTCGTCCAGTTCGCGCTGAGCTACGTGCATACCTAGTCGGCATCACACGGGAAAACCCGCGGATTCATGCCTATTCTGCGGGCGTGATCGCCACCATCGCCGTCGCGCTGTCCCTGACCCTCCCCACTCCCGTCGCGCTGCCCGTAGCGCTGCCCGTGCGGGCAGCCGTAGGGGCGGATCTGGAGCTTCCGGGCATCGGCGGTATGAAATTTCGCGAAAAAGCGGGCGATCCCGTACGGCTCACCGCCTACGGCCTCGGCACCCGGCGCACCTACCTGAGATCCGCCACCGGCAACGCCTTCACCCACAGGAAACCGTTGTCCGAGGTGTCGGTCTCACCCGGCGGCCGTCTGGCGGCGGGGGTGCCGGCGGCGTACCGGTCCGGCCACGACGCGCTCCTCGTCACCGACCGCGCGACCGGCGGGACCACCACGATCCGCACGGTCAAGAAGCCCATGACCGCCTCCTACGCGTCCTGGTCGCGTGACGGCAAGAAGGTCGCGCTCACGGTCGAGCAGAAGGTGAGCGGGAAGTGGCGGGTGCTCGGCTTCACCGTCGTGGACGTGGCCGGAAGGACCGCCCGCACGGTCGAGATCGACGGCCTGGGGGCGGACGCCGGCTTCTGGTGGAGCCCCGACGGCCATCTCGTCTCCCGGCACGGCACCGGCCTGCGCGTCCACCGGGCGTCCGACGGCGCGGTCGTGCGCGCGTACGCGGACGTGGGCCCGCCGACCGGCCCAGAGGACGCCTACTCCCCGTCGGGCAAGCGGCTGGCCACGTGGTGCCCCGAACGTTTCGAGGAGCAGCTCTGCCTGGTCGACCCGGCCACGGGAAGTATCGCCGGGCGGGTGGGCGCGGCGCCGCGGGCGGTGTTCGGGTGGTGGGATGACGAGCACCTCATCGCCGTCCTCGCGCACGGGGGCGCCTATCGCCTGTCGGTGCTCGACCTCAAGGGGAAGGTCACCCGCGTGCTGGCCGATGTGCCCGCCAGGACGTGGGACGCGGGCCTCTGGCTCTCCTTCGCCAGGACGGCGCCGACGTCATAGAGGTCAGAGATAGAGCCCGGTGCCGTGGTCGGTCTCCTGCGTGGCGACGGCGTGCAGGTCGCGCTCCCGCATCACGAGATAGATCCGCGCGTGCACCTCGACCTCGAACTGGTCCTCAGGGTTGAACAGCACCTTGTCGCCGACCTTGACCGAGCGCACGTTCGTGCCGACGCCGCAGACCTCGCCCCAGGCCAGGCGGTTGGCCATCTTGACCGTCGCGGGAATGACGATCCCGGAGCCGCTGCGCCGCTCCCCGGCCTCCTGCTCCATGCTGATCATGACCCGGTCGTGCAGCATCTGAATCTCGAACTTGGGCTCTTCCACGGGCCCAAGTTTACGAGTCGCGGGACATCCGGGTTCCCGGGTCCGCCGTCGCCCCCTCGGGGGCGCTTACCGGGGCGCCGGAATCGTGGCAGGATCACGTCATGATCATGGCCTTCGGCGAGACCGGCTGGCACTGGCTGAACCCTCCCCGCGAATGGACCGCCGACGACGGCTTGAGCCTCATCTGCGATCCCGCCACCGACATGTGGCGTAGGACCCACTACGGCTACACCTACGACAGTGCCCACATGTTCGGCCGCACCCTGCCCGGCGACCTCAAGCTGACCGTCACGTTCGCCGGCGACTACGCCGAGCAGTACGACCAGGCGGGCGCCCTGCTGAGGATCGACGAGCACCAGTGGATCAAGGCCGGCGTGGAGTACGTCGACGGCGGCTTCCACCTGAGCACGGTCGTGACCAGGGAGTTCTCCGACTGGTCGGTGCTGCCGCTCGGGCGCGCGGCCGACCGGGTGACGTTCACGCTGGAACGCGCGGGCGACGCGGTCACCGTGCGCTACGGCCTCGACGGTGACCCGCCGGAGACCCTGCTCCGCCTGGCCTACTTCCCGCCCGGCAGGCCCGTGATGGCCGGCGCCATGGCCGCCGCCCCCGTGGGCAAGGGCTTCGCCGTGCGCTTCGGCGAGGTACGGGCCGAAGCCGGCTGAGCGAGGCCCGGACACCTCGGACCTGACATCCCGGGCGACATGCAACAATGCAGCGTGCACGACGTAGAAGCCCGCGTACTCGACGCCATCGACGCCGCCGAGACCGTGAACCTGCTGGCCGAAGCCGTCAGGGTTCCCAGCGTCACCGGCACCGACGCCGAGTCGGACCTGCAGCACCACTACGCCCGCCTGCTCGCCGGCCTGGGCATGGACGTCGACGTGTGGAAGCTCGACCTCGACGAGCTCGGCGGGCGCCCCGGCTTCCCCGGCACCGAGGCCCCGCGCACCGAGGGGTACGGCCTCGTGGCCGTGACCGAGGGAGAGGGCGTTCCCGCGCTGGCGCTCCAGGGGCACGTGGACGTCGTCCCCACCGGCGACCTGGCCAAGTGGGAGGGCAGCGACCCGTTCGCCGCCAGGATCAGCGGCGACGTGCTGCACGGCAGGGGCGCGTGCGACATGAAGGCCGGGCTCGTCGCCAACCTGGCCGTGGCCAGGGCGATCCACCGTGCGGGGGTCAGGCTGGTCAGGCCGCTGGCCGTGCACTGCGTGATCAGCGAGGAGGACGGCGGGCTCGGCGCGTTCGCCACCCTGGAAAGGGGCCACACCGCCGAGGCCGCGGTCATCAGCGAGCCGACCAGCGGCACGGTCATCACCGCCAACGCCGGGGCGCTGACGTTCGGGCTGGAGCTCGCGGGGCGGGCCGCCCACGGCGCCACCCGCCAGGAGGGCGTCAACGCGGTCGAGGTGTTCTGGCCGGTGTTCGAGGCCATCAGGCGGCTGGAGGCGGCGCGCAACAGCGACGTGCCCGAGGCGTTCCGCGGCAACGCGCTGCCCTACCCGATCGAGATCGGCACCGTGCGGGCCGGCGACTGGGCCAGCACCGTGCCCGACCTGCTGGTCGCGGAGGGGCGGCTCGGGGTGCGGCTGGACGAGGACCCGGCCGCGGCGCGGGCGGCGTTCGAGGAGGCGGTCGCGGAGGTCGCGCACCCCTGGCTGCGGGCCAACCCGCCGGTGGTGACGTGGCCGGGAGGGCAGTTCGCCAGCGGCCGGCTGCCCGCGGGCCACGAGCTGCTGGGCGAGGTGAGCAGGGCGATCGCCGACACGACGGGCGCCGCGCCGGTGGAGGCGGCGGCGCCGTACGGCAGCGACCTGCGCCTGTACACGGCGGGCGGGATCCCGACGCTGCACTACGGCCCCGGAGACGTGCGGTTCGCGCACGCCCCCAGGGAGCAGGTCGCGCTGGACGAGCTGCTGGCCGTCACCCGCGCGCTGGCCCTGCTCGCGGTGCGCCGCTGCGGAGCCCGCTGACCGGTCAGCCGAGCGGGCGCGCCTTCTTCAGGTTGGCCACCAGCTCCTCGAGGAACGCCGCGTACCCGTGGTAGCTGAACGGCACCTCCGCCCGCCACGGGTAGAACTGGCCGGCCTCGACAGCGGGCAGCTTGGCGAAGGTGGGCTTCTTCAACATCTCCTCCCGCTTGAGCGACTGGGTACGCGTGTCGTAGAGGATCACGTCGGCGTCGTAGGTGTCGGCGTTCTCCCAGCTCAGGGTCTGGAAGAAGCCGCCCTCGTCCACCTTGGACGGCGTGACGACGTCCAGCCCGGCGGCGGTGAGATGCACGATGTCGGGATATTCGGGCGGGTTGACCACCCACATCTGGTCGGGGCCGCCGGACATCAGGAGGATCCTGAGGTTCTCGAACTGCGCGAGCTGCTCGGTGGCCGCCTCCATGCGGGCCTTGGCCTCGGGCACGCCCTCCATGCCGGCGCCGAGCGACGTGGCCAGCTCCTCGTACGTGCCGATCACGTCGGTGGCGCTCTTGCCGGTCTGCATGACGCCCGCGGTCGGGGCGACCTGCTCGATGGTGTCCTTCGACTTCTCGGGCACGTACCAGAGGACGCCCTTGACGTACATGCTGCTGACCAGGAGCTCGGGCTGCAGGGAGATGTACTTCTCCACGTTGAACTCGTCCCACACGTTGCCCAGGCCCTCGACCTTGGTGATGTCGACGTTGCCGACCTGCGGGTCCTTGGCGCCGTTCTTGAGCTTGTGCGGGCCGAAGACGGCGATGGGGCGTACGCCGAAGTCCCACAGGGCGGCCGCCGAGCCCACCTGGGCGACGATCCGGGCGGGAGGCTTGTCCAGCTCCAGCTTCTTGCCGCGGTCGTCGGTGAACGACCACTTCCGGCCCCCTGGGGCGGAGGAGCCCTCCCTGGCCGCAGTCTCCGTGCCGCCGCACCCCGCGAGTGTCAGGGCCGCCGCGAGGCCTGCCGTGGCCGACAGGAAGCCCCTGCGCGGCAGTACGGGTCCCGGCATCTCGATCTCCTATGGTGGTTAGGCTTGCCTTGCTTACAGGCTATTAGATTAGCCTTGCCTAAGTTTTACTGCTACGAGAGGGGGCCGGGTGCGTCCGGCTGAGGAGACGGCCGTCCCGGTCGCCGGGACCGGTGAGGAGGCCGGCGCCGCCCGCGACCCCGGGCGCAGGGGCCGTCCGGCGGTCCTCGCCACCGGGCTGGTCGTCGGGATGGCGGTGCTGGCGCTGGTGGCGATGGCCAGCGTGGCGCTGGGCGCGCGCGGCGTCTCGTTCGGCACGGTGATCGACGCCTTCCTTGCCCCCGACGGCTCCAACGACCACACGGTCATCCGCGAGCTGCGCGTCCCGCGCACGCTGCTCGGCATCGGCGTGGGCGCCACCCTGGGGCTGGCCGGCGCGCTCATGCAGAGCCTGACGCGCAACCCGCTCGCCGACCCCGGGCTGCTCGGTGTCAACGAGGGCGCCGCGCTCGGCGTCACGCTGGCGCTCGGCCTGTTCGGGCTCTCCGACCCCGCCGTCTACGTGTGGTTCGCGTTCGGAGGGGCCGCGCTGACCTCCGTCGCCGTGTACGCCCTGGCCTCCTCCGGACGCTCCGGCTCCAGCCCGGTACGCCTGACCCTCGCCGGCGTCGCGTTCGGCATGGTCTGCACGGCGATCGCCTCGGCCATCCTGCGCATGGATGCCCAGACCTTCGACCGCATGCGGTTCTGGCTGACCGGGTCGCTGGCCGGGCAGACGGCCGACACCTTGGTGCGGCTGGCGCCGTTCATGGCCGCCGGCCTGGTGCTCGGCCTGATGCTGGCCCGCCCGCTCAACACGCTCGCGCTCGGCGACGACGCGGGCAAGGCGCTCGGCGTCGGCGTCAACCGCACCAGGATCCTCACAGGGGTCGCGGTCACGCTGCTGTGCGGCGCGGCCACCGCCGCCGCCGGTCCGCTCTGGTTCGTCGGGCTGATCGTGCCGCACGCCGTGCGCGCGGTGGTGGGCCCGGACCAGCGGTGGGTGCTGCCGTACTCGGCGCTGGCCGCGCCGGTGCTGCTGCTGGCGGCCGACGTGGCGGGCCGGCTCATCGCGCGGCCGGGCGAGGTGCAGGTGGGCATCGTGTGGGCGGTGATCGGCGCGCCGATCTTCATCATGCTGGCCAGGCGGAGGCGGGTGGCGGCGCTGTGACCATCCGCGTCGGATCCTGGTCCGTACGGCTCGCGCCCCGCGCTCTGATCACCGGGGCCGCGCTGCTCGTGCTCGCCTGCGCGGTGAGCGTGGCCGCCCTGGCGACGGGCGAGTACACCGTACCCGTGCCGGACATCGTCGCCGCGGTCCTCGGCCAGGGCCCGCCGGTCGCCGAGCTGATCGTCGGCAAGCTCCGCGCCCCCCGCGTGGTGACAGGGCTGCTGGTGGGGGCGGCGTTCGGGCTGAGCGGCGCGATCTTCCAGAGCCTCACCAGAAACCCGCTCGGCAGCCCCGACTTCATCGGCTTCACCGCCGGGGCCTCGACCGGCGGCATCATCGCGGTCGTCGCCGGCGGCTCGGCCATGACGATCGCGGGCGGCGCGCTGGCGGGGTGCGTGGTCACCGCCGTGCTGGTCTACGCCCTGGCCTACCGCGGTGGCGTGCAGGGCTACCGGCTGGTGCTGGTCGGCATCGGGGCGAACGCGCTGCTGCTCGCGGTGAACTCGTACCTGCTGACCCGGGCGAACATCAACGACGCCGCCACCGCGGGCGCCTGGCTGACGGGCAGCCTGAGCGGGCGCGGCTGGGACCACGCCCTCCCCGTGGCGCTGGCCCTGGCCGTGCTGCTGCCCATGTGCGCGTACGTGTCGCGACCCATGCGGATGATCGAGATGGGCGACGACGCGGCCAAGGCCATGGGCATCAAGGTGGAGGCCGTGCGCGCGGTGGCGATCGCGGCCGGGGTGCTGCTGTCCGGGGTGGCCACGGCCGCGGCCGGGCCCGTCATCTTCGTCGCGCTCGCCGCGCCGCAGCTGGCCCGGCGGCTCACCCGCTCGCCCGGCGTGACGATGGGCGCCTCGGCGCTGACCGGCGCCGTCCTGCTGACCGCCGCCGACCTGGCCGCGCAGCGGCTGCTGGCCCCCACACAGCTGCCCGTCGGCGTGCTGACCGCCGCCATCGGCGGCACCTACCTCGTCCTGCTCCTGCGAAAGGAGCGCCACTGATGGCCGCCGCCCCGGCGAAAGGATCTCCGCTGATGGCCTCCCGACTGTCCGGCACCAGCCTCACCCTCGCGTACGACCAGCGTGTGGTGGCCACGGACCTGAACGTGTCGATCCCCGACGAGTCCTTCACCGTGATCATCGGCCCGAACGCCTGCGGCAAGTCCACCCTGCTGCGGGCGCTGGCCAGGATGCTCAAGCCGAAGACGGGCGCCGTGCACCTCGACGGGAGCGTCATCACCTCCCTGCCGTCGAAGGAGGTGGCCAGGCGGCTCGGCCTGCTCCCGCAGAGCTCGATCGTGCCCGACGGCATCACGGTGGCCGATCTGGTGGCCCGCGGCCGCTACCCGCACCAGCGGCTCATGCGGCAGTGGTCGAAGGCCGACGAGAAGGCGGTGGCCGAGGCCATGCGCGCCACCGACGTGACCGAGCTGGGCGACCGGATCGTGGACGAGCTGTCGGGCGGCCAGCGGCAGCGGGTGTGGCTGGCCATGGCCCTGGCGCAGGAGACGCCGATCCTGCTGCTCGACGAGCCCACCACGTTCCTGGACATCTCCCACCAGATCGAGGTGCTCGACCTCTGCGCCGACCTGCACGAGACCGGACGGACCATGGTGGCGGTGCTGCACGACCTGAACCAGGCCTGCCGGTACGCGACCCACCTGATCGTGATGCGCGGCGGCGCGATCGTGGCGGAGGGGGAGCCGGGCGACGTCGTCACGCCGGAGCTGGTGCGGCAGGTGTTCGAGCTACGCTGCGAGATCATCCAGGACCCGCAGACGGGCACGCCGCTGATCGTCCCCGAGGCCCGCCGCCGCGTCACCGCCCCCGCCTGATCGGGCGCGGGGTCAGTAGGCGCCCCTGACCTCGACGATCTCGGCGAGGGGGAACTCCAGGTAGTCGCCCGCCTCCTCGCACCACGCGTCGAGCGCGCCGCCCTTGAGCTCGCCGTGGCTGATCGTGGCCGTCAGCCCGTCGGTGAGCGTGATGCCGGCCCGCACGCCGCGGTCGACCACGAAACCGAGCAGTGACTGCTGGGCCGTCGGCAGCCTGGTGGCCATCCGGCCGATGACCGCCCAGGTGCGGCCGTTGGTGCCGGCGTCGGCCCGGCTGGCGGCGATCAGGCGGCGGGCGTGCTCGTAGGGGTCGGGCGGCGGCTCGGCCAGCATGTAGGGGGGCGCATCGAGCTCGGTGATGCCGGTGAAGTCGGACAGCTCGGCCACCTGGCCGCCGGGCAGCAGGATCAGTTTGCCGTTGCACGGCTCGTCCAGGTGGGACGACCTGGCACGGTGGATCGTGATCTCGCCGGTGTCGGCCACGGGCACGGGGGAGTATCCGACCTCCCGCAGCGCGGACAGGGTCCGCTCCGCGGGCGCGGCGCTGACCAGCACCGTGGGAGCGAGCAGGCGCAGCTCCAGCTTGCCCAGCCGCCGGTGCGCGGCGATCTCGGCCAGCAGCGTCGGGTCGGCGGCCTGCACGACGCAGCCGACCGTGGTGACCGTCACCTCGCCGTGCCGGCGCGCGGTGTCGCGCACCAGGTATTCCAGCGGCTGCGGGATGGTGCCGACCGCGGCCAGCTCGTCGAGCAGCTCGTCGGGCTCGTAGCCGCGGTCGAGGGCCCGGCGTACGCTGCCCGTGGTGAAGCGCCACACCGAGGCGGCGCCGCGCGACTCGCGGTCGGCGGCCCGGTCGAGCAACTCCGCCAGCTCGGCCGACGGCGGGCCGGTCACCACGGCGGTGAGGTCGGGGCCGAACAGGGCGCTCCTGCGCACGCTCGCCAGCGCTCTGGTGGCCGCCTCGGACAGCACGGGATCGTGCTCCACCATGGGCACGGCGGCGTCGTTCTCGTCGCCCGGCCGGGCGGTCAGGCCCGCCAGCGCCCGGCCCAGGTCGGTGAGCGCGTTGTTGGCGAGCAGCCCCAGCAGCCTGGCCTCGTCGAGCACCGCGGGGGCGCACTCCCGCAGCAGCTCCAGGTCGATCAGCGGCGCGTGCCAGTGCACGCTGCCCATGAGGCTGTCGCGGCCGGCGAACGCCGTGCCGGCGGGCAGGTGGGCCAGCACCGACAACACGGCCCTGCGGACCCTTGCCACCGCGCTGCCGGTGGGGTCGTCGCCGAGCACGGTGCCGTACTTGCCGTCGACCCTGCGCAGCGACGAGCGCTCCATGCGCCACCACGCCGACAGCAGCACCCGCAGCCTGGCCGAGCCCTCGTCGAGCCGCCACCGGTCGTAGCGCTCGGTGGGGATCATGCCGCCGGACTGCTCGTCCCAGGCCAGCAGCCTGGCCACGGCGCAGATCTCCAGCAGCAGCCGCGTCTCGTCCTCGTCGCAGCCGGTCTCCTTGGCGATCCTGCGCACCTCGCGCACGCCCACGCCGCCGGTCTTGAGCAGCGGCAGCGGCGTCTTCGCGGTGTTGTCGAGCAGGGCCGCGCACCGCTCTACCACGTGTGGCGCGGCCAGCGTCATCAGGTGGTCGACCTCTTCCGGGTCGACGGGGATGGTGGCCACCTCGGGCGACTCGGGCGCGTAGGGCGGGTGATAGCCGGGGCCGCGCAGGCAGATCGCGACCTCGCGGGGGATCTCCGCGACGTGCCAGCTCGGCCGGAACAACATGCCGTGGTCGGCGCACCACTTCTCCGGCGTGCCGGGGGTGACGAAGCGGCCTCCGTCGACGTTGAGCGTGGGCCCTTCCCAGGCGAACCGGTCGAGCAGCGGGACGGCGCCCTCGGGAGCCTTGGCCAGCATCGCCCGGACCCGCTCGCCGTCGCTGAGCGCCTCGGTGACGCGGGCGATCGCGCGGCGTTTGTTGCCCTGCGCGGGCAGGCCGAGGTTGCGGCCGAGCGCGTGCAGCGCGTCGTTGCTGATGGTCCAGGAGTTGAGGTAGTGCTCGAGCGGCTCGCCCAGGCTCAGCGGCGCCGACCACCAGCGCGTCACGCCCTCGGCGAGATGGATCACGCCGTCGTCGCCCGGCCATGCGAGCGCGTGGTCGTAGAGGTGGTCGAGCCAGGGGGTCACGTCGTCGGGCCGGGTGTCGACGAAGGCCGCCAGCCGGTCGGCCGTGGGACGGGTCATGGCCAGGGCGGCCTCGGCCAGTTGCAGGCAGGGGAGGGGAAGCCTCCGCAGGGTCTCCATGACGGCGAAGCCGTTGCCCAGCCGCTGGGCCAGGGTGTCGAGCCGCCGTGGCCACGGCGCGGCGATGGCGTCAGGCCTGTTGGCCAGGACGCGGCCGAGCCGGTCTTCCTCTAGTGTTCGCAGCCAGCCGAGCAGGTGATCTTCCATCTGTCAGCACTCTCATGGGGTCGCGCGCAAGGGACTCACCGTGAGCCATGACCATCCACGGTAATGCAGATCACCCTCGGTCAGGAGAGGACTGCCCAGACGATCTTTCCGTGAGGTGCGAGTGCGGACCAGCCCCAGCGGAGGCTGAGTGATTCGACGATGTGGAGTCCGAGGCCGCCGGTGTCAAGGGGGCCAGGGTATCGCAGCACCGGCACCGATGACCCTGGATCGGTGAAGGCGCTGGTCACGAGCGTCCCGCGGCGGACCAGGGACATGTGCACGGTGCGTTCGCGGCGCGGGTCGTCGAGGCAGAGGCCGTGGCGCAGGGCGTTGGTGGCCAGCTCGGAGACCACCAGTTCCATGTTCTCGATGAGTTCGGTCAGCCCCCACCCGGTCAGGACGCCGGCGCCGAAGCTGCGGGCCGAGTGGACGGAGGAGGCGGTGGGCGGCAGCACGAACGTGGCGCTCGTCGACGGGCCGGGGGCCAGGAGATCGCGGGCCCCTTCCGGCCACCAGCCGACCGGAGGCCACCAATCGAACGTCGTCCACTGGCCGGGCGCCGTGATGGATTGCACGTAGATCATTCTGCGTCAAACTCTCGTGCAACTGCAAGAGCGAATGCACGTGCAGACAGCCCGTGCACACGCTACGGTTTCCGTCAAAAGGTCAATATGGGGGAAAGGGGATCTTGTTCACGGCCCATGATCTTTGGGCCGTGAAGTGACAGACTGAGTCGCAAGGAAACGACCAAGGAGCAAGCACGTGTCCATTGATCCGCCTGGTTCCGGCTCGACCGTTCGGCGCATCATGCTGGGGGCGAGTCTCAGGCGCCTGCGTGAAGCCAGCGGCCTGGACCGTGCTCAGGCCGGATTTCACATCCGGGCGTCCGAGTCCAAGATCAGCCGCATGGAGCTCGGGCGCGTCGGCTTCAAGACACGTGACGTGGAAGACCTGCTCACCCTGTACGGCGTCGTCGACGATGCCGAACGCCGTGCCCTGCTGGAGATGGTTCGCGAGGCCAACACCCCCGGGTGGTGGCACAAGTACTCGGCGGAGTTGCCGTCGTGGTTCACCACGTACGTGGGCCTGGAGGAGGCCGCCAGCGTGATCCGCACCTATGAGGTGCAGTTCGTGCCGGGCCTGCTGCAGACGGCCGCGTATGCGCGTTCGGTCTTCCAGCTGGGCAACCCCGATGCGAGTCCGGAGAGAATCGAGCGCCGCGTGCACATGCGCATGCAGCGCCAGGAGCGCTTCACGCAGAAGGACGGGCCCCGTCTGTGGGCCGTCGTCGACGAGGCGGCTCTCAAGAGGACCATCGGCGGGCGAGAGGTCATGTCCGAGCAGCTCCAGCATCTGCTGGAGGTCGCTGCCCTTCCCAACATCACTTTGCAGGTGATGCCCTTCAGGTTCGGCAAGCACGCCGCTGAAGGGGGCGCGTTCAGCATCTTGCGGTTTCCCGAGTCCGACTTGTCGGACGTTGTCTACGTCGAGCAGCTCTGGGGTGCCCTGTACCTGGACAAACGTGAGGACATCGATCCGTATCTCACGGCAATGGAGCAACTGTGCGTGGAAAGCACCACGCCAGGGGGCACCGTCGAGCTCATCGGCGGTCTTCTCAGAAAGATGTAGATGAACCAGACCTACAACGGCATGCCCGCGGCGGACCTCACCCAGGTCGCCTGGCGCAAGAGCCGCTACAGCAACTCGCAGGGCAACTGCGTGGAGCTCGCGGAGCTTCCCGATGGAGGCATCGCGGTGCGCAACTCACGTTTCCCCGACGGCCCTGCACTCATCTATACCCGCGACGAGATCCGGGCCCTGGTGCTCGGCGTGAAGGACGGAGAGTTCGACGGACTGCTCGTGTAACACCGTGTTCACCTCCGGCTCGCCCGCTTAACGGCGGCGAGCCGGAGGCGTAACGGCCCCGCCTCCCGTCCGGGCCAGGATCGGGACCATGCTCGACCAGATGACGCTGTACCCGATCGCCGACGACGTGTTGTTCGCGCCGGGCGGCAAGGTCGTGATCCGCACCTACGGCGTGGCACCCGCCGCCGCGGGCGCCGCCGTCTCCTACCGGACGTGGGTGACCGGCATCCGCGACCAGCCGAGGTACTGGCACTGGTGCCATTTCGAGGACGCCGCCGCGGGGCACCGCAGGGTCCTGGAGTGGCTCACGGGGCGCGGCCCGCGACCTGCCCAGGCGCCGGCCTGAGCGCCGGCGTGCCGGTCAGGCCGCCTGGAAACCGTCGACCGGGGCGTTCCACGCCATGAGCACCGGCTCGGCGTGCTCGAAGCCGAGCCGCGAGTAGGTGCCCGTGTCGAGCTTGAACAGCCTGCCCTCGGCTGGGCCGAGCCCCAGCCAGCGGGCGGCCAGGACGCGCAGGAAGTGACCGTGCGCCACCAGCGCCACCCGCCCCTCCGCGGCGCGGGCCCGCTCGATCACCCGGTCGGCGCGGGCGGCGACCTCGGCGGCGCTCTCGCCCGGGTGCTCGGCGTCGCCCGGGATCACCCCGTCGCGCCACAGGTACCAGCCGGGACGGCTCTCGCGGATCTCAGGGGTGGTGATGCCCTCGTAGCCGCCGTAGTCCCACTCCCACAGGTCGGCGTCCACGTCGTAGCCGTCGAGCCCGGCCAGGTCCGCGGTGCGCCGCGCGCGCCGCGCGGGCGAGACCAGCACGAGGCCGAACGCGCGGCCCTTGGCCAGCGGCGCGAGCGCCCTGGCCTGTTCCTCTCCGTCGCCGGTCAGCGGCAGGTCGGTGCGGCCGGTGTGCTTGCCCGCCTTGCTCCACTCTGTCGCGCCGTGTCGCAGCAGCAGCATCTCGTCCATTGCTCCATCATCCGGTACGGCCGGCCGCGGCCCGGCGGCAGGTCGTGACCGCGGGCGGGCCGTAGGGATCAGTGCAGCGGGCGGCCCGTCGGCGACAGCAGCCGGCGCTCAGCCTTGGCCGAGGCGGACGGCTGGTCGGGGTACTCGGCGGCGCAGCGCGTGCCGCGCGGAGGCAGCAGAATCCTGCCTTGCCGCGTTGGCCGCGCTCTTGCCGCGGTGGGGGACGACGGACGGCGATCATGATAGGCAGCGCCGAGGCGAAAGGGCGTTCAAATCGGTTTTGCGGCGCAAGAGAGCGTTTGCAGGTTCAATATGGGGATTGATGTCCAATATCGTGAGGTCTGCGAAGACTTAGGGGGGCGCATGGAGCCGGTGGCGGTCGGGCTGGTCGGAGCGGGGCCGTGGGCGAAGATGGCGCACGTGCCGATGCTCACCAGAGGGCCGCACACGCGGCTGGCCGGGGTGTGGGCCCGCAGGCCCGAGGCGGCCGCCAGGTTCGGCGCTCCGGTGTTCGAGCGGGTCGAGGAGCTCTTCGACGCCTGCGAGGCCGTCGCGTTCTGCGTGCCGCCGGCCGTACAGGCCGAGCTCGGCGCGCGCGCCGCCCGCGCGGGCAAGGCGCTGCTGCTGGAGAAGCCCCTGGCCGACTCGCTCGACAACGCCGAGCGCCTGGCCGCCGCCGTGGCGGAGGCGGGCGTCGCCTCCCAGATGGTGCTCACCATGCGGTACGCCACCCAGACCCGGATCTTCCTCGCCCGTTGCGCGGAGATCGAGGCGTTCGGCGGCCACGCCGCCAACATCTCCGGCGCCCTCCTCGGCGACCACCACTTCGCCACCCCGTGGCGGCTCGAACGCGGCGCGCTGCTGGACGTCGGGCCGCACGTCATCGACCTGCTGGACGCCGCGCTCGGCCGGGTGAGCGGCGTGCGCGCCCACGGCAACCCGCTCGGCTGGACAGGGCTGCTGCTGGAGCACGAGAACGGCGCCGTCAGCGAGGCGTCCCTGTGCATGACGGCGGTCGGCGACCTGCCCCCGTCGTCATTCGCCGTGTACGGCCGCACCGGCAACGCCGTGCTGCTGCCGTTCGACGACGACCCCCTGGAGAACGTGGCCGCGGAGTTCGCGGAGACCGTGCGGAACGGCGGCGGGCACCCGCTCGACGCCGCTCACGGGCTCCGGCTCCAGCGGATCATCGCCGAGGCGGAGGCCCAACTCACCCCTTGACGCCCGGCGCCGCAGGGGGATTGATAGCGTTTGTCCGACGCGCAGCGTTGCAGCGAAGTCCGGTGCGAATCCGGCGCTGTCCCGCAACTGTCATAGCCAGGTCGCCTGCCGCTGCGCCGACGTCATCAGCCCTCGTGGAAAAGGGTGATCCGTCGCTCCAAGCGGGTCTCTCGGTTCCGACAGTGTGAAAGGACTACTCGTGAGGCCCGTACGAACGGCCTTCGCGGGCGCGCTGCTGGGAACGCTCGTCCTGGCCGGCTGCGGCCAGGCCGGCACGACCGCCACCCCCTCCTCCGCCCGCGCGTCCTCAGCCTCCTCCACCTCGGGGGAGTTCCCCGTCACGATCGAGGCCGGCAACGGCCAGGTCACCATCGGCAAGAAGCCGGAGCGCGTCGTCTCCCTGTCGGCCAGCCACACCGAGACGCTCTTCGCCGTCGGCGCGGGCCCTCAGGTCGTCGCGGTGGACGACCAGTCGAACCACCCGCCCGAGGCCCCGAAGACCGGCCTGTCGGGTTTCAAGCCCAACGTGGAGGCCATCGTCGCCGAGAAACCCGACCTCGTCGTGGTCTCCGACGACCTGAACAACATCGTCGCCGAGCTGGGCAAGGTGAACGTGCCCGTCCTGGTGCAGCCCGCCGCCACCACGCTCGACGAAACGTACGAGGAGATCGTCGAGCTCGGCGCCGCCACTGGCAACAAGGCCAAGGCCGAGGAGGTCGTCTCCGGCATGAAGACGGCCATGGACAAGCTGGTCGCCGAAGCGCCGAAGGACAGGAAACTCACCTACTACCACGAGCTGGACCAGACGTCGTACGCGGCGACGTCCGAGACGTACATCGGCCAGATCTACGGCATCTTCGGCCTCACCAACATCGCCGACAAGGCGCCCGCGTCCGCGGGCGGCTACCCCAAGCTCTCCGCCGAGTTCGTCGCTCAGGCCGACCCCGACCTGATCTTCCTGGCGGACGTCAAGTGCTGCGGGCAGAGCAAGGAGACCCTGGCCGAGCGGCCCGGATGGAAGAACCTGTCGGCCATCAAGAACGACCAGGTGATCCAGCTCGACGACGACATCGCCTCCCGCTGGGGGCCGCGCGTCGTCGACCTGGCCGAGGCCATCGGCGCCGCCGTGGCCAAGGCGGGCGCCGGGGACGGCACGAGCTGACTGTGACGACGCAGGCCCGCCCGTCCAGGGCCAGACCCGCCTGGGTGGCGAGCGCCCTCGGCGTGCTGGCCGTCTCCATGGTCGCCGGGCTGCTCGACGGGGCCGCCGACATCTCGCCGTGGCAGGTCGTGCTCCAGGCCGTGGACTGGCTGCCGTTCGCCCACGTCGACTCGGGGCTCGCCCCGGTCGAACAGGGACTGCTGTACGAGCTGCGGCTGCCCCGCGTCCTGGTCGCCGCCGTGGTCGGCGGGCTGCTGGCCATGGCGGGGGCGGGGTACCAGGGGGTGTTCCGCAACCCGCTGGCGGACCCGTATCTGCTGGGCGCCGCCGCGGGGGCTGGGCTCGCGGCGACCGCGGTGATCGTGCTGCTGCCCTCCGCGGAGGGCAGCGTGCCGATCGCGGCCTTCGCCGGGGCCGTCGGCGGCGTGTTCCTGGCCTACACGCTCGGCAACACCGCCGGGCGCGCGGGCGGCACCGCCACGCTGGTGCTGGCCGGGGTGGCGGTCACGTCGTTCCTGACCGCGATCCAGACGTTCGTCCAGCAGTTCAAGGTGGAGGAGCTGCAGCGCATCTACGCGTGGATCCTCGGCGACGTCGGCGGCGGGTGGGACCAGCTCTGGCTGGTCCTGCCGTACGCCGCCGTCTCCGCCGTCCTGCTCCTGGTGCACGGGAGGATGCTCGACGTGCTGTCCGTGGGCGACGAGGAGGCCACCAGCCTCGGGGTACGGGCCTCCAGGGTGCGGTTCACGGTGCTGCTGGCGGCGTCGCTGGCCACCGCCTCGGCCGTGGCGGTGAGCGGGCTGATCGGCTTCGTGGGCATCGTCGTCCCGCACGTCGTCAGGCGGCTGGCGGGCGGCTCGTACCGCAGCGTGCTGCCGCTCTCGATGATCGGCGGCGCGGCCTTCCTGGTGCTGGCCGACCTCGTGGCCCGCACCGTGCTGGCGCCCGCCGAACTTCCGATCGGCGTGGTGACCATGTTCGTGGGGGCGCCGTTCTTCGTCGGCGTGCTGCGCATGACCAGGCGGGCGGTCACTTGATCGGGGCATCGGCCGTCTCCGTGCGGCTCGGCGGGCGTGACGTCGTCGCCGACGTCGGGCTCGACGTGCACCGCGGCGAATGGCTGGCCATCATCGGGCCCAACGGCGCCGGCAAGTCCACGCTGCTCAAAGCGGTCATGGGCCTGGTCGCGCACCGGGGCGAGGTCACGATCGACTCCCGGCCGGCCGCCGCGCTCAAGCCCCGCGCGCGGGCCAGGCTGGTGGCGTACGCGCCGCAGTCCCCCGCCCTGCCGCCTGACATGTCGGTCTTCGACTACGCGCTGCTCGGGCGCACCCCGTACATCCCCTACCTCGGCAGGGAGAGCGGGCACGACCGGCGCGTCGCCGCCTCCGTGCTCGACCGGCTCGACCTGACGGAGCTGGGCACCCGCCGCGTCGGCGAGTTGTCCGGCGGGGAGCGGCAGCGTGTGGTGCTGGCCAGAGCGCTCGCCCAGGAGGCGCCCGTGCTGCTGCTCGACGAGCCGACGACGGCGCTCGACCTCGGGCACCAGCAGCAGGTGCTGGAGCTGGTCGACCGCCTGCGCAGGGCCGACGGGCTGACCGTCGTCACCACACTGCACGACCTGACCGTCGCGGGACTGTACGCCGACTCCCTGCTCCTCATGGCCGAAGGGCGCGCGGTCGCTGCGGGCAGGCCCGCCCAGGTGCTGACCGAGGCGCTGGTGGGACGGCACTTCGACGCCCAGGTGAAGATCGAACGGGGACCGGACGGGCGGCCCGTGGTGCATCTGGTCAGAGGAGGACCGTGAAGCTGACGTACCGGGTGGAGGAGGGCGCCAGGCTCGGGTCGTTGTTGTGGGAGTTCGGGCCCGGGTGGCGGATGATCTCCTCCGCGATGCTGGGCGGCGGGATCGGGACGCGCGCGTGGGTGCTGAACGCGCAGGTCGTGGCCGGGTACGCGCGCATGGACCCGGCCGAGCACCTGCGGTCGTTAGGCCCCGCGGGCGACGGGGTCGGGATGATGACCGCCGCGTCCGTCGACCGCCACGCGCGTGCCGTGGACGGTGGCGTCGAGGCGGTCGCCACCGTCGGGCTGCGGGTGCCGACCTGGGCCGCGGCTCCGGAAGGCACCGAGGACCCCGAGCTCGCGCCCATGCGGGCGGGCACGGTCAACATCGTCACCGTGCTGCCGGTGGCGATGACGGACGCGGCCCTCGTCAACACGGTCGTGACCGTCACGGAGGCGAAGACGCAGGCGCTCATCGAGGCCGGGTTCCCGTGCACGGGCACGGCCTCGGACGCGGTGTGCGTGGTCGTGCCCGCGCACGAGAACGGCGGCGGGCCGCAGGAGGTGTTCGGGGGGCCGCGCTCGGAATGG
>NZ_SMJZ01000330.1 GCF_004348345.1 Nonomuraea longispora
CCATGTCGGCATGCAGGTTCCGCTGGGCGCCCAGCCGGACAATGAGCACGGGTCTGGCTCCCTCTGAGAGAGTGGCTGAGCTGGGCGGATAAGGTCTGGGCTGTTGGGACGGGTGATCGTTGTCTACTGAGGGGCCACGGAGATTCCGGACAGTCGTCTTATGGGCGTAGCCTATGCGGCTGTTGGGGTTGAAAGGGACTCGTTGAGGACTTCCAGGGGTGGGCGGTAGCCGAGTGCCGAGTGCAGGCGCCGGCGGTTGTAGAACCCTTCGATGTAGCGGATGACCTGCCGTCGTGCTTTGGCGCGGGTGGTGAAGACGAAGCGGTGCAGCCACTCGTTCTTGATCACGCTGAAGAACGACTCGGCCATCGCGTTGTCCCAGCATTATCCGGCTAATCAGGTCGGTGTTCGGCGTTGGCCGGTTAACGCTTTCAGCTCACGCGATTGGTGAGTCGGCGTATTTGCTCTTCGTGCTGACGGACACGAGCAGCGAGGGCCTCAAGAGCGGTGTGGAGGGTGCGTATCTCCTCGAGGAGGCCGGTAAGGGAGCTGTTGGTGGCGGCGCGGTGGCGGTGTTCCTCGATGAGGGTGCGGAGGCTGACACTGCGGTAGAGGGTGGTGCGGCCCAGCCTGGTGAGGTGGGCGACCGCGGTGAAGGTGACGGGTTGGCCATCGCGGCGGAGTTGAGCGCATGCGTTCTCGACGTGGTGGAGCGTGTCACTGCTGGTCATCCGGCTTGGGCCTCGCTGATCAGGTGGTCGAGTCGGGCGATGAGTCGGCGGTGTCGTTCGGCTTCGGCGATCCAGCCACGATTTTCGGCGTCATGGGCGAGGGCCTCGGCGTCGACACGCTGGGCGGCCAGGACGGGCAGCGAGCTGGGTTCGGCGTGGAAGCTGGGGCAGTGCTCGCAGATGTTGGCGTAGGTGCAGGCGCCCTGAGCAGGCGCCCTGAGCAGGCGCCCTGAGCAGGCGCCCTGAGCAGGCGCGCGCAGGCAGAAGCCGCCGGCCATCCTGGATTTGATCAGCGGAGTGTCCTTCCAATCCTTGCCGCCGGTGATGTCGGCCAGAGGCAGGTGGGCGCGGCCGCGAGCGGGGGTGCGGGCTTGCTGTTTGGTCAGGTCGAGGGCTCGTTCGTGTTCGGCGCGGACAGTGGTGTCGAACAGCCGTCCATAGCGCAGGCTCATCTCGGCGGAGGCGTGTCCGAGCAGCGCCATCAGCGCCTGCAGGGAGACTCCGGCGTTCACCAGGGCGGTGGCGTAGGTGTGGCGGAGCTGGTGGGAGGTGATGTGGCCGAGTCCGGCCTGGCGGGCGGCGCGATCGAGTTCGGCGCGGACGGCACCTTGACCGAGGCGGCGTCCGTGGTGGGTGAACAGGAATTGAGCCGGGCGCCGGTAGCGGGGATGCGGCATCGGCCGGCCGTGCGTGCGCAGCTGGATGATGCGGTCGATCAGGTCGAGGATCTCCTCATCGAGGGGGGCCATGCGTTCGGTCTCCAGCTTCCCGAGACCGATCTTCAGCCAGCTGCCATGCTCGGGGACCTGGTGGACGCAGTCGAGTTCCAGGTCCAGCAGTTCGCCGATGCGCAGCCCGCAGGCGCGTTGCAGCCGCAGGGCGCAGGCGGCCAGTGCGTTGCCGGGGCGGTCGCGCAGTTCCTCGGTCAGGCGGCGGTCGGCATCGACGGGCAGGTAGCGGGGCAGCATCTGCGGGAGCTTGGGGTTGTCATCACGGAAGATCAGCTTGCGGGCGGGTGCCTGCTCCCAGCCCCACTCGGTGATGTCGGTGAGGAAGCCGGTCAGCGCGATCACCCGGCGGGAGCGGTCGGCGACGGTGATGATCTCGCCGTTCTTGGGGTTGACGGCGTCGACCAGGAAGGCGAGGTAGGGCTCGATGTGACGTTGCCGGTCCAGCTCGGCGATCGAGGTGAGCTCGGGATCGATGTGGGCCAGGAACAGGCCGAAGTGTTTGAGCCGGGTGGCCAGAGCGGAGACTGTCTTGGGCTGGCAGGTGGCCCGTTTGCGCTCCAAGTAGGCGATCATCGTGGCGCGGATCGGCTCGGACACCTCGGCCAACCGCTCGGCGAAGGGGACAGGTCCGCTCATCTTTGGCAGTGTGTCGATGATCCCCAGGTGGAACAGGACCCGGTGGGCGTTGCTGATCGCGGACAGATAGTGGCGGTGGTCCTTGCCGGTGCGGGTGCTGCGGGCGGCGCAGGCGGTGGTGAACTCCTCCAGATCGGCCAGCGTGAGCTGTTCCAGAGGACGTCCGGCCTGGATGAGGAGCCGGGCCGGCACCTGAGAGCCGGTGGCCAGACGCACACGCATGGAGAAGCCGAGTTCCTCGGCCGCGGCCATGAACCGCTCCACGCCCGCGGCGAGGGGCGAGTCGGCAAGCTCTCGCCAGAAGGTGGACAGCTTGCGTTCCAGCAGATAGTCATAGCCCGGCCGCAGGCCCTGGTGCAGGATGAGGAAGGTGATGATCGGCCGGGTGTGCGCGTCGGCCGCGAGGCGGACCTCCAGCGGCTCGGCTGCCCAGCGCTGTGGGTCGGACCAACGGTCGAAGAAGACCCGGGCGGCATGCCAGTAGGGCCGATTTCCCCGCCCGGTCTGCTGCAAGTAGTCCAGGTAAGCGGCGTGCAGGTTATTGCTGGGCGCGGAGGCGGCTGCGTGCGGCATCGAACTCGGCTTCACATGAGCAGGAGCCAAATGGACATAGCGGGCGGTCGTGTCGACGTGCGCATGACCGAGCAGCGCCTGCATCACCGCCAGGTCAACGCCGGCCTCGGTCAGTGCGGTGCCGAACGTGTGCCGCAGTGCGTGGGGATGACCCGCGACGATCCCGGTGATTCCGCGGTGATAGCGGAAGATCGTGCGCAGCCCAGCCGCCGTCAGCCCTCCTCCCCGGTTGGGGCCCTTGGCCACCAGGAACAAGCGCTGCTCGCTCGATTCGGGGCGCTCAGCCAGCAGATATACCTGGATGACCGAGGCGACGTCGGTATCCAACGGGACGCGCCGCTGCCGGTCACCCTTGCCGATCACGCTCACCCAGCGGCCGCCGATGTCCACATCGGCGACGTTCAGTGTGAGCACCTCGGTCGAGCGCAGCCCGCAATACAACATCAGGCCCGCGATCGCCCGATCCCGCCAGGTGCGGAAGCTGGCCAGCAACTCGGCCGCCTGGCTCTGCGATAGCGCCGTGGGCAGCCGTCGCGGCTCGCGCAACCGCAACGACGAGCGATTCTTCGGCCGCCGCGCCGTATGAGCGAGCATCCCGGACCGCTCGCCGGCACCCGCCAGCGCGCCTCGCGCCCTTTGGGGACCGGGTTGACGGCCTCCGGATCGCGCATCGAAACGAAGGTGAACAACCCCGAGATGGCCGCCAGTCGCCGGTTGATCGTGGTGGCGGCGTACTGGTCCATGCGTCGTCCCGACATGGTGAGCACGTTCGGGCCACCGCGGCGCCCGGGAACCTTGGCCTCACGACAAGCGCGCAGGAACTTGAGCAGCGTCTCCGTCGTCACCTCGCCCATCGACATGTTCTCGGCCGACAACCACCGACAGAACGCCAACAGGTCATAGCCGTAGGCGCGGACGGTCTTGGGCGAGTAGTTCCGGTCGGCCAGATACGCCAGATACTCATCGACCACGACGAACTGCCCGGCAGACGATCCAGCCAGCGTCCAGCCGCCCGCGCACTCCTCCAGCCGAAGACCTTGTTCGATCATGAGAACAGATGTATCCGGGATGACCCCATCCGGCCAGTAGGCATCGAATAACGGCGTGTCACTGAACTGGGGAAACGCAGGTATTAGCCGGTTAAGAGGGAGTATGCGCTATTCGCATCGGGGAAGCTCATCCACCAGGACGACGACGAGTGCTGAAGACACATTCTCAGGCCAAGAGACCCAGGGTTTCGGGCGTTTCCCAGGCCGGCCGTCAGTTGCCGTTCGGGGTCGGTTTCCTCCTGCGCGAACTGGTTGATCAGCTCGGCGAGGACTTGCCAGTCCTGCTCCGACAGGTCCTGCAGGAGGGCGATCGCCGGCGCCAGCAGTTACATCGAAGCCTCGGCGATGGCGTCGTCCTCGCTGAGATCAAGACTGATGACGATCTCCGTGAGGGCTTTGGCGAGGGTGCGTTCGAGCGTGGTCATGATGGCTCCTGGCTGGCCGTTGGGGCTCTTCCTCGACGCTGCGACGATTGCCGCGGCTCGTCTCGGGTCAAGATCGTTCGTCCTCGGCTTCGCCTGCGGGCGCTGCATCTTGACCCGCTCCTCCCAGCGGCGGGCCAGGCGTTGTCGAGAACGAGCCCTGGAAAAGGTCAGCCGGCGGCCTTGCCCGCGACGGTGGCGGCGTTGGCCTGGGCGCGGGTCTGGGCGAGCCGGTAGGATTCGGTTCCGGTCTCGATGATGTTGCCGCCGTAGGTCAGGCGATCGACGATGGCCGCGCAGAGCCGAGGCTCGGTAAATGTCTTGGTCCATCCCGAAAACGACTCATTTGAGGCGATCGCGACGCTGTTGGTCTCCTCACCTTTCGGTGAGAACCTGGAACAGCAGTTCGGCTCCGTGACGATCAAGCTCCATGTAGCCAAGCTCATCAATACAAAGCAGATCGACGCGCCCGTAGCGGGCGATGGTCTTGGTCAGCACCTTCTCGTCGGCGGCCTCGACCAGCTCGTTGACCAGCTTGGCGGCCAGGGTGTACTTGACCTTGAACCCGGCCAGCGCGGCCTCGGTGCCCAGCGCGATGAGCAGGTGCGACTTGCCCGTCCCTGAGTCGCCGATCAGACACAGCGGCAGGTGCTTGCGCACCCAGTCGCAGCTGGCCAGAGAGTGGATGACGGCCGGGTCGACGTTGGGGTTGGCGTCGAAATTGAACTCGCGCAGTGATTTCTGCCTCGGAAAGCTCGCCGCCTTGATCCGCCGCTCCGACGCTTTGCGGGCGCGGTAATCGCATTCGGCCATCAGCAGCTCGGCCAGGAAGCCGAGATAGCTCATCTGGTCGCGCGGGGCGGCGGCGGACAGCTCGACGAACTGGCTGCGGATGGTCGGCAGCCGCAACCGCTGGCAGGCCTGGTAGATCGAGGCTTCGGCCGCTTCCTCGGTCAGGGGGCGGCGGTGAAAGGTGGTCATGGCAGCTCTCCCTCGGATGCGGGCCGGCCGCCAGGGCGGCGGCGCAGCAACTGGTCATAGACGGCCACCGACGGCAGCGGCCGGGTATCGGGCGGCAGCTGGGCCAGCCGCCGGGTGGTCAGCGACACCACCGCCGGTTCGTCCAGCCAGGCCAGCCGTTCCGGCCGGGGCGGCGGCGGACCCGGCTCCGGACTGTCGTCCACCTGAGCGATCTTGCGGGCCTCCAGCGCGACGGCGTCGGCGGTCAGCGCGCCCACCCTCAAGGCGGCCTCCATCCCCGCCACCACGTGCCGATGCTGATGGCGCTTCGAAGATCTGACCAGACCTGCTCTGTGAAATTTGCCAGGTGAGCGACTCGCCGAGAGAGATCGTTCTTGTCTCGGTGGGGCTCCCTCGACGCTTCGGGTGATCACGTTTCGAAGCG
>NZ_SMJZ01000331.1 GCF_004348345.1 Nonomuraea longispora
GGGCTGCTCGGGGCCGGGGTGGCGGCGCACGACGCCGACCGGGCGCTGGGCGTCATCGAGCAGCGGACCCGGCTGCGGCGTACGGGCTCGGTGTGGCAGCGCGAGACGCTCGCGCGCTTCGGAGGCGATCGGGAGCGGCTCGTGCGCCGCTACCGCGAGCTGGCACTTTCGGGATTGCCAGTGCATTTGTGGGAATAAGCGCAACCGATGCCCTCTCTGTTCCGTCAAACCCAGTCAAGGGACGGGAAAGTGAGGGAGATATGGCGGCAAAGGGGATGGTTCCTACCGATAAGGCCCCCTATGCCTTGTCGCAAGCGACCGGAGACCTGGCCGAAGGGGCGGCCAAACTGGCGGGAGAGATCGGCGGCGCCTCCGTCCAGGCGGTGCTGAACGAGGCGAACAGGACAGCCGTACGCAAGGGCGCGGCGGGCGCGCTCGGGTCGATGCAGCCGAAGCCGGCCGAGTGGTATGCCTTCGACACCGGCGACCAGCGCACCGCCGACTGGTATCCCCAGGGCCTGACCGGCGGGGATTCCGGCTCCCTCGGGGTGCCGGTGTTCGTCGTCAGCTGGTACTTCCGGCCGGAGGCCGGCGAGCGGGGCATCAGGGTCAGCTTCCTGAGCCCGCAGACGCTGAAGTACCGGCACGCGCTGCTGGTCGCGGCCAAGCCCGACGGCTCGTACGGGCCGATCGACATCCACGCGGGCGGCATCGCCTGCCACGGCGACCTGCTCTACGTCGCCGACACCGTCAGAGGGCTGCGGGTCTTCGACCTGCGCAACCTCCTCGACCTGAGCACCGCCCAGAACGACCTGGGCGACCCCGAACGGGTGGGGCGGCACGACGGCAGGCTGCACGCCTTCGGCTACCGCTACGTGATCCCGCAGACCGACCTGTGGCAGGTCGCCACGGCCGGGCCGCGGTTCTCGTTCGTGTCGGTCGACCGCAGCGGCGCCACGCCGTTGCTGATCACCGGCGAGTTCCGGGGCGACGACCCAGGCGGCTGGGTCGCGCGCTGGCCCCTGAACATGGCGGGCGGCGAGCCGCAGGACGCGTTCGTGATGGGGCAGCCCAAGATCCAGGGAGCGCTGTCGTCGGGCGGCACGTGGTACCTCAGCCAGTCGGCCGGCTCCACCAGGAACGGCAAGCTGATCGTCCACGCGGGCGACACGTCGCAGGCCAGGCCGTTCCCGATCGGGCCCGAGGATCTGACCGTGCAGGACGGCAAACTGTGGAGCGTCACCGAGTACCCGGACAAGCGGGTGATCTTCGGGGTCGATCTCTGAGGGGATGCGGGCCCGGAGGGCGGAGACGGCCTCACCCTCCGGGCCCGTGCGCTCTCAGGTCACGGTGGCGGGTTGGGCTGACAGGAGGGTCTGGCTCCAGCCTTTGGTGTCGACGGTGGTCTGTTTGCTGAGGTCGTCGCCTCGGCCGTCGTGGGGGTCCCTGTCGTGGTAGCTGTGCATGGAGTTGTCGCGGTGGTGGCCGTAGTAGACGCCTGCGCCGGGGGACAGAAGGTGGTCGAAGACCTGCCAGGTGGTGTCGCGTAGTTGGTGGCGTTTCCAGTTGCCGGCGCCGCGGATCTGGTAGGAGATGAGTTCGCCTTGAGTGGTGGTGCCGAGGAGCCAGTCGGGTGCGGTGGTGGTGAGGGTTTTGAGGGTGAAGCCTTCGCCGATGACGGTGTTGCCGGTGATGGAGGTTTTGGTGGGTTTGCTGGCGGTGATGGTGTAGCGGCGGAGGGTTCCGTTGGCGATGCCGTACAGGTGGTTCTTGCCGTCGTAGGCGAGGAGGTCGTGGGTGTAGCCGCTGGCGAGGTAGACGGGTGGGTCGAAGGTGAGGGGTGTCGCGGTTGGTGCGGATGTCGACGCGGTAGAGCTTGCCTCCTGGGTCCTTGTCCTCGGTGACGAGGAGGGTGTTGAAGTTGAGTGTGGCCATGGCTTTGGGGGTGAAGCCGAGGCCGGCGGTGGAGTGCACGGCGCCGTGGGTGCGGCGTCCGGTGGCCGCGTCGATGGCGGTGTAGGTCAGCCGTCCCTCCGGCGTGACGCCGTAAACCGATGCGACGCCCTCGGGTGCAGGCTCGGGGCAGTTGTGGCTCTCGACGTTGTTCCACTCCCGGCCGTTGGCCTGGCCGTAGGTGACGCCGTTGATCATCGGCTTGACCCGTTCGGAGCCCTTGTACCCCCACGAGGCCGACCCATCGCCGTTGGAGTCGTAGCCGAGCTCGAAGTGCAGGTGCGGGTGTCCGTTGGAGGTCGGGCCGGTCTTGCCGACCTTGCCGATCACCGTTCCCCTCTGCACCCTGTCCCCTTTCGAGACGGCACGAGACTGCAGATGGATGTACGTGGTGAAATAGCCGCCGCCGTGATCGATCTGGACCATGTTGCCCGCGTTGTCGTGGTAGAAGGACTGGTTCACCCTCCCCGCGGCCGGGGCGATCAGGGTGGCACCCTCGGTGCCGCGCTGGTCAGGCTCCTTCACCATGTCGAGTGCGGGGGCGTGCGCCCAGGTGTTCAGCTGCCACTTCTGTCCGCAGGGGAAGGGAAGCTGGAGGTCGGGCGCGGCCATCGCGGGGCTCGCCGCGCCGAAGACGCCGAGAGCGGCGATCAGTGCCGTGGTGACGACCACGCGTAATGATGATGTCGACAGGGCCATGTGATTCATCCAGAGGGTTCGAGGCCGGGATGGAACCGCTGTGCGACACTGCCGCAGGCGTGGCGCCGGACGTTGACTGATGCAATAACTTACGGTTAGAAACCTTAAGAGAATGTTCATTATCGGGGTGACTCCGCCTCCATTCGTTTTCGAATGAGTTCCGCGCGGAATCGACCATAAATTCCGGCGGTATATCGGCGGTATGTCGCTCGTCCTCTGCCGTTTCCCAGTGCGCGGGCCCAGATCAGGGGCGACCGCTTCGGTGTCGGCCGAGCGGGTCAGTCGCTGAGGTGCCGGGTCAGCACCTCGCGGTAACGGCGGTCGAAGGCGTCGTAGCGGACCCGCAGTTCCGCGCCCGGCCAGCCGGGCGGCAGAAGCTCGTCCGGCAGCAGCGGGTCGGCCATCAGGTGGCGCAGCACCGCGGCCGACACGACGAACCCCTCGGCCAGGCCGTCCGCGTGGTCGAAGGCGTGGTCCAGCGCGCGCTCCAGCCGGCGAGCCTCGGCCGCCCAGCCGTCCAGGTCCCACAGCAGGGGAGTGGGGTCGTCGTGCGGCCGGCCGTCGATCAGCGTGCACTGCGCCGTGACGATCTCCGGCCACGCGCCGCGCACCAGGTTGGCCGGCCGTAGCCAGGTGCCTTCGCGCAGCTCGGCCAGGCGCAGCGCGGTCATCGCGTGCCGGAGGGCCGCCCGGTCGGCGGGAGCGCGCCGCTCGGCGGTGACGACGGCCACCTCCCACGTGCCGTCCCACGGCCTGGTGTGCGGGTCGCGGCTCTCGTCCTGCCTGGCCTGGCGCTCGACCAGCCGCTGCGACAGCGTGTAGAAGCCGTCCTCCTGTACGAGGTCGCCGGCCGCGACCATGCGCGACAGCGCCACCCGCACCGTGCCCTCGGCGATGCCGAACAGCGCGCCGATGCGCACCAGGTGGCGGGCCGGCAGGCGGGGCGGGTGGCTGCCCAGCAGGGCGCTCAGCACGGCCGACCTGGCGCTCAGGGTGTTACGCTCTTCCATCGCGTGTCGAGTATATGTAACACTCCGGATATGAGGCGCTATCTCACCGAGCCGTTCGACGGCAGCGACCGCTACGCCACCGAGCGCTACCAGGGCGCCGCCGGGCGCAACTGGTGGGCCTGCGACCCCACGCTCCGCCTGCTCATGCGGCGCCACCTGGGCGACGGCTACGTCTGGGCGGAGCCGCACCTCGGCCGGCTCGGAGCGCTGATGGGCGGGCTCGTCGCCGAATGCGCGGAGGAGACCGACCGCAACCCGCCGCGGCTGGAGAAGTACGACAAGTGGGGAAGGGACGTCAGCCAGGTCGTCATGCCCCCGTCGTTCCTGACCGCCAGGCAGGCGCTCATGGAGGACAACTTCACCGCGCCGTCGTTCGCCGAGGAGGCGCGGGCGCACGGGGCCGATCCGTCCGCGCTCGCCGCGGCGTGGACGTACCTGCTCGACCAGGCCGACATCGGGATGGGCTGCGCGCTCGGCACGGGTGGCGACATGGTGGTCTCTCTGGCCGAGAAGTACGCGCCCGAGGACGTACGCGAAAAAGTGCGGGAGATCTTCGCCAACGGGTTCTACTCCGGTGAGGCCGCTCAGCTGTTCACCGAACGCACGGGCGGCTCCGACCTGGCCGCCCTCGAAGCCGCCGCCGTCCCCACCGGCGACGCGTGGAGTCTGTCCGGGCTCAAGTGGTTCGCCTCCAACGCCAACGGATCCGCGTTCGTCGTGCTCGCCCGGCTGCCCGAGGGCGACGTGGCGCCCTTCCTGGTGTTGTGGGAGCGGCGCGACGGCACGCGCAACGGCGTGCGCATCCGGCGGCTCAAGGACAAGCTCGGCACCAGGTCCGTCGCCTCGGCCGAGGTCGAGTTCACCGAGGCCGAGGCGTTCCTGCTGGCCGGATCCGAGCCGGGCGCCGGCTCGGGGATCGGCACCATGATGAAGCTCACCAACGCCTCCAGGCTCGGGGTGGCCATGATGGGCCTCGGCGTGGCCAGGCGGGCGCTGGTCGAGTCCATCTGCTACGCCAGGGCGCGTGAGGCGTTCGGGCGGCCGCTCATCGAGCAGCCGCTGATGCGCCGCAAGCTGACCGAGCTGATCGTCGAGGTCGAGGCGGCGCAGGCGATGGTGTTCGACGCGCACGTCAGCCCCCGGCTCCGCCTCGCCCCCGCCCTGGTCAAGCTGCGCGCCGCCCGCCTGGGCGTCACCGCCGCCGGCGACGCGATCGAGGTGCACGGCGGCAACGGCTACATCGAGCAGTGGCCGGTCGCCAGGCTGCTGCGCGACGCGCAGGTAAACCCGATCTGGGAGGGGGGCGACAACATTCTCTGCCTGGACGTACGGCGGGCCATGCTCAAGGAACAGGCGCACCTGCCCTTCCTCGACCGGCTGCGCTCCCTGGCCACCTCCGGCCTGGTCGGCGCCCGCATCGACGACCTGGCCAAGGCCGTCGAGACGTGGCACGCGCTGGACCGGGACACGGCGGAGGAGCGGCTCTACCCGCTGGCGCAGTTCATGGCCGACGTCTACGCCGCCGCGCTGCTGGAGGACCAGGCCCGCTGGGGGCTCGATGACGGCCGCAAGGCGCTCGTGGCCCGCCTGTACGCCGAGGCCCACCTCGTGGACCATGGTCCTCTGCGCGGGCTCGACCGCCCCGCCGGGGACCCGCAGCGGTTCGACGACCTGCTGGCGGGGGCGTTCACCGGTTGACCCTCCCGCCACCGGCCTTCGTCACGCGCGCAGTATGGTGATGCGGCGGCCGGACGGGGTGGTCGCCTGCTCGAAACTCCCTCGTTCCTTCCACGGCGGAGCTTCGGGGCGGCGGTCGAAGATGACCAGGACGCCGGTGGTGAGGGTGAGGCGGTCGAGGTAGCGGTCGAG
>NZ_SMJZ01000332.1 GCF_004348345.1 Nonomuraea longispora
GTCGGGGATCGGCGGCGTCAGGCGCCGTACGGAGGCGCACGGCGGCACGTTCGCGCTCGACAGCCCATCGGGCGGGCCCACCACCCTCAGGGTCAGCCTGCCCTGCGGGACCTGAGCCGCTGGCAGGTCAGCCGCGCAGCCGCTTGCCGATGGCGCGTCTGACGGTGCCGGCCAGGGTGGTACGCATGTCGCGCTGGGCCTTCTGGGCCGTGTAGAGCTCGCGGCGCAACGTACCGACCTCGCGGCGCAGCTCCACGGTGCTCTTGCGCCAGCGCGCCGCCTCGTCCCGCCACTTGGAGACCTGCGCACGCAGCCGTTCGGACTCCTTCGCCAGGCGGGCCGCCTCGGCCTTCGCCTGGATCCTGGCCTTGTACGCGCTGCGCCGCCCGACCGGCTGGGCCGGCTCGCGGGTGAAGGCGTGCTGGTCGCCGTCGACCCGCTGGACGCCCGCGACGGCCGCCACGGCGTCGTCGAGCGGCTCCCCGGGCCGGGCGACGAGCCGGGCACGGGCGAACGAGGACACGCGCTCCAGCCTGGCCACCTCGCTGGCCGGCTCGTCGAGCACCACCTCGACCAGGCCGAGCCCCTCGGTCCTGGCCAGGTCGAGCAGCACGGCCAGGCTGTCCTCGCCGGGCGTCCAGCCCGCGGGCAGGCGCAACACGAACGGGACCCGCGGGTCGACCTCTTCCGAAGTCGCCAGGCGTACCCGGCTCTCGTGCTCGTAGTGGCCGTGGACCAGGACCAGGTCGAGGTCGGGGTCCTTGAGCGGGGCGCGGCGGTCGGGGTCGAGGGTGTCCCACGGGCCGACCACGACGACGGTCAGGTCCACCACCGTCGAGGCGAGCAGGGCGTCCACGCCGGCGCGCACGACTTCGTACCCGGCCGTGCCGTCGATGACGGCGGTCACGTACGGCACCTGCCAGCCGCGTGTCGGGTGCGTGCGCAGCCACTGGTAGGCCGGGATGCGGTCGGCGACGAACGCGTGGCTGACCCGGTCGATGCTCTTCTGCTGCCGCATCCGCATGGTCGGGCCGAGGTGGTAGGCGCGGGCCCGCGGCTCGGGGATGAACACCGCTCCGGCCTGGTAGAGGCGGAAACCCATCTCGGTGTCCTGGCCGACGATGAGGTCGTCGTCCATGGGCCCCGCCACCCGGACGAGGCCGGCGTTGACGGAGGTGGCGCCGCCGACGTGCAGGCTGAACGGGCGCGGCGAGTCGGTGGTGAGGCCCTCGGTGCGCTCCACCAGGTCGACGAGCCAGGCGTGCGGCGCGGCCGGCTCGAACGCCGCCTCCAGGTCGTCGGGGAGTTCCTCGGGCAGCGGCGCCTCGGTGAACCTGATGTAGCTCGTCACCGAGAGGTAGGGGGCGGTGTGGTGCCAGCGCATGTGCGCCTCGATCGCGCCGGGCGTGAGCACCACGTCGGAGTCGAGCCAGAAGATCACCTCGCCGGTGGCCTCGGCGAGCCCGGTGTTGCGGGCGCAGGCCCGGCCGGGCTTGTCGCAGACGACCAGCCGGGCGGCCGTGCCTCCTGGCAGGCGCAGCGGGGGCGAGGTGCCGTTGTCGACGACGATGATCTCGATCAGCGCGGCCGGGTACGTCTGCCGCGCCAACCCCTGTAACGCCAGGTCGAGTTTGTCCTGGGCGCCGTAGGCGGGGATGACCACGCTGACCCGCAGCTCGGGGGTGAACTGCTCGGGCGGCTGCAGAACGCGGTAGTCGTTGCCGCGTACGCGCCGTACACCACCGTCCGGCGACAGATCATCCGGGCGGTGCGGAAGACCGGGACGATTGTCGGACATGCGCCTGGTGCTCCTCTGACAGTCGGCTCGGGGTGGGCGAACGGCGCTTTACACTACGCCACCTTCCTGGCGAAACCCATGGGTCAGAATGCCATTGCGCCACATTGGCCCAGTTCATCCCTACCAGCAAGCTCACAGGAATTTCCGCTCCGACGTTGATGAGCCACGTCACGCTCCGCCCGGGGCGGAACCTCCCGTCAAGGACCTCACGGCCTCTTCGGTACGCCCGATCACGGCGCTCCCGTCGTCGGCCGTGATGATCGGCCGCTGGATCAGCACGGGGTTCGCGGCCAGCGCGCCGATCCAGCGGTCACGGTCGCCCGGCTCGCGCGGCCAGGTGTCCATGCCGAGCCGGGCGGCGACGGGCTCGCCCGTACGGGTGATGTCCCACGGTTCGAGGCCGAGTCTGGCCAGGACGTCGCGGAGTTCGTCCTCCGTCGGGGGATCGTCGAGATAGCGGCGCACGGTGTAGTCGGCGGCCTCGGCGTCCAGGATCGACAGCGCCGAGCGGCACTTGGAACAGCCGGGATTGATCCAGATCTCCATGGCCTGATGATCCCTCACAGGCCGTCGGGTCGTCAGCGGCGGGGCATCGGGAGCAGCGCGAGGTGCTCACTGGTCACGAGGTCGAACCTCAGCGCCAGCGACACCAGCGCGTGGCGCTGCCAGTCGGCCTTTCCGTCGCTGCCCTGCGGGCTCTTGACGTGCAGTTTCTTCTCCGCGAGATAGCCGATGTGAAAGCCGACGGCGGTGCGGCTCAGGCCCAGGTCGGGGAGCCGTTCGACGATCTCGGGGATGGTCGGGATGCGCGAGGTGGACGGGTCGCGCAGGCGCGGCTCGCACAGCGCCACGAGGATGCGGAAGTATTTGGCGTTCTGGTCGAGGGGGTAGGCGACCTGGGTGGCCGCGCCGCCGTCGGCGCCTCCCGGCGGCACGTGCACGTGCTGCGGCGCGAACACGAGGAACGACACCGTGCCGTCGACCGCGGGCAGGCTCACCCGGGAGAACTCGAACGAGATCGGCGCCCCGACGCGCCCCGGCTGCACCTTCACGAACTCCCCGCCGCCCTCGGGGTTCTCCACGACGTACGTCTTCGACGTGCTGAGGTTGGACAGCAGCCAGTAGTCCCCCACCGCGACGATCTTGCCGGCGCGGCGGGAGACCGCGGGGTCGCCCAGCACGATGTCCACCGGCGAGCCGGGGGTGCCGCGGCCGAAGAACGCCTGCTCACCTGGCGCGAGCTCCAGGGAGTAGGGGCGGTCGTCAGTCGGCGTGGCCGCCATCTGGATCAGGATCGTGCTGTGCATCGGGGGGACCCTATTCGCGTTCGGAGTGGGGTGTCGAGGTCACTGAGGGAGCTGCTTGCCGCCCGGCCCGCTGCAGGTGTGCAGGCCGGCGTCGGGTTCGTTGTTCCCGCCCCCGCGGAAGTAGACCTCGTTCACGTAGCCCCACTTGTTGTTGTCGGCCATGGTGGCCGCCCACCAGAAGTTCTGGTAGCGGCCCAGGGTGTAGCGGGCGCCGACCTTCTCGCACAGGTACCAGTCGTCGCCCGAGGGGTTGATGTACCCGACGATCGTGCCCTTCCTCGGCGACTTGTGGACCGGGATGCTCCCGCTCGGCGACCAGTCAGGGCAGTTGTGCACCTTGTAGGTGCCGTGCCTGTACGCCTTGCCGCAAGGCTGTCCGTCTCCGGCAGCCTGCGCGGCGCGTCGAATCATTATGGTGGTTTCCTCCCCGTTTCGGTGTTGCAACCCGATCCTGGGCTCCACCTGGCCAGCGAGTAAACCTGGTAGCTGCGAGGGAACGTGGACGAACCCCGTACTCATCGGCCATGATGAGCCGAATGACGGCTCCATCCCACGCAGGCCGCTACCGGATCGAGCAGATCATCGGCGTCGGGGGCTTCGCCTCCGTGCATCTGGCCCACGACGACGAGTTGCGCTCGCCGGTGGCCGTCAAGATCCTTGCGGACAACTGGGCCCGCAAGGCCGACGTGCGCGAGCGCTTCCTCCAGGAGGCCCGCCTGCTGCGCAGGGCCGATTCCCACCTGCTGGTGCAGGTCTTCGACATCGGCGAACTCGACGACGGCCGGCCCTACTTCGTGATGACGTACGCCGACCGCGGCACCCTGGCCGAGCGCCTGGCCAGCCGCCCGCTCCCCGTGGAGGAAGCGCTCGGCCTGATGCGCGACATCTGCCAGGGTGTGGCCGTGCTCCACAGCATCGGGGTCGTCCACCGCGATCTGAAGCCGTCGAACGTGTTGTTCTGCTCCCGTCCCGAGGGCGGCGAGCGGGTGATGGTGGCCGACCTCGGCATCGCGCGCTCGACCGACCATTTGAGCGGGCTGACGCTGCCCGCGGGCTCGCCCGGCTACCAGGCGCCCGAGCAGCTCTACTTCGACGGGGCGCCGGACGCCCGCGCCGACGTGCACGGGCTGGGCGCGCTGGCGTACCACATGGTCACCGGGAAGGTGCCCGGCAAGCCCGAGCACCGCGTGCCGCCGAGCGCGCTGAACCCCGAGGTGCCGGAGGTGGTCGACGTCGCGGTGATGCGGGCGATCGAGCCCGGCAGGGAGGCCCGCTGGCCCGACGCCGCCGCGTTCGCCGCGGCCCTGACGTCGTCCAACGTCCCGGAGGCCGCTCCCCCGCCCGCTCCGCATGACGACGCGCGCGTCCCGCCGCCCGAGGAGCCGGACGAGGACGGAACCTCGCCGTCCGAGCCGCGCCGTCGCCCAGGGCTACGTACGGTGATCGTCGCCGGCGGCGGAGTCGTCGTCGTGGCCGCCGCGGCCGCGACGGCCATGGCGCTGACCTCGTCACCGCCCGTGGATCGGCCGCCCGGGACCGGCACGACGACACCCCCGCCGCCCACGAACGTCTGGACCGCCGCTTACCTGCGCGCCGACTCCGACATCCCCGACGAATACCGCGAGCTGATCGTGCAAGCCGGCACGTACTGCGAGCTGCCGGGCCTGAGCCCGGCCCTGATCGCCGCGATGCTGAAGGCGGAGTCCGGCTACGACCCCGGCCTCTCCGACAAGGCCAACGACGAGTACGGCATCGCCAGGTGGACCCCCGAAGTGTTGTGGCACTGGCAGCCGGGCGGCCTCCAGCGTCCCAAGCCCTCGCCGCCGTTCAGCCCCGAGCTGTCGATCGTCTCCATAGGGCGGTTCATGTGCCGTCTGGGTCCCCAGGTCACGAAACTTCCCGGCGATCCCGCGCTGAAGCTGGCCGCCCTCTACCGCAGCGGCGTCAACCCGCTGAAGGAGGCGAAGGGCGTGCCGCCGCAGTGGCGTGACTACACCGCCAAGGTGGCCCGCTACATGCGCGACTACCAGCCCGCCTGAGGCTGCGGCCGGAGCCGGCGATCTTAGGCCGACGTTACGCGCTGCTTTCCTGGCGTACGTCACCATGGACCGGCCGGCCAAGAGCCCTCCGGCGGCGGGACCCTCGGCGTCCTCCTCCGCCGGAGCCCCCACGCCCACCACGTCGGCCACTCCTTCCCCTGAGCCGTCCTGAGCCGCGCACGGCGTTCAGGGGGTGGCGGGCAGCGGCGCCCCGCTCTGCCAGCTTGGGGGCC
>NZ_SMJZ01000333.1 GCF_004348345.1 Nonomuraea longispora
CCCTCGTCGCGGAGTTCGGCGGTGACCTCGCAGGGGTCGGCGCCGGGAGACAGATGGATGACGCAGACACCGTCCGCCTCCGAGACTGCCTGGGTCCAGCGCGACGCGGCGGACAGCGCCGACCGGTCGGTCAGGACCTGACCTGGCCGGATATAGGCGTCGCCGACAGATTGCATGTCCATGAGCCCGTATCTTTCCTCGCGCGGCCCGCTGTCACATGCGACTCGCCCACCAAGTTGGTATGGCCCCCCACTGGTGCGTGATGGCGACCGACGGTAGTCTCTCCCTAGTCACTTGTGATCATCCCGGGACGAGGCCGTTGGGGAAGGCGCACCTCGTACCGAATGGGAGGTCCGGTGTCTGCTCGTGGCGTCCTTTACGTCCACTCGGCTCAGCCCGCGCTGTGCCCGCACATCGAATGGGCAGTCGCGGGTGTCCTCGGCGTGCCCGTAGACCTGACGTGGACTCCGCAACCCGCCGCGCCCAACGTCGTGCGTGCGCAGGCGGAATGGGAGGGCAGGCCCGGCGTCGCCGCGGCCATCGCCTCCTCGCTCATGGGCTGGCAGCGGCTCAGATTCGAGATCACCGAGGACGCCTCGCCGGGTGTCGACGGGTCCCGGCACGCCTACACGCCGACGCTCGGCGCCTTCACGGCGGTGATCGGCGCCTCAGGCGACATCATGATCCCCGAAGAGCGGCTGCGCGCCGCGATGATGATGGCCGCCGAGGGGCGGTGCGTGCTGGAGGACGAGCTCGACAAGATGCTGGGCAGGCCGTGGGACGAGGAGTTGGAGCCGTTCCGCTATGCCGGGGACGGCGCTCCTGTCCGCTGGCTGCACGCCGCCGTCTGACACCTCCCGCTCGGCACGAGCAGCGCCCCACGGCCGGACTCCGCTGCCCGGCAACGCAAAGGCCCCGCACCGGGACCGGTGCGGGGCCTTTGCGTTGCCGGCTGTGGCCGGCGGTTACAGCGGGATGTTGCCGTGGGCGCCGCGGGCCGGGGTGGCCTGGGCGAGGAGCTTGGCGATCGCGCCGCGGGTCTCCTCGGGCTTGATCACCTCGTCGATGACGCCCAACTCTTGCGCCCTGGTCAGGCCGCCGGCGAGCTTCTGGTGCTCGGCGGCCAGCCGCTCTTCCAGTGCGGGCCGCTCGTGCTCGGGCGCGGCGGCCAGCTCGCGCCGCTTGATGACGCGCACCGCCGCGACGGCCCCCATCACGGCGACCTCGGTGGTGGGCCAGGCGAAGACCTTGGTGGCGCCCAGGGCGCGGGAGTTCATCGCGATGTACGCTCCGCCGTAGGCCTTGCGGGTGATCAGCGTGACCCGGGGCACCGACGCCTCGGCGAAGGCGTGCAGCAGCTTGGCTCCCCGGCGGACGACGCCGTCGTGTTCCTGGCCGACGCCCGGCAGGTAACCGGGTACGTCCACCAGGACAACCAACGGCACGCCGAAAGCGTCACACATGCGTACGAAGCGGGCGGCTTTCTCGGCGGACGTGGCGTCGAGGCAGCCACCGAGTCGCATCGGGTTGTTGGCGATGACCCCGACCGTCCGGCCGCCGAGCCGGCCGAGCGAGGTGACGATGTTGGGTGCCCACTTGGGGTGCAGCTCCAGGCCGGGCTCGTCGAGCAGGCCGTTGACCAGCGGCTTGACGTCGTAGGCGCGGCGAGCGGAGTCGGGAAGCAGGGTGGAGAAGTCCACTTCCTCGATCTCTCCCGTGCGCAGCCGGCCCTGGTGGCCGAGCAGCGTGGCGAGCTGGCGCGCCTTGAGGTAGGCGTCGGTCTCGGTTTTGGTGACGATGTGCGCCACGCCGCTGCGCTTGCTGTGGGGGTCAGGGCCGCCCAGGGCGGCGCTGTCGACGTCTTCGCCGGTGACGCTGCGGACCACGTCGGGGCCGGTGACGAAGATGCGGCCGGAGTCGGCCAGGATGACCAGGTCGGTGAGAGCGGGGCCGTAGGCGGCGCCGCCCGCGGCGGCGCCGACGACCACGGAGATCTGCGGCACGACGCCGGATGCCTTGGTCATGGCGGCGAAGACCCGGCCGACGGCGTGCAGCGACTCGACGCCGTCGGGGATGCGGGCGCCGCCGCAGTGCCAGATGCCGATGACGGGCACGCGTTCGCGCACGGCCACGTCGTAGGCGTGCACGATGTGCTCGCAGCCTTCACTGCCCATGGCGCCGCCCTGGAAGCGGGCGTCGCTGCAGAAGGCGACGACGGGGACGCCTTCGACGCGCCCCATGGCGGCGAGCATGCCGCTGTTGTCCTGCGGGGTGATGAGTCGTAGCGAGCCCTCGTCGAGCAGCGCGGTGAGGCGGGCGACGGGATCGCGGGGATCGGCAGGCTCCTGATCGGAGCCGGACGTCACCACCCGGTTGTCGAGGACGGTCACTTTATGCCCCCTTAAAGACGACGGTCACGTTGTGCCCGCCGAATCCGAACGAGTTGTTGACCGCGGCCACGTCGCCGTCGGGCAGCGTGCGGTTCTTGCCGTGGACGATGTCGACCTCGATGCCGTCGTCGAGGTCGTCGATGTTGATCGTGGCGGGAACGACCCGCTCCTGCAGTGCCTTGATCGTGAAGACCGACTCGATGCCGCCCGCGCCGCCGAGCAGGTGCCCGGTCATGGACTTGGTCGACGTCACCAGCGGGTGGGTGCCGATGGCCTTGGCCACGGCCTGCACCTCGCCGACGTCGCCCGCGGGCGTCGAGGTGGCGTGGGCGTTGACGTGCTTGATGTCGTGACCGGTGACGCCGGCGTCGGTGAGCGCCTGCGTCATCGCCATGATGATGCCCCGGCCGTCGGGCTCGGGCTGCGTGATGTGGTGCGCGTCGGCGGAGTAGCCGACGCCGGAGCAGTAGGCGTAGATGTGCGCCCCCCGCGCCCTGGCGTGCTCCTCCGACTCCAGCACGACGATGCCGGCGCCTTCGCCGAGCACGAACCCGTCGCGGCCGCGGTCCCACGGCCGCGAGGCGCCCGCCGGGTCGTCGTTGCGGGTGGACATGGCCCGCGCGGCCGCGAAGGCGGCGATGTTGAGGCCGTGGATGGCGGCCTCGGTGCCCCCGGCGACCACGACGTCGGCGCGGCCCACCCTGATCATGTCCATCGCGTGGCCGATGGCCTCGGCGCCGGACGCGCACGCCGACACCGTGGCGTGCACACCCGCCTGGGCGCCCAGGTCGAGCCCGATCCAGGCGGCCGGGCCGTTGGGCATGAGCATCGGCACGGTGAAGGGCGACAGCCGGTTCCAGCCGCGCTCGCGGTAGGTGTCGTAGGCGGACAGCGTGGTGTTGATGCCTCCGATGCCGCTGGAGACCACGACGCCGAGCCGCTCCGGCGGCACCTCGGGAGAGCCGGCGTCCTGCCAGGCCTCCCGCGAGGCGACCATCGCGAACTGCTCGCTGCGGTCGAGGCGGCGGGCCTCGGGCCGCGGCAGCACCTCGGCGGGGTCGACCGCGGCCGTCCCCGCGAACTTCACGGGGACGGTGTCGATCCAGTCCGTGGTGAGAGCCTTTACGCCCGACTGACCGGCGAGGAGCGCCGTCCAGGTCGAGGTGACGTCCCCACCGACGGGCGTCGTCGCGCCGAGCCCGGTGACGACGACACGTACCCGGTTCGCACTCACGTTTCGCGCTCCCTTGCTGATCAGTACTGGTCGGATCGGGTGTTGAGGCTCAGTTCTGGATGAAGGTGAGGACGTCCTTGACCGTCTTCAGGTTCTTGAGCTGGTCGTCGGGGATCTCGACGCCGAACTCGTCCTGGGCGGCCACGGCGATCTCGACCATGGACAGGGAGTCGATGTCGAGGTCGTCCACGAAGCTCTTCTCGGGGGTCACCTCGGACGCCGGGATGCCGGTGATCTCGTTAATGATCTTGCCGAGGCCCTGGAGGATGTCCTGCTCGGTGGCAGCCATGTCGCTGTTTCTCCTTTGGTTTCCTGGAATCTGTACGGCCGCGCCGCACAAGTCTTTCTCTGGGTGGCACGGTGCAGACCGTGCCCGATCCTACGGAATCTCGATCACTTGGCCCGCGTAGGTCAGGCCGGCGCCGAAGCCGAGCACCAGCGCGAGATCGCCCGTGCGGACCTCACCGCGTTCCACCATGCGCGAGAGCGCGAGAGGGATGGAGGCGGCCGAGGTGTTGCCCGACGTGACGATGTCGCGCGCGATGACGGCCTGGTCGGCGCCCAGCTTACGGGCGATGGCCTCGATGATGCGCAGGTTGGCCTGATGGGGGACGAATGCCGCCAGTTCGGACGGGTCGACACCCGCCCGCGAGCAGGCTTCGAGCGCCACCGGATGCAGCGCGGTGGTGGCCCAGCGGAACACCGTCTGGCCCTCCTGGCGGAGGTAGTCGGTGCGATCCTTGATGCTGATGGCCTCGGATTTGTCGCCGGCGCTGCCCCATACCACAGGGCCGATGCCGGGCGTCTCCGACGGGGCCACCACCGCGGCCCCCGCGCCGTCGGCGAAGATCACGGCGGTGGACCTGTCGGTCCAGTCGATCCACTGTGACAACTTCTCCGCGCCGATGACCAGCACGTTCCTGGCCGACCCCGCGCGCACCGCGGCGCTGGCGGTGCCGAGGGCGTAGCAGAAGCCGGCGCAGGCGGCGTTGACGTCGAAAGCGCCGGGCGACTCGATGCCCAGCCGGTGGGCCACGATGGCGGAGGCGTTGGGGATCTGGGTCTCGAGCGTGCAGGTGGCGACGATGACGAGGTCGACGTCTTCCGGCGACAGCCCGCTCGCGGCCAGCGCCTTGCCGCCGGCGATGGTGGCCATGTCCTCCAGGGACTCGCCGTCGGGCGCGATCCTGCGCTCCTTGATGCCGACCCTGGAGCGGATCCAGTCGTCGTCGGTTGCCATGGACTTGGCCAGGTCGTCGTTGGTGACCACGTTGGCCGGCTGGTAGTGGCCGAAGGCGAGCACCCTGCCGCCAGGGGCGATATCAGGAATTTTCACGCGATCAGCTCCCTGGCCCTGTCGAGGTCGTCGGGGGTCTTCAGCGCGACGGTCCGCACGCCGCGCATGCCGCGCTTGGCCAGACCGGTCAGCGTGCCGCCGGGCAGCAGCTCGATCATCCCGGTGATGCCGAGACCGGCCATGGTCTCCATGCAGGCGCCCCATCTGACGGGGCTGCTGACCTGCTGGACCAGCCGCTCGACGAACTCGGCGCCGCTGGCGACCGGTCGGCCGTCGAAGTTGGACAGCAGCGTGACCTTCGGGTCGGCGGGCGTGACGTTCGTCGCGGCCTCGCGCAGGCTCTCGACCGCCGCGGCCATGTGGACGGTGTGGAACGCGCCTGCCACGGAGAGCGGGATGAGCCGGGCGCGGGC
>NZ_SMJZ01000334.1 GCF_004348345.1 Nonomuraea longispora
GTGCCCGCCGGGACGACGGCGGCCGACGCGGAGCCGGTGGCGGTGCTGTGCTCGTTGTTCGCGCAGGTGCTGCAGGTGGGCGCGGCCGGGCCCGACGACGACTTCTTCCACCTCGGCGGTGACAGCATCATCGCCATCCAGCTGGTCAACCTCGCCAGGCGCCGCGCGCTGCCCCTGTCACCGCAGGACGTGTTCGTCCACAGGACCCCGGCCGCCCTCGCCCTGGCCGCCGCACCGGAGAACGCCGAGCCCGCCGTACCCGAGCCCGCCGGGTCCGACGGCGCCGGTGAGATCATGCTGACGCCGATCGTGCACCGGCTGGCCGAGCTGGGCGGCGGCATCTCCCGGCTCAACCAGGCCGAGCTGCTCCGTACCCCACCCGGCATGACGCGCGAGCAGGTCGCCGAGCTGATCCGCGCGCTGACCGACCGGCACGACGCGCTCCGGCTGAGGCTCAGCAGGCCCTCGCCGCTGTTGTGGTCGCTGGAGGTGCGTCCGGCGGGCGAGCCGCCGGAGCCCGGCGTGTTGGCGGTCGACGCGAGCGGGCACGACGAGGACGGCCTGCAGGCGCTCGTCGCCGCGGAGTCCGACGCCGCCGCCGGCCGGCTGGACCCCGACGCCGGCCGGATCACCGAGGTGGTGTGGTTCGACCGGGGGCCGGACCGGCAGGGCAGGCTGCTGATCGTCGTACACCACCTGGCGATCGACGGGGTGTCCTGGCGCATCCTCGTCGACGACCTGCGGCAGGCGTGGGACGCCGTCGCCGCGGGGGAGCGGCCCGCGCTCGACCCGGTCGGCACCTCCCTGCGCGCCCACGCGCGGGCGCTGAACGAGAGCGCCGCCCAGGCGGCCAGGCTGGCGGAGTTCGAGCACTGGGCGGACACGCTGCGGCCGGGCGGCGAGCTCGACCCTGCCATCCCGGCCCCCGGGCCGACTGGCGGGCCGACTGGCGGGCTCACTGTGGGGGCCACCCGCGACCACGTGCTGCGCCTGCCCCCCGACGTGACGGAGCCGCTGCTCACCACCGTCCCGGCCGAGCAGGGAGGAGACGTCACCGAGACGCTGGTCGCGGCGCTGCACACCGCGGTGGCCCGCTGGCGCTCCGCCCGCGGCCGGGACGCGGACGCGCCGCTCGTGCTCGACCTGGAACGGCACGGCCGCGCGGGCGACGCCGGCCTGTCCAGGACGGTCGGCTGGTTCACCGCCATCGCCCCCGTACGCCTGCCCGGCGGCCGGGCCACGCCCGGCGAGGTGCGCGAGGCCCTGCGGGCGGTCCCCGGCGGAGGGCTGGGGTTCGGGCTGCTGCGGTACTGCAACCCGCGGACCGCCGCCGCGCTCGCCCGGCTCGGCACGCCCCAGCTGCTGTTCAACTACCTCGGCAGGTTCCCCGCGGGGGGGACACGCGACTGGGACACCGCGCCGGAGACGTTGCGCGTGGCGCCCGACCCGGACCTGGGGACGCCGTACCTGCTGGAGATCAACGTCGCCTGCCACGACACCCCGGACGGCCCCGAGCTGCACGCGGTGTTCACGTACGCGGAGGGCGGGCTGGGCGCCGGTGACGCCCGCCTGATCGCCGACGGCTGGGGTGCGGCGCTGCGCGACCTGACCTCCGCGCCCGGGACGTGGGCGCTGTCGCCGCTGCAGGAGGGGCTGTTCTTCCAGGCGCGCTACGCCGGCGACGCCGACGTGTACGTGGCGCAGAACGCCTTCGACTTCGCCGCCCCCCTCGACCTGCCGGCGCTGCGCCTGGCGTACGCGGCCCTCCTCCACCGCCACCCCGCGCTGCGCCTCGGCTTCACCGCCGGCGACGAGCACCGGCCGGTGGCGGTGGTCGGCACGGGCCTCGACGCCACCGTCGGCGTGATCGACCTGTCCGGGGACGACTCCGGGCTGCCCGGGGTGATGGAGCAGGACCGGCGGCGGCCCTTCGACCCGGCCCGCCCGCCGCTGTGCCGCCTGACCGTCGTGCACCTGCCCGGCGGGCGCGACCGCCTGCTCCTCACCTACCACCTGCTGCTGTGGGACGGCTGGTCGCGCGAGCTGGTGCTGCGCGAGCTGTTCGCCCTGTACGACTCGCGAGGCGAACGCGGCGCCCTCCCCACGGGCGGGGCGACGTTCACCGACCACCTGGCGTGGCTGGCCCGCCAGGACGCCGGGGCGGCGGCCGGCGCGTGGGCGCAGGCGCTGGACGGTGTGGAGCCCACCGTGCTGTTCCCCGCGGCGGCGGGCACCGCGCCCGTGCCGGCGACCAGCCTGTCGGCGCGGCTGACGGAGGAACAGACCCGGCAGGTCACCGAGCAGGCCCGCCGCCGCGGCGTGACGCTCAACGCGATGCTCACCACCGCGCTCGGCATGGTGCTGGCGCACGCGTCGGGCCGCGGCGACGCCGTGTTCGGCACGACGGTCGCCGGGCGGCCGACCGAGCTGGACGGCATCGAGTCGGCGATCGGCGTGTTCCTCAACACCGTGCCCGTCGCGGTCCGGCTCGCCCCCGGCGAGAGCACGCTGGACGTCATGAGGCGGGTCCAGGCCGAGCGCGCCGAGCTGATGCCGCACGAGTTCCTGGGCCTCGGGGACATCCAGCGCGCCGCGGGCCGCGACACCCTGTTCGACAGCCTGTACGTGCTGCAGAACTTCCTCGACGACGACACCTTCACCGACCTGGAGGAGGCGCACGGCGTCGTCGGCGTGTCCAGCGTGGACGCCACGCACTACCCGCTCACGTGGGTGGTCACCCCCGGCGCGCGGCTCACCCTGCGGCTGGAGTACCGGGGTGACGTGGTGACGCGGGAGCAGGCGCGCGACCTGCTGGCCCGGCTGGAGCACGTGCTGCTGCGCCTCGCCGCCGACCCGGAGGCGACCGTGGCCGACGTGCCGCTGCTCCTGTCGGGCGAGAGTCCCTCGACGGACGGGATCACCGGGCCCGTGGGCGACGACACGATCGCCGACCTGCTCGCGGCCCAGGCCGGCCGTACCCCCGCCAGGTTCGCGCTCACCTTCGGGAACCGCACGGTGACCTACGCCGAGCTGGACGCGCGGGTGAACCGGATCGCGCGCTCGCTGCTGGCCGGGGGAGCGGCGCCGGAGCGGATCGTCGCGCTGGCGGTGCCCCGCTCCATCGACATGGTGGCCGCGCTGTTCGCCGTGCTCCGCACCGGTGCGGCGTACCTGCCGCTCGAACTGGACCATCCCGACGAGCGGCTGCTGGCGATGCTGGCCGACGCCGGGCCCGTCCTGCTGGTCACCACGCGGGCGGTCGAGCCGAGGTTCGCCTCCCACCCCGTGGCCAGGCTGCTGCTGGACGACGTGCCGGATGACGCCGGGCCGGTCGCGGCCCCCCGCCGGGCGGGGCGGCTGGACCATCCCGCGTACGTCATCTACACCTCCGGCTCCACCGGGCGGCCCAAGGGGGTGGTCACGCCGTACCGCGGCCTGACGAACATGCAGCTCAACCACCGCGAGGCGATCTTCACGCCGACGGTGGAGGCGGCCGGCGGCCGGATCCTCACCATCGCGCACACCGTCTCCTTCTCCTTCGACATGTCGTGGGAGGAGCTGCTGTGGCTGGTCGAGGGCCACCACGTGCACATCTGCGACGAGGAGCTGCGCAGGGACGCCACGGCGCTCGTCGCCTACTGCCACCGCCACCGCGTGGACGTGGTGAACGTGACGCCCACGTACGCCCGGCACCTCATCGACGAGGGCCTGCTCGACGGGCCGCACCGCCCGCCCCTGGTGCTGCTCGGGGGCGAGGCGGTGCCCCAGGCGCTCTGGTCGGAGCTGCGCGATGCCGAGGGCGTGCACGGCTACAACCTCTACGGGCCGACCGAGTACACGATCAACACGCTCGGCGCGGGCACCGGCGACAGCGCCACCACCACGGTCGGGCGGCCGATCCGGAACACCCGCTGCTACGTGCTCGACGCCTTCCTCCGCCCGGCTCCCGTCGGGGAGCTCTACATCGCGGGCGAAGGGCTGGCCCGCGGTTACCTCGGCCGTCCGGGGCTGAGCGCCGGGAGGTTCGTCGCCGACCCGTACGTGCCCGGCGGGCGGATGTACCGGACCGGCGACCTGGTCCGGGCCCGCGGCGACGGCAACCTCGACTTTCTGGGGCGTACCGACGACCAGGTCAAGATCCGCGGTCACCGGGTGGAGCCCGGCGAGGTCGAGGCCGCCGTCACCGCCCGGCCGGGCGTGCGCCGCAGCGCCGTGCTGGCCGTGCCCGACCGGGCGGGCGGCGGGCGGCTGGTGGCCTACCTCGTGCCCGACCGGCCCGGCGACGCCGACGCGCTGGCCGCCGAGGTGCACCGGGGGCTGAAGGCCGTGCTCCCCGGTCACCTGGTGCCGTCGGCGTACGCCGTCGTGGACGCGCTGCCGCTCACCGTCAACGGCAAGCTGGACACCGCCGCGCTGCCCCCGCCCCGCGCGCTCGCCTCCGGCTCCCGGCCGCCCGCGAACGAGCGCGAACGGCTGCTGTGCGCGCTGTTCGGCCAGGCACTCGGCGACGGCGAGGAGGTGGGGCCCGAGGACGACTTCTTCGACAGGGGCGGGCACTCGCTGCTGGCCATCCGGCTGCTCGGCCTCGTCCGCGCCGCCACGGACGCCGACCTGTCGCTGCGCGACCTGTTCGACGCGCGTACCCCCGCCCGGCTCGCCGGCCGCCTCGCGGCGGCGGACGGGCCCGCGCGGCCGCCGCTCGTCCGCCGCCCGCGCCCCGAGCGCGTGCCGCTCTCACCCGCGCAGGAGCGGCTCTGGCTGCTCCAGCGGCTGCACCCGGCCTCGACCGCCTACACCTACCCGCTGGTCCTCCGCCTGCGCGGCCACGTCGACGCCGGCGCCCTGAGGGAGGCGCTCGGCGACGTGGCGGGCCGGCACGAGATCCTGCGCACGGTCATCGACGAGGGGCCCGCCCAGCGGGTGCTCGCCGAACCCCGCATCGACCTGGCCGTCGCCCGCTGCACCGCCGCCGGGCCCGCGCTCGCCGAAGCTCTCGCCCGCCCCTTCGACCTGGCCGTGGAACCGCCGCTGCGGGCCACCCTGATCGAGGAGCAGGACACCGGCGACACGGTGCTGGCCCTGGTCCTGCACCACATCGCGATGGACGAGTGGTCCGACGGGCCGCTGCTGCGCGACCTCGGCGACGCCTACGCCGCCCGGCTGGCGGGACACGCCCCCCGTTGGGAGCCGCTGCCGGTGCAGTACGCCGACTACGCGCTCTGGCTGCGGCTCGACGACCGGCTCGACGACCGGCACGCCGACGACCGGGCCTACTG
>NZ_SMJZ01000335.1 GCF_004348345.1 Nonomuraea longispora
CCCACGCCCCCGCCCAGGTCTACAAGGTCTGGTGGTGCCGCCACTGCGACGGCACCGGCCAGTGGCAGCCCGAAAGGACGGCGTCCAATGGGGGGCGTTGAGGCCGCGGCCGACCGTGCCACCGCCGAGCCTCCCGAGTTCGTCACGGGCTTGCCTGAGCCGGGATGGCTGGCACGCGTCACCTTCCCCGTGATGATCAGCTATGGTCGGCTGGCGCGCCGGCCGTTGCCCCGCCAGCTGGCCGCACGCTGCCCCACCTACGTGGACTCGCGTGGCTTCACCGAACTGCAGCGTCACGGCCGGTGGACCGTCACCCCGCATGAGTACGTGGCATGGCTACGCCTCCACCGAGAACAGATCAATCTCCGATGGGCAGCCCCACAGGATTGGATGTGCGAGCCCGCCATCATCCACGGCGGACGCTTCGGACGACAGACCTTCGTCGGCACCCACCTCAGCGTGCGCGAACACCAGCACCGCACCGTGGACAACTACCTCACGCTGCGCCAACTCGCCCCGGACCTGAACATCTTCCCCGTCGTGCAGGGCTGGCAGCTCGACGACTACCTGCACTGCGTCGAGCTGTACGCCGCCGCCGGCGTCGATCTGGCCACGCTACCGCTGGTCGGTGTCGGCTCAGTCTGCCGCCGGCAGTCCACCGAGGAGATCGGTCAAATCGTGACTAGCCTGTCCGGGCTCGGGCTACGCCTGCACGGATTCGGGGTCAAAACCCTGGGCCTGCTGCGCTACGGCCGCTACCTGATCTCGGCGGACTCCATGGCATGGAGCAAGGACGCCTTCCACAGCCCACCCCTGCCCGGCTGCATCCACCGCAACTGCGCCAACTGCCTGCGCTACGCCATCCAATGGCGCCGCCGACTGCTGGCCAAGCTGCATCCCCACGGCGACACCGAGCGGCACGACGACCACACCGCCCTACTTCACAACGCCGCAAGAGAGGCCGCATGATCCCCCCTACTGCGAGCCAGGCGCTGGCCGCCATCGGCTACGGCTGGCGAATTTTCCCTCTCACCCCGTACGGCAAGAAGCCGCTACGTGGGTTCACCAACTGGGAACGACACGCCACCGACGACCCCGACCGCATCACCGCGTTCTGGACACACGCCCCGTACAACGTCGGCATCGCATGCGGCCCTTCCAAGCTGGTCGTGATCGACCTCGACACGCCCAAACCCGACGAGAACCCCCCCGCCGATGCCGCCCGCGACGGCGCCACCTGCGGCCAGGAGGTCTTCCGCCTCCTGTGCGAGCGCCGCGGCCAGCCATATCCCGGCGACACGCTGACCGTGCGCACCCGACGCGGCGGCCTGCACCTGTACTACACCGCCCCCGAGAACGTCCGGCTACGCAACACCGCAGGTAGCAAGAGCGGACTCGGCTGGCTGATCGACACCCGCGCCCATGGCGGCTACGTCGTCGCCGCCGGCAGCTACGTCCGCCAGCGCGACGGCACCGGCTCGTACGAGATCATCCGCGACGCGCCACCGGCACCGCTTCCGGCCTGGCTCACCGAGGCGCTGACCCCCGCGCCGCCACCCGCCCCGTCCGGCGACCTGCTCGGCAACTTGCCCGGCCACCGGCTGAGCAAGTACGGCGAGACGGCTCTACGCTCCGAGGCCGACCGCGTGGCCGGCGCACCCGGCGGAAGCCGCAACTACGCCCTCAACCTGGCCGCGTTCAACCTCGGGCAGCTCGTCACCCGTCGCGTGCTGCCCGAGCAGGTGGTCACCACCGCACTCACCCGCGCGGCCGAGCTCGCCAACCACCGCCACCCCGAGCTACCGCCGAACTCTCCCCGCGAGATCGCCGCTGTCATCGCCTCCGGCCTGCGGGCCGGCATGACGGCCCAACCGCGCCGCCGCAAGGCCGCATGTGCACCACCGAGGGAGAACCGACCATGAACCATCAAACGCCCGCCGGCGCGGCCCTGCTCGACCGGCTACGCGCCGCCCTGACCCGTTACGTCATCCTGCCCAGCAGCGAAACCGCCGACGCCGTCACCCTGTGGATCGCAGCCTCACACGCCCAACCCGCGTGGGCGCACGCGCCCCGCCTGGTCATCCGCGGCCCGGAGAAGCGGTGCGGCAAGTCGCGCCTGCTCGACATCGTCGAGGCCACCTGCCACCAGCCGTTCATCACGGTCAACTCCTCCAGCGCCGCGGTCTACCGGTCCATCACCGAGGACCCGCCCACCATGCTCGTGGACGAAGCTGACACCATCTTCGGCCCCAAAGCGGACGGCAACGAGGACTTGCGCGGCCTGCTCAATGCCGGTCATCAGCGCAACCGGCCGGCCAAACGCTACGACGCCGCCACCAACCGTGTCGAGAGCATTCCGACCTTCGCCATGGCCGCACTCGCCGGCATCGGAGCCATGCCCGACACCATCGAAGACCGCGCCGTCGTCGTCCGCATGCGCCGCCGTGCCCCTGGCGAGACTGCCGCACCCTACCGCCACCGCCGCGACCGCACCCCGCTCCGCCAGCTGGCCACCGACCTCAACCAGTGGCTACGGGCCGACCTGAGCAGCTTGGAGGAGGCAGAACCCGCCATGCCCGTCGAGGACCGCGCCGCCGACACCTGGGAACCCCTGGTCATCGTCGCCGACTACGCCGGCGGCACCTGGCCCGAACGCGCCCGTACCGCCGCCGTCGCGCTCACCGCCGAAGCCGACGACAACGGGCAACCCTCGCCCCGCGTTCGGCTGCTGGCCGACTGCCGGACCGCGTTCGGCACCGACACCGCGCTGCCCACCGCCGTACTCCTGGAACGGCTCAAGGCCGATCCGGAAGGCGAATGGATCGAGCACGGCCCCGCCGGGCTAACCGCGATGAAGCTCGGACTGATGCTCCGCGAGTACGGCATTCGACCGGCCATGATGCGCTTCCCAAGCGGTCCATTGAGGGGCTACCACCGCGGCGACTTCGCCGACGCATGGGCGCGCTACTGCCCGGCCGTAGAACCCGTCCCCGAGGCCGCCGTCTTGCCCTTGGACAGAGGAGGGCGCAGCAGCCGTACAAGCCGTAACACCGCAGATCAAGCTGGTACGGCTTCCGACACCGTTACGGCTTAAGTCGTAACGCATCAGTAAGCCGTATCAGCCCTGACCAGTGAAAACGACGCTGTTACGGGTTGATACGGCTACCCCTCCCCCTCGTGCATTCAGCGGTTCTATCGATCATGGAAACCGGAAGGGAACACGCTCATGGCAGCCACCGCAAGCAAGCCCATGACCGTAGCCGACTTCTGCACCGAGCTCGGCATAGCCCGATCCACCTTCTACGACTGGCGTGCCAAAGGCCGCGCCCCACGCTGCCTCAAGCTGCCCAACGGCGACCTTCGCATCCGCCGCACCGACTACGAGCGCTGGCTGACCAGCCTGGAGGACGCCGCCTGATGAACGCCAGCTACGACGTTCGCATCTGGAAAACCGAGGTCTACCAGGGGACTGAGGTCAGCACCTACACCGTTCGCTGGCGGGTGGCCAAAGCAGCCTTCAGGGCACCTTTCCGACTCAAGGCCCAAGCGGAGAGTTTCAAGGCGGAACTCACGGTCGCCGCCAACAAGGGCGAAGCATTTAGCATCGACGACGGACGACCGCTTTCGTGGAAGCGCGATGAACAGGCCGTTAGCTGGTTCACGTTGGTCTGCGCCTACATGGACGCCAAATGGCCGTACGCGTCAGGCAACCACCGCAGAAGCATCGCCGAAGCCCTCACCGACGCGACTGAAGCGGTGTCGGCAGGAGACAACGGGCGACCGGCTCGCAAAGAGCTCCGCGCCGCCCTGCGTGACTGGGTTCTCAGCACGCGTACGCGCGATGGCGAAAAGGGCACCCGAAAGGATCAGAACCCGGCGATCCGCTGGCTTGCCCCTCCGGCGGACATTGAGCACGTGATCCGATGGCTACAGAACAACACCATCGACGTCCACGAGCTGACGCAGTCGAGGCACGGCGCCAGCCTCACCCGCTCGATCCTCGAACGCATCAGCCAGACGCAAGACGGCACTGCCGCCGCGGGCAACACCGTGAAGCGCAAGCGCCAGGTCCTCAACAACCTCTTCAAGTTCGCCATAGAGATCAACGCGCTGCCAGAGAATCCGCTCCACAACATCACGTGGACCAAGCCCAAGACCGAGGAAGCTGTGGACCCCGGCGTGGTCACCAATCCCACGCAGGCCCGCGCCATTCTCTCCGAAGTCGGCAGGGAAGGTGCCATGGGCAAGCGCCTCGTTGCCTTCTTCGGTTGCATGTATTACGCCGCGCTCCGCCCTGAAGAGGTGATTGACCTGCGGAAAGAGAACATCGCAAACCTTCCCGATGCCGATGGCTGGGGTACATTCATCCTGACCAATGTCGCCCCCGAGGTTGGAACCAAGTGGACGGACGACGGGAGTGCGAGACAGCGCCGCGGGTTGAAGCACCGCGCGCCGAAGGCGAAGCGGTTAGTACCCATTCACCCCGATCTCGTCACGCTATTGCGCGCCCACATCGCCGCATTCCCCGCTGATCGAGAAGGCCGCATCTTCACTGGACCCCGGCGCGGCATCATTCGCGACAGCACCTACCTTCCGGTCTGGCACGCGGCGCGTAAGCGTGCTCTCACGCCCGCTGAGCAAGCGTCAGGAATCGCCGGTCGGCCGTACGACTTCCGGCACGCGTGCGTCTCCGCGTGGCTCAACGCCGGCGTGAACCCGCCCCAGGTCGCCGAGTGGGCAGGGCACAGCGTCGAGGTGCTGCTACGGGTCTACGCCAAGTGCATCTCTGGCGGGCAGGCTGAGGCCATGCGGCGCATCGAGGCAGCCCTACCCCCGACGTCTCCGAAGCCGCCGGACTCCCCGGACCATGCCTATTGATCTTCAGCGCGTATTCAGCGTAGACACCCGTAGCGGACCGGCGTGAGCCGTAGACGGCCGGACGTAAAGCGAGAGGCCCGTCACCGCGTTTCCGCTGGTGACGGGCCTCTTCCCGCTGGTGTGGCAGGTGCAAGGTTCGAACTTGCGTAGGCTGAGCCGACGGTTTTACAGACCGCTCCCTTTGGCCACTCGGGCAACCTGCCGTGTCTTCCGCTCTCGCGGCGACAGACAGAAGGATAGCGGACTTCAGAGGTGTACGTGACACCGGTTTGTCCCGGGCCGGATACCCATCGCGTGCCACACACGCACTGCCCGGTTCTTCGGCGCACGCAACTTCCTCCGTACGCGGTCGTGTCGTGGCGGGGTGCGTGGAGGGTTCGGGGGGAAGTGAGCG
>NZ_SMJZ01000336.1 GCF_004348345.1 Nonomuraea longispora
GGCGGGGATGGTGGTGCGCAGCTGGGAGGCACTGAGCGGCCGGATCGAGGTGAGCGCGCGGCGGCTGCGGCCCGATCTGTTCGTGCTCGCCGTCGAGGTGGTCAACACCACGCCCTGGGGTCCGGGAAGCCGCGCCGACGCGCTGCGCCGCACGCTGGTGTCCGCGCACACCGTGCTGCACGCGCCGCGGGCCCGGTTCGTCTCGCTCACGGATCCGCCGCCGGAAATGCGCGAGCACGCCGGAGCCTGCCGCAACGAGGGCGCCTGGCCGGTGCTGGCGGGACCGCCCGGCGACCGTCACACCGTCCTGGCCTCGCCGATCATCCTCTACGACCACCCGGAGATCGCGCCCGAGAGCCCCGGTGACCTGTTCGACAACACCGAGATCGACCAGCTGCTCACGCTGAGCGTGCTGGCGCTCAGCGACGGGGAGCGGCAGGAGATCCGCGACGGCGACCCGCGCGCCCGCGCGATCCTCGACCGCTGCACCTCGCTCGCCCCCGAGGACCTGATGCGTCTGCACGGCCTCATGCGCAGGACGGAGCCACGGGCATGAACGACTTCTGGACGCGGATGGCCGGGCGCGGCCCCGGCGAGGTGGTCGTGGACGGGACGGTGGTCGGCCCGGGCAGCCTGGTCCGGCTGCGGCCGCGCAACCGGACCGACGTCTTCGACCTCGTCCTCGGCGGCCAGGTGGCCGTGGTGGAGAGCGTCGAGCAGGACGACGCGGGCGCCCTGCACGTCGCGGTCACGCTCGCCGACGATCCCGGACGCGACCTGGGCGAGGCGCGGATGCCCGGGCACCGCTTCTTCTACTCCGCCGAGGAGATCGAGCCGCTGGGCGAGCACGAGGAGCGGCCCGGCGGCGCCCGGGTCCTGGTCGCCGGCATCGGCAACGTCTTCCTCGGCGACGACGGATTCGGCGTGGAGGTGGCCCGCCACCTGGCCGCCGGGCCCCCCGTGCCGGAGGCGGACGTCGTCGACTTCGGCATCCGCGGCATGGACCTGGCCTACGCGCTCCAGCGTGCGTACGCGGGCGTGATCTTCGTGGACGCCGCGCCGCGCGGCCACGCCCCCGGCACGCTCACCGTGCTCGAACCGGACCTGCCCGGCGACGCGCCCGCGGGCGGGCCCGTGGAATGGCCCGTGGAAGGGCCCGTGGAAGGACCCGTGGAAGGACCCGTGGAAGGACCCGTGGAAGGACCCGTGGAAGGACCCGTGGAAGGACACGGCATGGATCCGGTGAGTGTCCTGCGGCTGGCCCGGCGGATGGGCCGCCTGCCCGCCCGGGTGCGGGTCGTCTGCTGCGAGCCGGTGACCGTCGAGGAGGCGCTGTTCGAGCTCAGCGAGCCGGTGCACGCGATGGTCGGGGCGGCGGCCGGCCTTGTGAAGTGCCTGGTTATGGAAATGATTGCGGAAAACGCCGGGCCGGGTTCCCGCGATCCGCTCCCACGGTGAGGTGATGTGAGATGTCGAAGAAGCGCCTGGTGAAGCTGGTCGCGCTCGGCGGGCTGGTGGCGGTCGTCGTCCACCAGTGGCCGGAGATCCACCGGTACATGAAGATCAAACGAATGTAGGGCGGCATGCACGAGATCGGGATGTGCGAGGGCCTCGTCGAGCTGATCGAGCGGCGGGCGGCGGGCAGGCGGGTCACGTCCGCCCGGGTGCGGGTAGGCGCCCGCCACGCCGTCGTGGACGACGCCTTCGGGCAGGCGTTCACGCTCGCCGCGGCCGGCGGCACCGCCCAGGACGCCGTGGTGGAGCTGATCATCACGCCGATGACGGTCGGCTGCCGCGCGTGCGGCTGCCGTACCGAGTCGGTCGATCCGCTGGCGGCCTGCCCGCTCTGCGGCGACGAGGGCGTCGACCTCACCGGCGGTGACGAGCTGGTCCTGGAGTCGGTCACCTTCGGCGAGGAGGCGGCCGATGTGTCTCGGCATCCCGGGTGAGCTGGTCGAGTTCGGCCAGGAGCACGAGGACCTCGCCGTCGTCGACGTGAGCGGCGTGCGCCGGCGCGTCAACGTGGGCCTGCTGGCCGACGAGGGACTGCGGCCCGGCGACTGGGTGCTCGTGCACGTCGGGTTCGCGCTGTCGAAGATCTCCGAGCGGGAGGCGCAGGCGGTGCTCGACTACCTGCAGGGGCTGGGGCAGCCGTACGAGGACGAACTGGACGCGCTGCGCGGCTCCGACATCGTGTAGCCGGGACGACCATGGGGGAGAGCGATGCGGTTCGTCGATGAGTACCGCGACGCGGGCCGGGCGCGGGCGCTGGCCGGGCGGATCGCCGAGAGCTGCCGGCCGGGGCGCCGGTACACGTTCATGGAGGTGTGCGGCGGGCACACCCACACCATCTACAAGCACGGCCTGGAGGATCACCTGCCGTCCGAGGTGAGCCTCGTGCACGGCCCCGGCTGCCCGGTCTGCGTGATCCCGATGGGCCGGGTGGACGACGCGATCCACATCGCCCGGCAGCCGGACGTGATCATGACGTCGTTCGGCGACATGATGCGGGTGCCGGGTGGTTCCGGTTCGTTCCTGGATGCCAAGGCCGCGGGGGCCGACATCCGGATGGTGTACTCCCCGCTCGACGCGCTGAAGATCGCGCGGGCCAACCCGGACCGGCGGGTCGTGTTCATGGCCATCGGCTTCGAGACCACCGCGCCCTCCACCGCCATGACCGTGTTGCGGGCCGCGGCCGAGGGCCTCGGCAACTTCTCCGTCTTCTGCAACCACGTCATGATCATCCCGGCGGTCAAGGCCATCCTCGACTCGCCCGACCTGCGCCTCGACGGGTTCATCGGCCCCGGTCACGTGTCGGCGGTGATCGGCTGCCGGCCGTACGAGTTCATCGCCCGCGACTACCGCAAGCCGCTGGTGGTGGCCGGGTTCGAGCCGCTCGACATCCTCACCTCGGTGCACATGCTCCTCGGGCAGCTCGCCGAGGGCCGCTGCGAGGTGGAGAACCAGTACGCCCGCGTGGTGCCCTGGGACGGCAACCGCATCGCGCTCTCGGCCATGGGCCAGGTGATGCGGCTGCGGCCGCACTTCGAGTGGCGCGGGCTCGGCTTCATCGCCCATTCCGCGCTCGCCATGGCCGGCGAGTACGCCGCCTTCGACGCCGAACGCGTCTTCGACCTGCCCGGCCTGCGCGTCGCCGACCCGAAGTCGTGCCAGTGCGGCGAGGTGCTCAAGGGTGTGCTCAAGCCGTGGGAGTGCAAGGTGTTCGGTACCGCCTGCACCCCGGAGACGCCGATCGGGACGTGCATGGTCTCCTCCGAGGGCGCCTGTGCCGCGTACTACAACTTCGGGCGGTTCAGCCGCGAGCAGATGAGCGCTGCGGCGCGGGAGCAGGAGGCGAGCCGGCCGTGACCCGTGAGCAGCAGGTGCTCGACCGCATCGAGCGGATGCGGCGGCGCAAACCCGTCGTCAGGGAGGAGCGCATCACGCTCGCCCACGGCGCCGGAGGCAAGGCCACCCAGACGCTGATCGAGGCCGTGTTCCTGGAGGCGTTCCGCAACCCGATGCTCGCGCCGCTGGACGACGGCGCGCTCGTGCGGCTCGGGGACGGTCCCGTGGCCTTCACCACCGACTCGTACGTCGTCTCGCCGCTGTTCTTCCCCGGCGGCGACATCGGCGATCTGGCCGTCAACGGCACCGTGAACGACCTGGCCATGTGCGGGGCCCGCCCGGTGCACCTGTCGGCGGGTTTCATCCTTGAGGAGGGCTTCCCCGTCGCCGACCTGCGGCGCATCACCGCCTCCATGGCGGCGGCCGCGGAGCGAGCGCAGGTGACGATCGTCACCGGTGACACCAAGGTCGTCCAGCGCGGCAAGGCCGACGGCTGCTACGTCACCACGGCCGGGGTCGGCGTCGTCGAGGAGCCGGTCACGCTGTCGGCCTCCGGCGCGCGGCCGGGTGACGCGGTCATCGTGTCGGGCCCGATCGGCGCGCACGGGGCGGCCATCATGCTGGCCAGGGACGACTTCGGCATCGAGGCGCCGATCACGTCCGACACCGCGCCGCTGCACGGCATCGTCGCCGAACTGATCAAGGCGCTGCCGCGGCACGTCAGGACCCTGCGGGACGCCACCCGTGGCGGGGTGGCCACGGTTCTCAACGAGGTGGCCCGCGCGTCCGAGGTCGCCGTGGTGCTGGACGAGGAGCGGATCCCGGTACGCCCGGAAGTGACCGGAGTGTGCGAGCTGCTCGGCCTCGACCCGCTCTACGTCGCCTGCGAGGGCCGCTTCGTGGCCGTGGTCGACGGCGAGCACGCCGGGCAGGCCCTCGACACGCTGCGCGCCCATCCGCTGGGTGCCGACGCCGCGATCGCCGGCACGGTCACCGCCGACCCGCCGGGCCTGGTGCTGCTGCGTACCGCCTTCGGCGGCACCCGGGTGGTCGACGTGCTGGTGGGCGATCCGCTACCGCGCATCTGCTGACACCAGCTCGGCCAGCACGTGGTAGAGCGTCGCCTGCGCCTCCTGGATCCGGTGCACCGACGACGACGGGACGACGAACAGGTGCTCGGCGAGCCGTTCCTCGGCCATGCGCCCGCCTCCCGAGCCCGCGAAGCCGACGGTCGTCATGCCCATGCTCCTGGCCTGGACCAGGCCGCGTAGCACGTTCGCCGAGCCGCCGCTGGTCGACAGCGCGCACGCGATGTCGCCAGGACCGCCCAGGGCGGCGAGCTGGCGGGCGAACACCACGTCGAAGCCGACGTCGTTGCCGAGCGCCGTCACGAGCGCCGCGTCGCCGGTCAGCGACACCGCCGGCAGGCCGCGCGCGGTGCACAGGCCGGCCACCGACTGCGCGTCCGTGCTGCTGCCGCCGTTGCCGAAGGCGAACAGCCGCCCGCCGCCGCGGAACGCCGCCGCCAGCTCCGCGGCGGCCACCGCCAGCGGCGCCATCAGCTCGTCCAGCACCCGCCGCCGCAGTTCCAGGCTCTCCCGGGCCTTCTCCTCGGTGGACGCCCGCACGTCCAGCGGGTCGCGCCGCAGGAACGGGTACATCGTCCCGGTCATGCGCCCGCCCTCTCCACCACGGCGATCGCCTCGCCCGCGTGCACCAGCACCGTGTCGCCGACACGCGCCTCCACCAGTGCCACGCTGATCTCCTCGCTGGTCCCCTCGCTGGTCCCCTCGCTGGTCCCCTCGCTGGTCTCCTTGGTGACCGCGCCCGCGCCCGCGCCCGCCCCCGCGCCCGCGTCGGCC
>NZ_SMJZ01000337.1 GCF_004348345.1 Nonomuraea longispora
AGCCCACGATCCCGATCGTCTCGAACGTGACGGGCCGCCTGGCCGAGCCGGGCCGGCTGACCGACCCCGCCTACTGGGTCGAGCACGTACGCGGAGCCGTACGGTTCGCCGACGGCGTCGCCGCCGCGGGCGCCTCCGTCCTCCTGGAGGTCGGGCCCGACGGCATCCTCACCGGAATGGCCCAGCAGGCGCTCGCGGACGGCGTCTTCGTCCCCGCCGCGCGCAGGGATCGCGAGGAGAGCGGCGCCTTCGTCCAGGCACTCGGCCGGCTCCACGCCGCCGGCGTCACCGTCGACTGGGACGCCTACTTCGGTTCCGCCCCCGCGCTCCACGTCGACCTGCCCACGTACGCCTTCCAGCGGCAGCGTTACTGGCTGGAGGCGCCCGCCTCCGCCGAACGACCCACCGAGCACGTCGGCCTGTTCGAGATCGACTGGCTGCCCGTGCCCGCCGTGCCCGCCGCCGCCGAGCCCGGCGACGTACTGCTGCCCTGGGAGAGCCCCACCGGCGACGAGCCCGCCCGCGCCCGCGCGGCCGTGCTGCGCGTGCTGGCCGCCGTACAGGAGCGGCTCGGCCGGCCCGAGTCCGGCCGCCTCGTGATCGTCACGGAGGGCGCGACCGGCGACACTCCCGACCTCGCCGCCACGGCCGTGTGGGGGCTGGTCCGATCGATCCAGACGGAGTACCCGGGCCGGTTCGTGCTCCTCGACCACGACAACGACGGCACCCCCGACGGCATCGTCCCCTCGGCCCTCTCCTACGACGAGCCCCAGCTGGCGATCAGAGCCGGCACGATCCACGTCCCCAGGCTCGCCAGGCGCGACCAGCCGGCGGGCGACCCGCCCTGGAACCCGGACGGCACGGTGCTGGTCACCGGCGGCACCGGCGCGCTGGGCCGCACCGTCACCCGGCACCTCGTCGCCACGCACGGCGTACGGAACCTCGTCCTGGTCACCCGCGACCCGCGCTCGCCCGGCGCGGTCGCGGTGGCCGCCGAGCTGGCAGAGCTCGGCGCGCACGCCGAACTGGTCGCCTGCGACGTCACCGACAGGGACGCGCTGGCCGGGCTCGTCGGCTCCTGCGAGACCCTGACCGGTGTCGTGCACATCGCCGGCGTCCTCGACGACGGCGTCGTGCCCGCGCTGACCCCGGAGCGGCTCGACACCGTGTGGCGTACCAAGGCCGAGACGGCCTGGCTGCTGCACGAGGTGACCCGCGACCGCGACCTGTCCGCGTTCGTGCTGTTCTCGTCGTGCGCGGCCACGCTCGGCAGCGCCGGCCAGGCCAACTACGCCGCCTCCAACGCCTTCCTCGACGGCCTCGCCCGGCACCGCCGCGCGCTCGGCCTGCCCGCCACCGCCCTCGCCTGGGGGCTGTGGGACAACTCCGCCGGTGGCATGGCGGGGACGCTCGCCACGTCCGACCTCGCCCGCTGGGCCCGGCTCGGCGTCGCCCCGATGCCGCAGGACAAGGCGCTCGAACTGCTCGACTCGGCGCTCGGGGGGAACGCCGTCACGACCCTGCCCGCCCGGCTCAGCCTGGCCAAGGTCGCCGAGCCCGTGCCGGTCATGCTGCGCGCGATGTTGCGCAAGCCGATCGAGCGCCGCGAGGCCGGCGGGCCCGACGAGGTGCCGCTGGCGCAGGCCCTGCGCGGGCTGGGCTCCGAGGAGCAGGAACGCACGCTGCTCGACCTCGTACGCGGCCAGGCCGCCCTCGTGCTCGGCCACGTGACGCCGAACGTCATCAGCGCGACCGGCGCGTTCAAGGAGGCCGGCTTCGACTCGCTGACCGCCGTCGAGCTCCGCAACCGGCTCAACACCGCCACCGGGCTGCAACTGCCCAGTTCGCTGCTGTTCGACTACCCGTCGCCGCAGGCGCTGACCGAGCACCTGCGCACCGAACTGCTCGGCGGGCCCGCCATCGCCGCCACGGCGCTCCGCACGACCGGCCACGACGAGCCGATCGCGATCGTCGGCATGGCCTGCCGCTACCCGGGCGGCGTACGCTCGCCCGAGGACCTGTGGGAGCTGGTGGCCCAGGCCCGCGACGCGGTCGGCGAGTTCCCGGCCGACCGTGGCTGGGACCTCGACCGGCTGTTCGACCCCGACCCCGGCAAGCGGGGCACCACCTACACCCGGCACGGCGGCTTCCTCTACGACGCGGCCGACTTCGACGCGGCGTTCTTCGGCATCTCGCCGCGCGAGGCGCTGGCCATGGACCCGCAGCAGCGGCTGCTGCTGGAGGCCTCCTGGGAGGCGCTCGAGGACGCCGGCATCGACCCCGCCACGCTGCGCGGCAGCCAGACCGGGGTGTTCACCGGCATCGCGCCCATGGAGTACGGCCCTCGCCGGTACGAAGGCGCCGACCACGTGGAGGGTTACCTCCTCACCGGCGGACTGGCCAGCGTCGCCTCCGGCCGGGTGTCGTACACGTTCGGGTTCGAGGGCCCGGCGGTGACCGTGGACACGGCGTGCTCGTCGTCGCTGGTGGCGCTGCACCTGGCGGCGCAGGCGTTGCGGTCGGGCGAGTGCGACCTCGCGATGGCCGGCGGCGCGATGGTGATGGCCTCGCCCGGCACGTTCGTGGAGTTCTCGCGCCAGCGCGGCCTGTCGCCGGACGGCCGGTGCAAGGCGTTCTCGGCCGACGCGGACGGCACCGGCTGGAGCGAAGGCGTCGGCGTGCTGCTCGTCGAGCGGCTGTCCGACGCGCGCCGCAACGGCCACCAGGTGCTCGCCGTCATCAGGGGCAGCGCGATCAACCAGGACGGCGCCAGCAACGGCCTGGCCGCCCCCAATGGTCCTTCGCAGCAGCGGGTGATCCGGCAGGCGCTGGCGAACGCGGGTTTGTCGCCGGCTGAGGTGGACGCGGTGGAGGCGCACGGCACCGGTACGAGGCTCGGCGACCCGATCGAGGCCCAGGCGCTCATCGCCACCTACGGCCGGGAACGCCAGGACCAGCCGCTCTGGCTCGGGTCGCTCAAGTCCAACCTCGGCCACGCCCAGGCCGCCGCCGGCGTCGCCGGGGTCATCAAGATGGTCATGGCCATGCGGCACGGCGTGCTGCCGAAGACCCTTCACGTGGGCGAGCCCTCCCCGCACGTGGACTGGTCGGCGGGTGCGGTCGAGCTGCTGACCGAGGCCCGCCCGTGGGACCAGGGGGACCGGCCGCGCCGGGCCGCCGTGTCGTCGTTCGGGGTGAGCGGCACCAACGCCCACGTGATCATCGAGCAGGGCGATTCCGCCGACGAGACCACCGGCGAGGACGGGCGGCTGCCGGTCGTGCCGTTGCTGGTGTCGGCGAAGGACGGGCGGGCGTTGCGGGCGCAGGCCGGTCGGCTCGCGTCGTGGCTGGAGTCGGAGTCGTCGGTTGCGGTGTCGGATGCGGCGTGGTCGCTGGCGACGGGCCGGGCGGTGCTGGAGCAGCGTGCGGTCGTGGTGGGTGCTGATCGGGGCGAGTTGGTGGCGGGCCTGCGGGCGCTGGAGCCTGTGGGGGTCATGCCTGTTGGGAAGCTGGCCCTGTTGTTCGCGGGTCAGGGTAGTCAGCGGGTCGGTATGGGTTCGGTGCTGGCTGAGCACTTCGCGGTGTTCGCTGAGGCGTTGGACGAGATCTGCCGGGTGTTCGATCCGTTGTTGCCGTATCCGTTGCGTGAGGTGATGTTCGCCGATCCCGAGGGGGTGCTGAACGAGACCGGGATGACCCAGCCGGCGCTGTTCGCCTTTGAGGTGGCGCTTCACCGGTTGCTGGAGTCGTTGGGTGTGCGGGCGGATGTGTTGGTGGGGCATTCGGTCGGGGAGATCGCGGCTGCTCATGTGGCCGGGGTGTTCTCGCTGGAGGATGCCTGTGTTCTGGTGGCGGCTCGTGCGCGGTTGATGCAGGCGCTTCCTTCTGGTGGGGCGATGCTGGCGGTGGCCGCTGCGGAGGCCGAGGTCCTGCCGTTCCTGCAAGGTCGTGAGGACCGGGTGGGGATCGCGGCGGTGAATGGTCCTGCTGCGGTGGTGGTGTCGGGTGACGAGAGCGCGATCGTTGAGATCGAGGCCCAAGCCCGGGTGCGCACCCGCCGGTTGCGGGTGTCGCATGCGTTTCATTCGCCGTTGATGGAGCCGATGCTGGCGGAGTTCGCGCAGGCGATCAGTGGGATCGCCTTCCACGAGCCGAGTCTGGCGATCGTCTCGAATGTGACGGGCCGGTTGGCTGAGCCGGGTCAGCTGACTGATCCTGCTTACTGGGTTGAGCATGTGCGTGGCGCGGTGCGGTTCGCGGATGGGGTGACGGCTGCTGGGGCGTCGCATTTCCTGGAGGTGGGTCCGGATGGGGTGCTGACCGGGCTGGCGCAGCAGAGTGTTGAGGATGCGGTGTTCGTCCCGGCTGTGCGCAAGGACCGTGACGAGACCCGCGCGTTGATGGAGGCGCTGGGTGGGCTGCACGTCCAGGGGATCGCCGTGGACTGGACGAAGGTCCTGACTCCCGGCCGGTTCGTCGACCTGCCCACCTACGCCTTCCAGCACGAGCGGTTCTGGGTGCCGGCCAGTCTGGAGTCGCAGGACGTCGGCGCGGCCGGACTGGGGGCCATTGACCATCCCATGCTTCGTGCGGCGATTTCCGCGCCCGACTCCGACAGCCACACCTTCACCGGCCGGTTGTCGCTCGCGGCCCAGCCGTGGCTGGCCGATCATCAGGTGGATGGCCGGGTGGTGGTGCCGGGGGCGGCGTTGGTGGAGCTGGCGTTGCGGGCCGGTCAGGAAGTGGGGTGCCCGCGGCTGGCGGAGTTGACCATGCGGGCGCCGTTGGTGGTGTTGGACGGGCCGGGTGTGGATGTCCAGTTGGTGGCCGGGCCGTGTGATGAGTCGGGTGGCCGTCAGGTGGGCCTGTATTCGCGTGAGGGTCAGGGTGAGTGGACGTTGCACGCGCAAGGAGTGCTGGTCGAAGAGGGTGGGCGGCCGGTTGCCGGTGTGGGGCAGTGGCCGCCGGCCGGTGCCAGTGCGGTGGATGTCGAGCATCTGTATGAGGACCTGGCGGCGATGGGTCTGGACTACGGTCCTCTGTTTCAGGGATTGGTGGCCGCCTGGCAGCACGAGGGGGCGGTGTTCGCTGAGATCGTCTTGCCGGAGCAGGGGCATGGGGAGGCGGGCCGGTTCG
>NZ_SMJZ01000338.1 GCF_004348345.1 Nonomuraea longispora
CCGCTGCTGCGGATCCATCGACAACGCCTCACGCGGCGAAATCCCGAAGAACCCCGGATCGAACTCCGCCGCGTCATACAGGAACCCGCCCTGACGCGTGTACGAGGTGCCCTGGCTTCCGGGGTCGGGGTCGTAGAGCTTGTCCAGGTCCCAGCCACGGTCGGCAGGGAAGTCGCCCACCCCGTCACGAGCCTGCGCCACCAGCTCCCACAGGTCCTCAGGAGACAGCACCCCACCCGGGTACCGGCACGCCATGCCCACGATCGCGATCGGCTCGTCGACCGTCTTCGCGGCGGTCACGGCGGACTGGGCGGCCTGGCCGCCGGCCATCTGGCTGGCCAGGTGGTCCGCGATGGCCTCGGCGGTCGGGTAGTCGAAGATGAGCGTGGCCGGAAGCGGCACGCCGATGGCGGCGGTGAGCTGGTTGCGGAACTCGACGGCCGTCAGGGAGTCGAAGCCGAGCTCCTGGAAGGCCCGGTCGGGCTGCACCGCGTCCGCCGAGGCGTGACCCAGCACCTTGGCCGCTTCCTTGCGGACGAGTTCCAGCAGCAACATCCTGCCGCGTTCGGCGCCCTCCAGCCCGGCGAGTCGGCGGGCCAGCTTGGACCCGGTCGAGCGGGTCACCTGCCGTACGGACCCGCGTACGAGTCCGCGCAGCAGCGCGGGAAGGCGGGAGCCCCGGTCGGCCAGCGCGCTCGTGTCGATGCGCAGCGGCACCAGCACCGCCGTGTCCGAGCCGGACCCGGCGTCGAACAGCGCCAGCGCCTCGTCCACGGTCAACGCCGGCAGGCCCTGACGCCGCATGCGCTCGAAGTCCGCCTCGCCCAGCGAGCCGCTCATGCCGGCGTCGGTCTCCCACAGCCCGTATGCCAGCGACGTGGCGACCAGGCCCGACGACCGCCGGTGCACGGCCAGGGCGTCGAGGAACACGTTCGCGGCGGCGTAGTTGGCCTGGCCCGCCGCGAGGACGGAGCCGCCGGCGGACGAGAACAGCACGAACGCCGACAGGTCGAGGTCGCGGGTCAGCTCGTGCAGGTGCCAGGCGGCGTCGGCCTTCGGTCCCAGCACGCGGTGCAGCCGTTCCGGCGACAACGACGCGACCAGCCCGTTGTCGCTCACGCCCGCGGCGTGCACCACGCCGCGCAGGGGGCGCTGGCCGGGGACGGACGCGATCAGTGCGGCGAGGGCGTCGCGGTCGGCCACGTCGCAGGCCGCCACGTCCACCTCGGCGCCCAGCTCCGACAGCTCCGCCACCAGGTCGGCCGCGCCCGGAGCGTCGAGCCCGCGCCGGCTCACCAGCAGCAGGTTCCGAACCTCGTGCTCGGTGACCAGGTGACGCGCCACCAGCGCGCCGAGCCCACCGGTGCCGCCGGTGACCAGGACGGTCCCGTCGGGCCCGAACACCGGCTCACCCGCCGAGGTCGCGGCTCGCACCAGGCGCGGAGCCCGGATCTGACCACCGCGGACGGCCGCCTCAGGCTCTCCCGATGCCGCCACCCCTGCCAGCGCTGCCCGCGATTCGGCGCTGTCATCCACGTCCACCAGCACGAACCGGCCCGGGTTCTCCGCCTCGGCCGCCCGTACCAGACCCCACACCGGGGCCACCGACACGTCCACGCGATCACCGTCGTCCACGGCCACCGCACCCCGCGTCACCACCACCAGCCGCGACGACGCGAACCGCTCGTCGGCCAGCCATCCCTGCACCGCGCTCAGAACGCCGGCGGTGGTCTCGCGCACGGCGTCGAGGACGTCCGCCTCCTGCGGGGTCACGACGTAGGTGACCGCACCGGGCACGGCGGCGTCCTGGGTGACCGAGGCCAGCTCGGGCAGCTCGGCGGCGTCGGCGGCGGAGACGGGGGTCCACTCCACCCGGAACAACGACTCGGCGTGGTCGTTGCCCGCGGCGGTCAGCTGGTCCGCCGTGACCGGGCGGACGGCGAGTGAGTCGACCGACAACACCGGCGCGCCGCCGGCGTCGGCGATGGTCAGCGCGATGGAGGTCTCGCGCAGGCGGGTGATCCGCACCCGTACGCTGCTCGCACCCGCCGCGTGCAGCCGCGCCCCGGCCCAGGAGAACGGCAGCACCGTCTGCCCGTCACCGGCGATCAGCTGGGCGTGCATCGCGGCGTCGAGGAGGGCGGGGTGCAGCCCGGACCTGGCCGCGTCCGCGTGCGCCTGCTCGGGCAGCTCGACCTCGGCGAACACGTCCTGGTCCCGCCGCCACGCGGCCTGGAGACCCTGGAAGACGGGCCCGTACTCGTACCCCATGTCCAGCAGCAGGTCGTAGGCGCCGGAGACGTCGACCGCCTCGGCTCCGGCCGGCGGCCACTGCTCCAGCCCGTCCGCGGACGCGGGCGCGTCGGCGGACAGCGCGCCTTCGGCGTGCCGGGTCCACGTGCCGGCGGTGGCGCCGTCGGCGCGGGAGTGGATGGCGATCGGCCGCGCGCCGGAGGCGTCGGCGGCGCTGACGACCACCTGCACCTGGCGCGCGCCGCCGGCGGGCAGCAGCAGCGGCGCCTGCAGGGTGAGTTCCTTGACGAGGGGGCTGCCCACCTCGTTGCCCGCCTGCAGCGCCAGTTCCAGGAACGCCGTCCCGGGGAGCAGGATCGTGCCGTTGACGGCGTGGTCGGCCAGCCACGGCTGGGCGGCCACGGACAGGCGGCCGCTGAGCACGACGGACTCGCCGCCGGCCACCTCGGTCACCGCGCTCAGCAGGGGGTGGTCGTACGCCGCCAGCCCCGCTCCCGCCATGTCGCCGGCCCCGGAGCGGGCGGAGATCCAGTACCGCTGGTGCTGGAAGGCGTAGGTGGGCAGGTCCACGGGCGAGGGGTGAGCGGGGGCGAGAAACGCCTCCCAGTCGACGGTCATGCCGCGCACGTGCAGGTGGCCCAGGGCCTGCACGAAGGCGAGGGGCTCTGCACGGTCCTTGCGGGTGCTGGGGACGAAGACGCCGTCCCCGGCGCTCTGCTGGGCCAGCGCGGTGAGGGTGGCGTCGGGGCCGACCTCGATCCAGATCCTGGCGCCGGTCGCTCCGGCTGCGGCGACGCCGTCGGCGAACCGCACGGCTCCGCGTACGTGCTCGACCCAGTAGGCGGGGTCGGTCAGCTGGCCCGGCTCGGCCAGGCGGCCCGTCACGTTCGACACCACCGGGATCGTGGGCTCGTGGAAAGTAAGACCGCCGATCGCCTCGGCGAACTCCACCAACATCGGCTCCATCAACGGCGAATGAAACGCATGCGACACCCGCAACCGCCGAGTACGCACCTGAGCCAGGCCCTCGATCTCCGCAACCGCCCCCTCATCACCTGACACCACCACCGCAGCAGGACCATTCACCGCCGCGATCCCCACCCGATCCTCACGACCCGCCAAAAGCGGCAGAACATCCACCTCAGACGCAGCCACCGCCAGCATCGCCCCACCAGAAGGAAGCGCCTGCATCAACCGCGCACGAGCCGCCACCAGCGTGCACGCATCCCCCAGCGACAACACCCCGGCCACATGCGCAGCCGCGATCTCACCAACCGAATGCCCCACCAACACATCCGCCCGCACACCCAACGACTCCAACAACCGATGAAGCGCCACCTCAAAAGCGAACAACGCAGGCTGCGTCATCCCGGTCTCGTCCAGCACCCCCTCGGGATCGGCGAACATCACCTCACGCAACGAATGCGGCAACAACGGATCGAACACCCGACAGATCTCGTCCAGCTCGGCACCGAACACGGGGAACGCCTCGGCGAGCTCCTTGCCCATGCCGACCCGCTGGCTGCCCTGTCCGGAGAACAGCAGCGCCACCTTCCCGCCGGAGCCGCTGCCCGAGATCGCACCCGAGGGGTCCTCGGTCAGTGCCTCAAGCCCGGCCAGCAGTTCGGTGCGGTCGGCGCCCACGACGACCGCGCGGTGCTCCAGCACGCTGCGGCCGCCGGCCAGCGTCCAGGCGACCCCGGCCGGGTCGGCGTCCGGGTGCCGCTCCGCCCACGAGGCGAGCCGCCGTGCCTGCGCGGCTAGCGCCTCGGGGCTCTTGGCCGAGATCATCCAGGGCAGCACCGGCAGGGCCGCGTCGTCGCCCGTGGGGGCCTCGTTCTCGTCGCCCTGCTCGATGATGACGTGGGCGTTGGTGCCGCTCACCCCGAACGAGGAGACGGCGGCGCGGCGGGGGCGGTCGAGCTCGTCCCACGAACGAGCCTCCGTCAGCAGCTCCACCGCACCCGCCGACCAGTCCACATGCGGCGACGGCTCATCCACGTGCAACGTCTTCGGCAACATCCCGTGCCGCAACGCCATCACCATCTTGATCACACCGCCGACGCCCGCAGCCGCCTGCGCATGACCGATGTTCGACTTCAACGACCCCAGCCACAACGGCCGATCCCGATCCTGACCGTAGGTCGCGATCAGCGCCTGCGCCTCGATCGGGTCACCCAGCGACGTCCCCGTCCCATGAGCCTCCACCGCGTCCACCTCGGCCGCCGGCAGACCGGCGTTCGCCAGCGCCTGCCGGATCACCCGCTGCTGCGACGGACCGTTCGGCGCCGTCAACCCGTTACTCGCACCGTCCTGATTGATCGCCGAACCACGCACCACCGCCAGCACCCGATGACCATGCCGGCGCGCATCCGACAACCGCTCCACCAGCAACATGCCGACACCCTCGGCCCACCCCGTGCCATCGGCACCGGCCGCGAACGCCTTGCACCGCCCGTCCGGCGACAACCCCCGCTGACGCGAGAACTCCACGAACGTCCCGGGCGTCGCCATGACCGTCACGCCCCCGGCCAGCGCCAGGTCGCACTCGCCCGACCGCAGTGCCTGCACCGCCAGGTGCAGCGAGACCAGCGACGACGAGCACGCGGTGTCCACCGTCACCGCCGGGCCCTCGAACCCGAACGTGTACGACACCCGCCCGGACGCGATGCTGCCCGAGTTTCCGGTGCCGACCAGGCCCTCCAGCTCCTGGGGCACGGAGGCGGGTGCGTAGTCGTGGTACATCACCCCGGCGAACACGCCGGTACGGCTGCCCCGCAGCCCGGCCGGGTCGATCCCGGCCCGCTCCATCGCCTCCCACGACGTCTCCAGCAACAACCGCTGCTGCGGATCCATCGCCAGCGCCTCACGCGGCG
>NZ_SMJZ01000339.1 GCF_004348345.1 Nonomuraea longispora
GTCCCCGATCGTGACCGCCGGACACCTCGTTCCGCCCGGCCCCTCGCCACCGCCGGTCGCCACCGCCGGTCGCCACCGCCGGTCGCCACCGCCGGTCGTCCACCACCAGCGGGTCCGCGGCGGTCGCGCACGAACACGTCGCACGAACACGTCGCACGAACACGTCGCACGAACACGGCCGCGAAGAGGGCGCGCAAGGGCGGGGGAGGAGCTCCGCCGGTGCCCGCGAGCACCGCGCGGTCCCTCCGCCGAGGGCGATGTTCTGTGCCGATCCCGGGCTCCGATGGCCCCGCTTTGACCGGTGCGTTCACCGGCGGTCGAGGCCGCCTCGAACGATGATTCAGGCGCAGCCGATAAGCTTCACCACATGAGCATCTCCCCGTCCTTCCGAGAAGTGTTGTCCCAGCGCGTCGTCGTCGCCGACGGGGCGATGGGCACGATGCTGCAGGCCCAGGACCCGACGCTCGACGATTTCCACGGCCACGAGGGCTGCAACGAGGTGCTCAACGTCACCCGGCCCGACATCGTCCGTGGTGTGCACGAGGCCTATTTCGCCGTCGGCGTCGACTGCGTGGAGACCAACACCTTCGGCGCCAACCTGGCCGCGCTCGGCGAATACGACATCCCCGAGCGGGTCTTCGAATACTCCGAGGCAGGCGCCCGCATCGCCCGGGAGGCCGCCGACCATTGGTCCACCCCTGACCAGCCGAGGTTCGTGCTCGGTTCGATGGGCCCCGGCACCAAGCTGCCGACGCTCGGCCACCTGCCCTACGCCAGCCTGCGCGACGCCTACCGCGACAACGCCGCAGGCCTGATCGCCGGCGGCGCCGACGGCCTGATCGTCGAGACCTGCCAGGACCTGCTCCAGGTCAAGGCCGCCGTCATCGGCGCCAGGCGAGCCGTCGAAGACTCCGGCCGTGACGTGCCGATCATCGCCCAGGTCACGATCGAGACCAACGGCGCGATGTTGCTCGGCTCGGAGATCGGCGCCGCGCTGACCGCGATCGAGCCGCTCGGCGTCGACATCGTCGGGCTCAACTGCGCGACCGGCCCCGCCGAGATGAGCGAGCACCTGCGCTACCTCGCCCGCCACTCGCGCCTGAGGCTCTCCTGTATGCCCAACGCCGGCCTGCCGGTGCTCACCTCCGACGGCGCCTACTACCCGCTCAGCGCGGAGGAGCTGGCCGGCGCGCACGACACCTTCACCGACGACTATGGCCTGTCCCTGGTCGGCGGCTGCTGCGGCACCACGCCCGAGCACCTCCGTCAGGTCGTCGAGCGGGTCAGGGGCAAGCAGGTGGCCCAGCGCCGCCCCCACCCCGAGCCCGGCGCGTCCTCGCTCTACCAGACCGTGCCGTTCCGGCAGGACACCTCCTACCTCGCCATCGGCGAGCGGTGCAACACCAACGGCTCCAAGGTCTTCCGCGAGGCCATGCTGGAAGGCCGGTGGGACGACTGCGTCGAGACTGCCCGCAACCAGGCCCGCGACGGCGCCCACATGCTCGACCTGTGCGTCGACTACGTCGGCCGCGACGGCGTGGCCGACATGAAGGAGCTGGCCTTCCGCTTCGCCACCGCCTCCACGCTGCCGATCATGCTCGACTCGACCGAGCCCGCGGTGCTGCAGGCGGGCCTGGAGATGCTCGGCGGGCGCGCGGCCGTCAACTCCGTCAACTACGAGGACGGCGCCGGCCCCGACTCGCGCTTCCAGCGCATCATGCGCCTGGTGCGCGAGCACGGCTCGGCCGTGGTGGCGCTGACCATCGACGAGGAGGGCCAGGCCCGCACCGCCGATTGGAAGGTGCGCGTCGCCGACCGCCTCATCGACGACCTGACCACCAACTGGGGCATGCGGGTCGAGGACATCATCGTCGACTGCCTGACCTTCCCCATCGCCACCGGCCAGGAGGAGACCAGGCGCGACGGCCTGGAGACCATCGAGGCCATCCGCGAGCTCAAGCGCCGCCACCCGGGCGTGCAGACCACCCTGGGGCTGTCCAACATCAGCTTCGGCCTCAATCCGGCCGCCCGCATGGTGCTCAACTCGGTGTTCCTCAACGAGTGCGTCAACGCCGGCCTCGACTCCGCCATCGTGCACGCCTCCAAGATCCTGCCGATGGCCCGCATCCCCGACGAGCAGCGCCAGGTCGCGCTCGACATGGTCTACGACCGCCGCCGCGAAGGCTACGACCCGCTGCAGCGCTTCATGGACCTGTTCGAGGGCGTCGACGCCGCCGCCATGCGCGCGGGCAAGGTCGAGGAGCTGGCCGCGCTGCCGCTGTGGGAGCGGCTCAAGCGGCGCATCATCGACGGTGAGAAGAAGGGGCTGGAGGCCGACCTCGACACCGCTCTGGAGCAGCGCCCCGCCCTTGAGATCATCAACGAGGTGCTGCTCGACGGCATGAAGACCGTGGGCGAGCTGTTCGGGTCGGGGCAGATGCAGCTGCCGTTCGTGCTGCAGTCGGCCGAGGTGATGAAGTCGGCCGTCGCCTACCTCGAGCCCCACATGGAGCGGGTCGAGGGCGAGACCAAGGGCCGCATCGTGCTGGCCACCGTCAAGGGCGACGTGCACGACATCGGCAAGAACCTCGTCGACATCATCCTGTCCAACAACGGCTACCAGGTGGTCAACCTCGGCATCAAGCAGCCGGTCTCGTCCATCCTGGAGGCCGCCGACGAGCACAAGGCCGACGTCGTCGGCATGTCCGGCCTGCTGGTGAAGTCGACGGTCATCATGAAGGAGAACCTGGAGGAGATGAACTCCAGGGGCCTGGCCGAGCGTTACCCCGTGCTGCTCGGCGGGGCCGCGCTCACCCGCGCCTACGTCGAGCAGGACCTGGCCGAGCTGTTCGAGGGCGAGGTGCGCTACGCGCGCGACGCGTTCGAGGGGCTGCGGCTGATGGACTCGTTCATGGCCGTCAAGCGGGGCGTCGCCGGCGCCAAGCTGCCGCCGCTTCGCGAGCGGCGCGTCAAGTCCGGCGCCGTGCTCACCCGTACGCCCGTCGAGGAGCTGCCGAGCCGCTCCGACGTGGCGGAGGACAACCCCGTGCCGGCCCCGCCCTTCCGCGGCGACCGCGTCGTCAAGGGCATCTCGCTGGCCGACTACTCCGCCTTCCTCGACGAGCGGGCGCTGTTCCTCGGCCAGTGGGGTCTCAAGCCCACCAGAGGCGGTCAGGGGCCCGGCTACGACGAGCTGGTGGAGACCGAAGGGCGGCCGCGGCTGCGCATGTGGCTCGAACGCATCCAGACCGAGGGCCTGCTGGAGGCGGCCGTCGTCTACGGCTACTTCCCGTGCGTCTCCGACGGTGACACGCTGATCATCCTGGACGACGACGGCGGCGAGCGCACCCGCTTCACCTTCCCGCGTCAACGGCGCGACCGCCACCTGTGCCTGTCCGACTTCTTCCGCGGCAAGAACTCAGGCGAGGTCGACGTGGTCGGCTTCCAGGTGGCCACCATGGGGCCGAAGATCTCCGAGGCCACGGCCGAGCTGTTCGCGAAGGACGCCTACCGCGACTACCTGGAGCTGCACGGCCTGTCGGTGCAGCTCACCGAGGCGCTGGCCGAATACTGGCACGCGAGGGTGCGCCAGGAGTGGGGCATCGGCGGCGACGAGTCGCTCGACGACATGCTCAAGGTCAACATCCAGGGCTGCCGCTACTCGTTCGGCTACCCCGCCTGTCCCAACCTGGAGGACCAGCAGCAGCTGTTCCAGCTGCTGGAGCCCGAACGCATCGGGGTGACGCTGTCGGAGGAGTTCCAGCTCCACCCCGAGCAGGCCACCTCCGCGCTGGTCGCCCACCATCCCGAGGCCAAATACTTCAACGTCTGACCGGCCCGCCTGCCGCGAGCGCGGCAAGGTCAGGACGGGGGAGGGCCGGGAAGGACGACGGCACATGGAGCGAGCACGCCGGACGGAGTGAGGCGATGGACATGCGGGCGGTCTTCTTCGACATGGACGGCCTGCTGGTCGACACCGAGAAGGTCTGGCTCGAGATCGAGTCGGAGGTGATGCGCAGGCTGGGCGGGCAGTGGACGCCCGACCACCAGGCGCACCTCCTGGGCGGCTCCATGGAGCGCGCGGTCGAGTACATGCTGTCCGCGTCCGGCTCCGGCGAGAGCGCCGCGACGGTGGAGCAGTGGATGGTCTCCGGCATGGTGGAGCGCCTGTCCGGCGGGGCGCGCGTGATGCCCGGCGCGTCCGAGCTTCTCGACGCGCTGCGCGACGAGGGCGTCCCCGTCGGGCTGGTCACCTCGTCGTTGCGGAAGATCGCCGACGCGGTGCTCAAGGAGTTCGGCCGCGACCGGTTCGACGTCGTGGTGACCGCCGACGACGTCGAGCGCACCAAGCCCGACCCTGAGCCGTACCTGACGGCCGCGCGGCTGCTCGGCGTTGTGCCGGTCCGCTGTGTCGTCCTGGAGGACTCACCGAACGGCGTGGCGGCGGCCACCGCGGCCGGCTGCGCGGTGGTGGCGGTGCCCAGCCTGCTACCGGTCGAGGAGGCGCCGGGGCGCCTGGTGGTCTCCTCGCTGGAGGAGGTCACGGTCGCCCGTCTGAGGGCCCTTCTGCCCGGCGTCTGAGGGCTCGAGGCCTGTCCCCTAGGGGAAATGTGGTTCTCGCGGGGGATGCCGGTCCGCGTTCGCGTGCCAGGATGGAGACAGAGCCACAACGAGGGAGCAGGCAGGATGTCGTTTGATCAGTTCGCTTGGCTGCCGCTGTGCGCCGGGGCGACCATCGCCGGGCTGGTGCTGAGTTTCCTGGCGTTCCGGCGCAGGGGAGCCGCCTCAGGATTGCGGGTGACGGCGTGGGCCCTGTTGCCGCTGGCGGCCTATCTGACGGACGCGCTGCGGTCCCTGTGGACCATCGGCGTCACCGTCGTGGGCTTCGTGACCGGGCTGGTGTTCAACCCGCAGGTGTGGGCGGGAGTGGCCGTCGCGGGGCTGTCGGCGGTGCTCTTCGTGGTGTCAGGGGTGATGCGGGGCAGGAAGCTGAGGCTTCTGGGGCGGAAGAAGAAGCCGTCCGCGGACGGTCAGCAGGACCCTGCTGTTGCGCCTTCAGCGAACAAGCCGGCCGTCTCCGCCAAGCCCCAGGC
>NZ_SMJZ01000033.1 GCF_004348345.1 Nonomuraea longispora
ACACCCCACCCGCGAGCGCCGCCCTGCCGGCCGGGCGGTTCGGCAGGGTCCGGGTTTTGTGGACGCTGGCGGCCATGGCGGTGGCCGCGATCGCCGCCACCGCCGTACTGCAGGGCATCTCCGCCGCCCAGGCCCGCGACGCCCGCGCCGCGCTGGAGGCCGGGCGGGCGCTGCGCCTGGAGGTGTCGGGAGCCGCGGGCGCGTTCAGCAAGGCCCTGCTCAGCTACGACTACCAGAACCTGCAGACCACCCGATCCTCCCTGGCGGCCCAGGCCACGGGCGACTTCCTGAGCACGTACGACGCGGCGTTCGGCGGCGCGATGGCGCAGGTCATCGTCAAGCTCAAGGCCACCTCGCAGGCCACGGTGCGCGAGGTCTATCTCGCCGACGTGGACGAGGCCACCGCGCACGCCATCGTGGTCGTGGATCAGCAGGTGAACACCTCGGAAGCGATCCGCTCGGTCAAGGACTCGCACCTTAAGATCTCCCTTGTGAAGGAGAAGGGCACCTGGAAGATCCACGACGTGACCGTGCTGGGCGCGTCCTCGGAGGACCAGTACACCCTTGACGGCGACGAGAAGAAGAAGGACTGACGATCGTCCCTTTGGCGATGGGCGGCCGCCCCGACGAGGTGCGGGCCCCTGACGACTGGCTGACCGACGTCGAACGCGAGCGGGCGGCGCGGTTCAGGTTCGAGGCTGACCGTGACTGCTTCGTCGCCGCGCACCTCCTCGTGCGCGTCTGCGCCGCCGCCGTGCTCGGCGTCGAGCCGCGCGAGCTGACGCTGCTGCAACACTGCCATCTGCACGGCCCCGGGCACGGCAGGCCGTCCATCGAGCAGGCTCCCGAGCTGGGGGTCAGCTTCAGTCACACGCGCGGTTACGTGTGCGCGGCCGCCGGGCCCGGCAGGGTCGGCGTGGACGCCGAGCACGTGCCGCCCGGCCCGCTCGACACGCTGCTGGCCGACCGGGTGCTCAACCGGCGCGAGCGCGCGCTCGTCGCCGGGAACGACGAGCTGATCAGGCACTGGACCCGGAAAGAGGCACTGATCAAGCGCGGTGAGCTGACCATCGACAAGCTGCGTGCCTGCGAGGACGACCTGTCGGGTCGGCACCTGCTGGAGTGGAGCGCCGGCCCGGACATCAGGGTGGCCGTCATCACCGACTCCCCCGCGAGGAGGGCGGCCATCCCCGAATAGACTCTGGGCATGTTCTACCGCAAGCCCCTTGAGGAGCGCATCGCCGACCGCATGGCGCAGCGCAGGCCGCTCGAAGAGGGCAAGACCTTCGAGCACGGGCCGGCCAAGTTCGTGTTCGTGTCGCTGATCGTCGCCGTCGTGCTGATGCACGTCGTCGGCGTCGCGATCGTCATGGCGTTCACCTGAGCGACGTCAGCGGCGGGTCGGGGTCGGGTCGAGGAAGACGTGCTCGACCCCGGGCACCTGGGCTCGCAGCCGGCGGTCCACCTCCTCGCAGGCCCGCTCCACGCCCGCCGCGCTCGACTCGTCCCTGAAGTCGATCTTCGCGGCGACCAGGATCTCCCCGGGGCCGATCAGCATCGTGAGCAGCTCGACCACGTCCTCCACCTCCGGCTGCGCCAGCAGCACGGCCCGGATGCCGGTTTCCGTCCGCTGGGTGACGGCCTGGCCGATGAGCAGCGACATGTTGGCCCGGATCAGGGTGAGCGCGACGGCCAGCAGGAGCAGGCCGATCATGACCGACGCCGCGCCGTCCCACAGCGCCGAGCCGGTGAGCTGCGAGGCGACCAGCCCGGCGGCCGCGACCAGCAGCCCGCCCAGCGCAGCCGCGTCCTCGAACAGCACGGCCTTCAACGCGGTGTCGGACGTCATGCGGGCCAGGCGGAGCATGCCGACCCGGTGCCGGGCGGCCTCGCCGCGCAACTGCGTGAGCCCCCGCGCGAACGAGACGCCCTCGAACACGAAGGAGGCCGCCAGCACGATGTACGCCGGCGTGAGGTTCGACAGGTCCTCGCCGTAACCGATCTCGTGCAGGCCGTTCGTGACGGAGAATCCGGCCCCGCCCACGAGGGTCGCGACCGCCGCCATCAGCGCCCAGACGAAACCCGCCTTGCCGTGCCCGAAGGGGTGCCGCCGGTCGGCGGGCCTGCCCGAGCGGCGTACCGCCACCACCAGCAGCAGCTCGGTCACCGTGTCGGCGGCCGAGTGCACCGCCTCCGACAGCATGGCCGCCGAGCCGCCCACCAGGCCTGCGACGAGTTTGGCCAGCGCGATGGCGAGGTTGGCGGCGGCGGCCACGAGCACCGTGCGCAGGCTCTCCCCCTTCATGAGGCACAACTTTAGGTGCGCTAGATTGGGGATCATGAGCGCGCCTCGCTGGCTTTCTCCCGCCGAACAGCGTGCCTGGCGCACGCAACTGGCGCTGCACAAGCTGCTCATGCACCGGCTCGACCGCGAACTGCAGGAGTTCTCCCTCACGGTCAACGACTACGAGATCCTGGTCAACCTCTCGGAGAGCCCCGAGCGGCGCATGCGCATGAGCGATCTGGCCGACGCCACGATCCAGTCGCGCAGCCGGCTGTCGCACCAGATCTCCCGCATGGAGGCCAAGGGCCTGGTCATGAGGGAGGACTGTCACGACGACCGGCGGGGCACGTTCGCGGTGCTGACCGACGAGGGGTGGGAGACGATCCAGCGGGTGGCGCCGTTCCACGTGGCCGGCGTGCGGGAGCACTTCGTCGACCGGCTCACCGACGACCAGCTCGAAACGATCGAGGCGGCCTACGCGCCGATCGTGGAGCAGTTGAAGAAGCTGCGCTGACACCCAACCGATATAGGCGAGGGTGCGCGGACCTCCGTACCGCTCGCTACGATCCGCTCATGCTCAGAAAGCTACTGATCGTGGCCGTGCTGGCGCTGACGGCGGCGTGCTCGTCCGGCGGTGACGCCGGCGAGTTGCCCGCGGGGCCCGAGCTGATGAAGAAGGCCGCCGAGGCCATGAAGGCCGTCAAGTCGGCCACCTTCTCGATCGCGACCGAGGGCGAGCCGAAGGTGCCGGTCAAGAAGGCCGACGGCAGGCTCACCGCCGCCGGGGACGCCGACGGCACGATCACGCTCGACGTCCTGGGCACCCTGCAGGAGGTCAGCTTCGCCCTGGTAGGGGAGACCGTGCACTTCAAGGGCCCGACCGGCGGCTTCCAGAAGATGACCCGGCAACAGCTCGCGCAGTTCTACGACCCCTCGGTGATCCTCGAGCCGACCAGGGGCATCGCCCAGTTGCTCGCCTCGGCCACGGACCCGAAGGTCGAAGGCACGGAAGACGGCGCCTACCGCGTCGCCACGACGTTCCCCGGGCAGGTCGTCGGCCAGATCGTCCCCGGCGTCACGCAGGGCGTCACCGGCAAGGTCTGGCTCGACCAGGCCTCCGCCCGGCTCACCAGGGCCAGCCTGCCGTTGCAGGGCGGCACGGTGACGGTGTCGTTCAGCGACTACGACGCACCGATCACGATCACTCCGCCTCCCGCGAAATGAGGCGCGCCCGCCGGGTCGTGCTCGGCGCGGGCGGCGCGGTGGTGCTGCTGGCCGCGCTCGACGCCTACGTCGTGGTGACGGTCCTGATCGACATCGCGGAGGACGTCGGCATCCCGCTCAACCACCTGGAGCGGGCGACTCCGATCGTGACGGGCTTCCTGCTGGGCTACGTAGCCGCGATGCCGCTGCTCGGCCAGCTCTCCGACCGTTACGGGCGGCGGCCGCTCATCCACGCGTGCCTGGCGGCGTTCGCCCTCGGCTCGGTGCTGACGGCGCTGGCGTCCGGAGAGGTCATGGTGGTGGCCGGGCGCGCGGTCCAGGGCGTGGCAGGCGGCGCGCTGCTGCCGATCACGATGGCGCTCATCGGCGACCTGTGGGACGAGCGCGAGCGGCCGGTGGCGTTGGGGGCGGTGGGGGCGGCCCAGGAGCTGGGCAGCGCGCTCGGCCCCCTGTACGGCGGGGTGCTGGCGCTGATCCCCAGCACCGTGGTGGCGGGCGTGGAGCTGGGAGGCTGGCACGCCATCTTCTGGATCAACCTGCCTCTCGCCGCCCTTGCCGCCGTCGCCGTGCACCTCACCGTCCCCGGCCGTCCCCTACGCCCGCCGCAGGCGGGATCCGCTGGTACGAGCCACGTCACCACGGGCGCGGCCGGAGCCCGGACCCTTCCCGCGCGGCGGGTGGACGTGGCCGGTGGGGGCCTGCTCGCGCTGGCGCTCGGGCTGCTGGTGGTCGGCCTGTACAACCCCGACCCCGCCAAGGCCGTGCTGCCGCCGTGGGGCCTGCCCGTGATCGCCGCCGGCGTGCTGGTGGCCGTGGTCTTCGTCTGGTGGGAGATCCGCTCCCCCGTCCGCCTGCTCGACCTGTCCGGCGCCCGCAAGGGCCCGCTGCTCGCCACCTTGGCGGTGAGTTTCCTGGCGGGGGCCGCGCTGCTCGTGACCATGGTGTTCGTGCAGTTCACCGCCCAGACGCTGCTCGGCGCCGACGCGCTGGGGGCGTCGCTGGTGCTGGCCAGGTTCCTGGCCGCGCTGACCGTGGGGGCGCTGCTCGGCGGGCTCCTGGCGCGCAGGGTGGGCGATCGGGCCGTGGCGGTGGCGGGCATGGTGCTGGCGGCGGCCGGCTACTGGCTGATGAGCCGCTGGCCGCTCGACCTGGTGAGCGCGGGCCTGCTGATGGACCTCCACCTGGTCGTCGCCGGGCTGGGCCTGGGGCTGGTGATCGCGCCGGTCTCGTCGGCGGTGCTGCGGGTGAGCCCGGCGACCGAGCACGGCGTCGCCTCGGCGGCGGTCGTGGTGGCCAGGATGATGGGCATGCTCATCGGCATCGCGGCCGTGTCGGCGTGGGGGTTCTACCGGTTCCAGTCGCTGACCGCCCACCTGGACACGCCGCTGCCGTTCGGGGTGGACGCCGCGACCTACCAGCGGCAGCTGAGCGCGTACACCGCGAAGGTGCAGGAGGCGCTGCACGTCGAATACACCGAGATGTTCCTCGTCACGGCGTTCATCTGCGTGATCGGCGCGGGTGTCGCGCTGCTCATGCCGTCCGCTGCCCGGGCCCGCTGAGGGGCCCCGGGCAGCGGTGGTGGCGGGCTACGGGGAGAGGCGGTGCAGGTCCCGGGGGAACGCTGTGGTCTGGCGGATGTTGGCGGCGCCCGTCAACCGCGCCGTCCACCGTTCCAGCCCCAGCGCGAACCCGCCGTGCGGCGGCATCCCGTGCTTGAAGGCCTGCAGATACCCCTCGTACGCCTGCGTGCCCTCGCCCCGGGCGGCCAGCGCGGCGACGTAGTCCGCGTACGCGTGCAGCCGCTGCCCGCCCGTGACCAGCTCCAGCCCACGGAACAGCAGGTCGAACCCGTTGGAGTAGCCCGGCCTCGCGGGGTCGGGATGGGTGTAGAAGGGCCGTTTGGCCATCGGGTAACCGGTGACGAAGAGGAACTCCGAGCCGTGTTCCCGCAGCGCCCACTCCGACAGCCGGCGTTCCTGCACGGGTGACAGGTCGGGCTCGTCGCACGACGTCAGCCGTTGCGCCTCGGTGAAGTGCACGGCCGGGATCTCGGCGGGCACCTCGGGCAGCGTGGCCCCGACCAGGGCGGCGGCGGAGGCGGCGCGGCGGCGTACCGACTCGGTCATGCCCGCCACCACCTCGCGCAACACCGCCATCACGTCGCGGTGGTCGCGGACGAAGCCGAGCTCGGCGTCGAGGCTGGTGTACTGGGCCAGATGGCGTGCGGTGTCGTGCGGCTCGGCGCGGAAGACCGGCCCGACCTCGTAGACCCGCTCGAGCACCCCGACCATCGCCTGCTTGTAGAACTGCGGCGACTGCGCCAGATAGGCGGGCCTGCCGAAGTAGTCGAGGCCGAAGACGTTCGCGCCGGACTCGGTGGCCGAGCCGACGATCTTCGGGGTATGGATCTCGGTGAAGCCGAGACCGTCGAGCGTCTCGCGGAACCCGGCCACCCCGGCGGCCGCGATCTCCAGCGGCGCCCTGAGCCGCGGGTGCCGCAGCGCGACGGGCGCGTGGTCGAGGATCGTCGGGAGCGTCGCGCCGGGCTCCGGGCGGAAGAGGTCGAACGGCGGCGCGGCACACGGCTCGGCCAGCACCTCAATCTCCGGCGCGACCAGTTCGTAGCCTCCGGGGGCCTGCGGGCTGGCCGTCACGGTGCCGGTGACCTGGACGACGCTCTCCTCTCCCGGCAGGTCATGCGCGGTCACGGCCTGGGCGAGGCCGGTGCGGTCCCTGACGACGAGGAAGGACACGGATTTCAGTTGCCGGCGGCGATGGACCCATCCGGCGATCGTCACTCGTTGACCGGCGTGCTCAGCGAGCTCCGCCGACATGACACGAGAGATCATCACAGCTCCTCACGAGGAAATGCATGATCCCTTGGGAGTGCGGGGGAGAAGGGAGCTCCCGGTGCCACCGCACTTTCGCCGCCCCTGATCGAGGCGGCCTCCAGGACCCGATGACGGGGGTCAGGCCGGCGGGGCATTTCCTCCCCGCACTCGGGAGTGTCTTCACCGAGGGCGCCCGGGACCGCCTTCACAGCTGCCGGCGGCTCTCTCGACCCGTGCGAAACCTCGGCTACTCGTCTCCGTCAACGTTTGCGGTCGATCATACGAGCCCGCGGAGGGGACGGCAAAACCTTTGCCGCCCCCGAGGGGTCATCGCTCCTTCTTCGAGCGCTTCTCCCGGATCTTCATCGTGACCTCGATCGGCGAACCGGCGAAGCCGAACTCCTCACGGATGCGGCGCTCGACGAACCGGCGGTAGGTGTCCTCCAGCCAGCCCGAGGTGAACAACACGAACTTGGGCGGCTCGACGGACGCCTGCGTGGCGAAAAGGATCTTGGGCTGCTTGCCGCCGCGCACCGGCGGCGGCGTCTGCTGCACCAGCTCGGTCAGGAACGCGTTGAGCCGGGCCGTCGGCACCCGCGTGGACCAGGAGTCGAGCGCCTTCTCCAGCGCCGGGACCAGCCGGTCGACGTGCCGCCCCGTCTTGGCGGAGATGTTGACGCGAAGCGCCCACGGAGTGCGTACGAGCTGGCGGTCGATCTCCTTCTCCAGGTAGTAGCGGCGGTCCTCGTCGACCAGGTCCCACTTGTTGAAGGCGACCACCATCGCCCGCCCCGACTCGATGACCAGGCCGATGATGCGCAGATCCTGCTCGGTGAGCGGCTGGCTGGCGTCGATCAGGACGATCGCCACCTCGGTGCGCTCCAGCGCCGCGCGCGTGCGCATGGCGGCGTAGAAGTCGGCGCCCTGCAGCTCGCGGTCGCGCCGCCGGATGCCGGCCGTGTCGACGAAGCGCCAGGTCCGCCCGCCGAGCTCGATCAGCTCGTCGACCGGGTCGCGGGTGGTGCCGGCCATCGGGTCGACCAGGACCCGCTCCTCCCCGGCGAGCTTGTTGAGCAGCGAGGACTTGCCGACGTTGGGCTTGCCCAGCAGCGCCACGCGGGCGGGCCCGCGCTCGGCCCCGAACGTCACCTCGGGCGTCTCCGGCAGCGCGTCGAGCACCACGTCGAGCAGGTCGCCGCTGGAGCGGCCGTGCAGGGCGGAGACGGGGTGGGGCTCGCCGAGCCCGAGCGACCACAGCGCGGCGGCCTCCAGCTCCAGCTGCTGGTTGTCGACCTTGTTGGCGGCCAGGATGACCGGCTTGCCCGACTGCCGCAGCACCGAGCCCACAGTCTCGTCGGCGTCGGTCGCGCCGACGGTGGCGTCGACCACGAACACGATCACGTCGGCCAGCTCGGCCGCGATCTGGGCCTGCTCGGCGATGCGCAGGTTCATCCCGGTCGCGTCAGGATCCCACCCTCCGGTGTCTACCACGGTGAAGCGGCGGCCGCGCCAGTTGGCTTCGTAGGTGACGCGGTCGCGGGTGACGCCCGGCACATCCTCGACGACCGCCTCGCGGCGGCCGATGATGCGGTTGACCAGCGTGGACTTGCCGACGTTCGGCCGCCCCACGATGGCGACGACCGGCAGCGGCACAGTGTCGCCGTGCTCGGTGATTTCAAGATCGTCGAGGTCGGCCTCGACCCAATCCCCCGTTGACACGATGTTTCGTCCTTAGTGAGTACCGCACCTGCTCGTCAGGTGCGCTCGCGAATGCGGTCGCCGCCGGGCCCGCTGGGGCCCGTGTGCTCGGCGACCAGTCTCAGTACCTCCGCGATGACCTCGTCGAGGCTCATCGCGGTGGTGTCGAGCTCGACGGCGCCATCCGCCATCAAGAGTGGGTCGGTCTTCCGTGTCGTGTCGAGGGTGTCACGCCTGGCCATGGCCTCCTGCTGCGCCCGGACCGTCGAGTCGCCCAGCTCCGCGCTGCGCCGCTGGGCGCGCGCCTCGGCACTGGCCGTCAGGTAGATTTTGACGTCGGCGCCGGGGCAGACGACGGTGCCGATGTCGCGGCCCTCGACCACGATGCCGCCGGAGCCGACGATCTCCCGCTGCAGCGCGACCAGGCGGGCGCGCACCTCGGGAACGGCGGCGACGGCGGAGACGGCGGAGGTGATCTCGGCCTGCCTGATCGGCCCCGCCACGTCGATGCCGTCGACGTGGATCGCCGGGCCGTCGGGATCGGTGCCGGAGACGATCAGCGGCTCGCCGCAGCGGGCCCCGATCGCGCCGGGGTCGTCAAGGTCGACGCCCTGCCGGAGCATCCACCAGGTCATCGCGCGGTACATCGCCCCGGTGTCGAGGTAACGCAGGCCCAGCGCGCGGGCCACTCCGCGCGAGACGCTCGACTTGCCCGACCCCGAAGGGCCGTCCATGGCGACGACCAGACCGGTCACGGTCTCTCCCTCTTCACGTTGTTCCACCCGACGTGAAGAGGCTACAGCCTCCGGCTCAGTCGGCGATCCAGCTTCCGGGCAAGCCGGGCGGCCCTTGGCGGGCGGGGTGGCCGGTGGCGGAGACGCGGATCCCGACGGTGCGCTCGTCGCCGACGGCCTCGACGGGGTGGAGATCGTCGCCGGTCGTCCAGCACACGGTGAACCACCTGCTCAGTGATCTCGTGTTCGTCGTCGGTCCGCCGGCCAGTCACGCCCCATGACGTGTCCATGGCCTCCGCTCCCCCAGGTCATCGGGTTCTCGCGGTGAACGTCAGGTGGGTGACGCCACTGGGCGTGGAGACCGCCTCGATGGCGTACGCCTCCTCCAGCGACTCCAGGCCGTCCCAGAGCCGCACGCCACGGCCGAGCAGGATCGGGATCTGGACGACGTGCATCAGGTCGACCAGCCCCTCGGCGAGGAAGTCGCGGATGACCGAGACGCCGCCGCCGAGGCGCACGTCCAAGCCGCCGGCCGCCTCGCGCGCCCGCTCCAGCGTCTGCGCGGGTGAGGCGTCGAGGAAGTGGAACGTGGTGCCGCCCTCCATCTCGATCGACGGCCGCGGCCGGTGGGTGAGCACGAAGACGGGCGTATGGAACGGCGGGTTGGAGCCCCACGCGCCCTTGTAGCCGGGGTCGTCCTGCCAACCGGGCGGGCCGAACTTGCCGGCGCCCATGATCTCAGCGCCGATGCCGCGACCGTGCATCGCGGCGAACGCGTGGTCGGCGCCGACGCTCCCCTCGTCGCCGCCGACCATCTCGTGCCAGTAGCGGGTGGCGAACATCCAGTCGTGCAGACGCTCACCGGCGTGACCGAACGGCGCGCCGGGAGCCTGGCCCTCGCCGGTGCCGAAGCCGTCGAGCGAGATTGTGAAGTTGTGAACGCGCAACCGTCCCATGATCGTTCCTCTGCTTCTGTGAGCCGTTCCCCGACCGGCATCGCGAACAACTGTGTCCATCAGACACTGTGTATACTAGATACGGTTTGGCGGGAATGACAAGAGGGAGGATGGCGATGGCGGCCAACGAGGATCCCAAAGCCGTGGCCGAGCTGTTGTGGGGCCTCAGGAAAGCGCCCAGCAGAGGCCCGAGGCCCGCTTTCGACGTCACCCAGATCGCCGACGCCGCCGTGAAGGTCGCCGACGCCGAAGGGCTGGAGGCGGTGTCCATGCAGCGCGTCGCCGCCGAGCTCGGCTTCACCAAGATGGCCCTTTATCGCTACGTCAACGACAAGGCCGAGCTGATCGCCGTCATGATCGAGGCCGCGGTCGGCGCGGCCCCCGATCTGAGCGGCATCGCCGGGTGGCGGGCCAAGCTGGAGGAGTACGCCCGTGAGTTGTCCGCCGCCTGGCGGCACCATCCCTGGCTGCCGTCGATCACCGCGGGCGACCGGGTGATGGGCCCGCGCGAGACCGCGTGGCCGGAGAGCGCCCTCAGTGCCCTGGCCGACACCCCCCTGACCGAGCGCGAACGCCTGGACGCGATCATGCTGGTGTCCAACCACATCCGCGCCACCCACGCGGCGGCCATCCCCGGCACCCAGACCTGGACGTCCGGTGAGGCCGCCCCGATCATGCGCGACCTTCTCCTCCTCAACGCCGACCGTTTCCCGCTGCTCGCCACCACTCATGCCACCCCTTCGGCCACAACGACCCAGGAGTTCGGGCTGCACGCCATCCTCGACGGTCTCGAACACGCCATCACGCAACGCACCCCGAAAGGGTGAGCCCGCCCTCTCGGGGTGCGGCGAGCGGCCGGGCGGAGGACCGGACCCGACGAAACCAGCGGGCGGAGCGGCAGCGGAAGCAGCGGCCCGAACCGCGACGGACCGGCCGCAGGACCAACGGCCCCAGCCGCGGCGAACCGGCCGCAGGACTAACGGCCGTGTCCCCGGTAAGTGACCTCTTGTGACAGACGGAGCACGCGTTACAGTCGTGGTGGCCAGCAAGGACCGGCTCCGGGCGCTGGCCCGGACCCTCCCCAAGCACCCGCGGCCGGTGATCCTCGTGGACAACGGCTCGACCGATGGGACGGCCGGGTTCGTACGCCGCCACTTCCCCGACGTCCTGCTGGCCGAGCCCGGCGTGAACCTGGGGGCGCCCGGCCGCAACCTGGGCGTGCGGATGGCCGGGACACCGTATGTCGCCTTCGCCGACGACGACTCCTGGTGGGCGCCCGGCGCTCTGGAGCGGGCCGCCGACGTGCTGGACGCCCATCCGCGGCTGGCCGTGCTCGGCGCTCGTGTGCTGGTGGGCCATGAGGAGCGGCTCGATCCGGTGTCTGAGCAGATGCGGCACTCGCCGCTCGGCACGGAGCCGGACCTGCCGGGGCCGAGCGTGCTGGGCTTTCTGGCGTGCGGGGCGGTGGTGCGCAGGGAAGCGTTCCTGGAGGCGGGCGGCTTCGACGACGTGATCTTCTTCTTCGGGGAGGAGGAGCGCCTGGCGGTCGACCTGGCCGCGAAGGGATGGGGGCTGGCGTACGTGGACGACGTCGTCGCCCACCACCATCCGTCGCCGGCCAATGACCCGCGTGGCAGGCAGGCGCTGGCCGCGCGGAACGCCGTACTCACCGCGGTGCTGCGCCGCCCCTGGCCGGTGGTGGCGCGGCGGGCGTTCGACGCCGTGCGCGCGGGCCCCCCGGGCTGGGAGGGGCTGCGGGCGACCGTACCTCGCCTTCCTGGGGCGCTGGCGGATCGGCGGGAGCTGCCGCCCGCCGTCGAGCGGGCACGACGGCGGCTGGAGCAGGCCGCCGGCTGAGCACGGGCGTGCGGTTACGTCCGGCGGAACGAGGGCAGCAGGCGGTCATGAGTACCGCACCTAACCCGATCGACCTGCAGAAACACCTGGGTGGCGTCGACTACCCGGCAGGCAAGGCCGATCTGATCAAGGCCGCGCGCGACCACAACGCGAGCAAGGAGATCGTCGAAGCTCTGGAGGCCATGCCCGACCGCGAGTACGACGGCCCGAACGCCGTGAGCGAAGCCGTCACGAAACGCTGAGCTGTGGGGGCGCGGCGGGCGGAGCTGGGGGCCCGCACCGCCGTGTCTCAGCGGAAACCGGCGCTCAGCGCGAACGCCCGGACAGGCACGAGCCCGCGCCTGAGCAGCCGCACGGTCGGCAGCGGGCTGCTGCTGAGCGAGCCCGCGCCCCGGACCAGAATGTCGCCGATCATTTCCTGGCCTCCTCGATTTCACCGTGAAGACGGATCGCGGAGGCTCGGATGTGACATCGGCGGCTAGGGAACCTGCCAGCCGCGTTCGCGCAGGGCGTCGGAGAGCGTGAAGACCGCGTCGGGCTCCACCGACAACTCGGCGATGCCCAGCGGCAGCCCGGGGGCGTGCTCCAGGCGCACGTCCTCGACGTTGACGCCGACCTCGTCGCAGACCTGGAACAACCGGGCCAGCTGGCCGGGACGGTCGCCGATGACGACTTGTACGACGGCGTAGGCGGAGGCCGGGCCGCCGTGCTTGCCGGGGATGCGGTCGTGTCCGACGACACCCCGCTTGAGCAACTGGGTGATCTCGCCGGTCGCGGTGCCGTCGCCCTCGGCCAGGGCTCGCAGCGCGATCGCCGCGTCGGCCAGGTCGTGTGCGACCGCCTCCAACACCTCGGCGACCGGGGAGGCGTTGCCCGACAGGATGCCGAGCCAGAGCCCCGGGTCGCTGCCCGCGATCCGGGTGACGTCGCGCACGCCCTGCCCTGCCAGGCCGAGGGCGACGTCGGTGGCGTCGGCCAGGCGTGCGGCCACGGCGGAGGCCGCGACGTGGGGGGCGTGGGAGACGACGGCGACAGCGCGGTCGTGGTCGGTGGCGCTGACCTCGACCGCGTTGGCCCCGCACAGCTCGATCAGGCGCAGCACGGCCGCCCTCGCCTCGGGGTCGGCCTCGTCCGTGGGGCACAGGGCCCACGGACGGCCGAGGAACAGGTCGTCCCTGGCCGCCCCCGGGCCGGACTTCTCGCGGCCGGCGAGCGGGTGGGAGGCGACGTAGGAGGACAGGTCGCAACCGAGCTGGGCGGCCCGGTGGATGGGCTCGGCCTTGACGCTGGCGACGTCGGTGTAGAACCTGGCCGCCCGCAGCCGCTGCAGCTCCAGCAGCTCGGTCGCCACGTGGGCGGGGGGCACGGCGATGATCGCCAGGTCGGCCTGCTCGGGAACCAGGCCCTCGGCCGGTCCCGGTTCGTCGACGGCCGCGCGAGGCCGCGCGCCCTCGGCCGGCGCGTCGGCTCCGGATGGCGTGTCGCCGGGTTGCGCGGGGTGCGGGTCGCGGGGGTGCCACTCCTCACCCGCCCCGAGCTCCCGTGCCAGCCGTACGGCTCCCTGGTCGCGGTCGGCGAGCAGCACGCGCACACCGCGCTTGCGCAGCGCCAACGCCGCGGAGGTGCCGATGAGACCGGTGCCGACGACGAGCACGGTGCGAAGTTCCATCTGGTGTCCTGATTTATCGGGCCATTGGGATAGCCAGTATCTCGTTATGTGGTGCCCTGCCGCTCACTGCGCGATGTCCTGCCGCAGCGCCACCGCGCCACGCAGGTAGACGTGCTGGATGTCGGCCCTCGGACGGTCGGTCTCCACGTGGGCCATGAGCCGCACCACGCGGGGCAGCGCACCCGGCACGGCGATCTCGGTGCAGCAGATCAGCGGCACCTCGTGAAATCCCAGCTTCCGCGCCGCGAGCGCGGGGAACTCCGCAGTCAGATCGGGCGTGGCCGTGAACAGCACGCTGATCACGTCGTCCGGGGTCAGCTCGTTACGCTCCATGATCGCGCTGACCAGCTCGGTCGTGCCTTCGATGATCGAGCCACGGTCGTCGGCGTCCACCTGGATCGCCCCACGGATCGCGCGCACCATGCGGTCAGTCCCCTTCCCTAAGCGGGAGAGCCCGTGCGAGGGTCGCACGGGCTCCTGCGTCCGGCCAGATTACAGCTTCACGGCGGCGTAGAGCTCGCCGACCTCCTTCAAGCTGAGCGCCCTCATGGTCCCGGGCTTCGTACGGCCGAGCTTGACCGGGCCGAACTCGATCCTGGCCAGGTCGATCACCCGGTGACCGGCCACCTCCAGCATGCGGCGTACGACGTGCTTGCGGCCCTCGTGCAACACGACCTCGACCAGCGCCTGCTGCCCGTGCTCCTGCACGACGGTGAAGCCGTCGGCCCTGGCGATGCCGTCCTCCAACTCGATGCCCTGCTTGAGCCTGCGGCCCAGGTCACGCGGGATCGGGCCGGGCACCTTCGCCCAGTATTTCTTCTGCACCCCATAGCTGGGATGCGTCAGCCGGTTGGCCAGCTCACCGTCGTTGGTGAGCAGCAGCAGACCCTCCGTCTCCGTGTCCAGCCTTCCCACGTGGAACAACCGCGGCGCAGGCTCCTCGACGTAGTCGGCCAGACACGGTCGGCCCTGCGGGTCGTCCATCGTGGACACGACGCCGATGGGCTTGTTGAGCGCGTAGTAGACCAGGTCGGGAGCGGTGGGGATGCGCTTGCCGTCGACGTGGATGACCTGCGTCGCGGGGTCGACCTTGGCGCCGAACCTCCGTACGATCTGGCCGTTCACCGTGACCCGGCCCTCGCCGATCATCTCCTCGCACGCCCTGCGGCTGGCGACGCCCGCCTGGGCGAGCACCTTCTGCAGCCGTACGCCGTCAGGGACCTCGGTCGTGTCGCGCTCGTCGGAGTAGCCCTCCGGGTAGAAGTCGCGGTCACGCAAGGGCTGGCGGGCCGCCTTCACCCGGTCGTGCTGGGGGCTGCCGTAGCCGCTGCCGCCACCGCGCCTGCCCCCTACGGTCGGTACGTCGTCCCGCCGGGAGGACCGGCCGGTGCGCCCGGCGTCGCGCCCGGTCCGGGCATCGCCGTCGCGCCTTCCGTAGCGGGACCTGCTGGACTCGGCGTTCCGCGGAGTGCCCTCACGACGCCCGCTCCGGTCGGCCCGGAACCCGCCACGCTCATCACGCCGCTCAGCCCCGTAACCATCCCGGCCCGACCTGCCACCCGGTTCGGACCGGAACCCGCCCCGCTCGTCACGCCGCTCGGACCCGCCGCGCTCGGAACGGTAACCGCCGCCGCGCTCGTCACGCCGCTCGAACCTGTCACCACGCGCGGAGCCGTAACCGCGCCCGGACCTGTCACCACGATCGGAACGGTAACCACCCGCGCGCTCGTCACGACGCTCCGACCGGTAACCACCCGGACGCTCATCACGACGCTCCGACCGGTAACCACCCGGACGCTCATCACGACGCTCCGACCGGTAACCACCCGGACGCTCATCACGACGCTCCGAGCGATAGCCGCCCGGACGCTCGTCACGGCGATCGGAACGGTGGCCGCCCCGGTCGCCACGAGGACGCTCGCTCCGCCCGTAACGATCATCACGGCCATCGCGCTCGCCGCGCGCGCCGGGGACGTAACGGTCATCGCGGTCGCCGCGGGAGTTGCGGTCGTCACGACCGTCACGGTTGCTGTAGGTGTGGCGGTCGCGGTCGGCTCCTCGCGGGTTACGGCCGCCGGCGTCGTCGCCGCCGGAGGGCCTGCCGTACCGGGCTCGGGTGCCGCCGCGGTCGGCGCGGAGGGCGTCACGCGACGGCCGGGAGTCGCTCCCGGAGCCTCGGCCCCGGTCACGATCGTCACGGCGGGAGTCGTCGCGCCGGAAGTCGTCACGGCGGGACCCGCCTCTGGAGTCTGTTCGGCCGGCCCCACCGCGGTAGTCGTCACGCCGGGCGTCGCCACGGGCGTCGTCGGAGCGGAAGGCGGGACGCCCGCCACGGCCGGAGCCGCCCGTGCGTCCACGACCGCGTCCATCACCGGACGGGGTACTGCGCCTGTTGATCACTTTGTTGTCTCCTCGAGGTTTTCCACGTCGTCCGGGAGGAAGGGCGCGAGCTCGGGGAGCTCGCTCAGATCCCGTAGTCCCAGACGTTCAAGGAAGTATGAACTTGTCCGGTAGAGCACCGCTTGGCTCTCCGGGTCGGTGCCGGCCTCTTCGACCAGGCCCCTGGCGACGAGTGTGCGCATGACCCCGTCGCTGTTGACGCCGCGTACGGCGGCGACGCGGGAACGGCTCACCGGTTGCCGGTAGGCCACGACCGCGAGTGTTTCGAGCGCGGCCTGGGTCAGCCGCGTCTGCTGGCCGTCGCGTACGAACCGCTCGACCAGCGGCGCGCAGTCGGCACGCGTGTAGAGACGCCAACCGCCCGCCACTTCTCTCAAGTCGAAACCCCGTCCGGCGGCGGTGTATTCCGCCGCCAGCCCACGCAGCGCCAGTGCGACCTCGTGGGTGGGCCGTTCGAGCACCTGAGCCAGCGTCACTTCGGCGACCGGCTCGTCAACGACAAGCAGGATAGCCTCAAGCGCCGCTTCGAGCCTCGGCCCCTCCCCCGGCTCAGCATCCGCCGCGCCCGCCGCGGGCTCGTCGCCACCGCCCTCGGCCTTCCCGCCGGCCTCGGGTACCGCCTGGTCAGCCGCTACGGACTGCCCGGCCGCGACCGGTCTCTCGCCCGGCGCCGGGTCCTCGCCGCGCGCCGGCTCCGGCTCGGGGTCCGCGTCCTGGGCCGGCACCACGTCCGCGGCCGCCGGCGGCTCTTCCAGGGAGGGCGGATCGTCCTGGACCGGAGCCTCCGCATCGGACCCCGGGTTGCCCTGGGATGGGGTTTCGTCGCGGGGTGCCTGGCCGTCGGGTGGGGAGGTCTCCGGCTCCGGTGCGCCCGGCTGGACGAGGGAGCCGGGGAGGGTCATCCAGGCGGGCAGCGGCGGCTCCGAGTCGGGAGACTTGCGGGGGTTGGGCAGTGGGTTGTCAGTCATGGGATGGTTTCTCCGCGGATTCTTCGTAGTCGTCCCCCACCGCGACGTCGCCGTCGTCAGCGCCCGTCCAGGTCACGTGCAGGTCGCCCAGCGGCTCGACCTGCTCGAACGTGACCGCCGACTCCCGGAACAGCTCCAGCACGGCCAGGAAGCGGGCGATGACCTCGAAGGTGCCCTCACAGTCGGCCACCAGCGCTCGGAAGGTGGCCCGCCGCATCCGCCGCAGGTGCATGACCAGGATGGCCGCCTGCTCCTTGACGCTGGCCAGCGGCTGGTAGATGTGCCCCACGCTGACCGTGGGCGGCAGCTTGGGCGTGAACGCCCTGGCGGCGATCCTGGCGAGTTGTTCGGGCCCGATGCCGAGGACGAGCTCGGGCAGCAGGTCGGCGAACTGCGGCTCCATCGGCGCCGTACGGGGAAATCGCAGCGACTCCTCGGCCATCCGCCCGGCGAAGATCTTGGCGACCTCTTTGTAGGCTTTGTACTGCAGCAGCCGCGCGAACAGCAGGTCTCTGGCCTCCAGCAGGGCCAGGTCCTCCTCGTCCTCCACCTCGCCCGAGGGCAGCAGCCTGGCCGCCTTGAGGTCGAGCAGCGTGGCCGCGACGAGCAGGAAGTGACTGGTCTGGTCGAGGTCCCACTCGGGGCCGCGGGAGCGGATGTAGGCGATGAACTCGTCGGTGACCTTGGAGAGCGAGACCTCGGTGATGTCGAGCTTGTGCTTGGCGATGAGGCCGAGAAGCAGGTCGAAGGGACCCTCGAAGACATCCAGGTGAACCTGGAACCCTTGGGGCTCGGTCTGCTCTGCGGTCACCTGGCCATTGTGGCAGGCGCCGGCCAGCGCGAGAGCACTTCGCGTGCCAGCTCACGATAGGCGTTGGCGCCGAGGGACGACGGGTCGAACGTCGTGATCGGCTCGCCGGCGACGGTCGCGTCGGGGAAGCGCACCGTGCGGTTGATGACGGTGTGGAACACCTTGTCGCCGAACGCGTCCACCACGCGGGCCAGCACCTCGCGGCCGTGCAGGGTGCGGGCGTCGTACATGGTGGCGAGCAGGCCCTCGATCTCGAGGTCCTCGTTGAGCCGCTCCTGGACCTTGGAGATGGTGTCCATCAGCAGGGCAACGCCGCGCAGCGCGAAGAACTCGCACTCCAGCGGCACCATGACGCCGTGCGCGCAGGTGAGCGCGTTGATGGTGAGCAGGCCGAGCGAGGGCTGGCAGTCGATGAGGCACACGTCGTAGTGCGGCAGCAGCGGCTTGATCACGCGGCCGAGCACCTGCTCGCGGGCGACCTCGGTGACGAGCTGGACCTCGGCGGCGGACAGGTCGATGTTGCTCGGCAGCAGGTCGAGCCCCTCGACGCCGGTCTCGAGCAGGACGTCCTCGGCGGTGACGCCGCGCTCCATCAGCAGGTTGTAGACGGTCAGGTCGAGCTGGAGCGGGTTGATGCCCAGGCCGACGGAGAGCGCGCCCTGCGGGTCGAAGTCGACGAGCAGCACCTTGAGCCCGTATTCGACGAGTGCCGCGCCCAGGTTGATGGTGGTCGTGGTCTTGCCGACCCCGCCCTTCTGGTTGACCATCGCGACCACGCGCGCCGGGCCGTGCACGTCGGGCACCACCGGCTCGGGGAACACGGGTCTGGGCCGCTGCGTGGGCCCGAGGTTGACGCCGTTGGAAGGCGCGTTGGTCTTCGTGTCGCCCCAGGGGTTGTCGGGGGTCCCCGGGGTCGAACCCTTGGTCGTCACAGTCACCAGCTCGAACCTCCCTGACGATCCCGAACCGGACCGTCCGGACGGACACTATGGCGTCACCACTTAACGCGGCAAGGCGGCACGCCGAGGGTGCCGCACACCGCAAAGACTATAGATCACTGCCGGGCCCGTGGATGCGCCGCGGCGTAGACCTCGCGGAGCTTGTCGACCGTGACCAGGGTGTAGACCTGGGTGGTCGTCACCGAGGCGTGGCCGAGCAATTCCTGGACCACCCTAACGTCCGCGCCGCCGTCCAAGAGATGAGTTGCGAAGGAATGTCGGAGAACATGGGGAGATATCTTTTTCAGCCCGGCTCGTTCGGCGGCCGCGTGGAGCACCTCCCACGCCCCCTGCCTGGTCAGACGGCCTCCCCTGGCGTTCAGGAAGACGGCCGGTGTGCCGCGCCCGTGGGCGAGCAGACCGGGCCGGGCGCGGACGAGATAGGCGTCGAGGGCGGAACGGGCATAGCGCCCCAGCGGGACGACCCGGGTGCGGCCGCCCTTGCCGCGCAGGCGCACCTGCTCGTCCTCGAGGTCGTCCACGGCCAGCCCGACGGCCTCGGAGATGCGGGCGCCCGTGCCGTACAGGACCTCCAGCAGGGCGCGGTTGCGCAGCGTGAGGGGTGCGCCGTCCGGGCCCGACGCGGCGATGAGCCGCTCGACCTCGTCGACGGCGATGGCCTTCGGGAGCCTGCGCATCGGGCGTGGCGGGCGTACCTCGTGGGCGGGGTCGTGGGCCGTGACGCCTTCGCGCAGAGCGAAACGGTGCAGCCCGCGTACGGCGGACAGGGCGCGGGCGGCGGAGCTGGCGACGAGCGCCGGATGGTCCCCGTCACCCTCGCGCAGCGCGGCGAGGAAGGCCAGGACGTCGGCCTCGCCCACCTCGTGGAGCTCCAGCCGCCCGCGCGCCCGCAGGTGCGCGTAGTAGCGGCGCAGGTCACGGCGGTAGGACGCGAGCGTGTTGGCAGCCACGCCCTGCTCCACCGCCAGATGGGCGAGGTAGCTGGAGAGCACGGCCTCCACGATCGGTCCTTCCGTCACGCCTCCGGGGCGTCGGCGGGGCGCAACAGGGCGAGTCCCTCAACCGAAGCCGCGTACGCGGCGAGGATACCGGCCACGGCCGGGGAATTGTGGATCATTCCCATGAGCGCCTTTTCCACCGCGTCGGGCAAAGGGACCCATTTGACCGGCATGTCGATCTCCTCGTGCCGGTGCACGAAGCCGTTGTCCTCGTCGGGGATCTTGGTCAGGTCGCGGGCCAGGAACACCCTGATGCGCTCGTCGCTCATGCCGGGCGAGGTGCGCAGATCGATGAGCGTGTGCCAGGTGGCGGCGCGGTAGCCGGCCTCCTCGGCGAGTTCACGCGCGGCCGCGTCGACCAGCGGCTCGCCCGGCACGTCGCGCAGGCCGGCGGGCAGCTCCCACATCAGGTGGCGGGTGGGGTGACGGTATTGCCTGATCAGCAGGACGCGGTCCTGGTCGTCTAGCGCGAGCACGGCGACGGAGCCGGGATGGACCACGTAGTCGCGCTCGGCCGCCTCGTCGCGGGGCATCCTGACGGTGTCGGTCACCACCTTGATGACGTGGCCGTCGAACCGCTCCTTCGACTCCACCACGTCCCATGACTCGGGCGTGTCGGCGATCGGTTCCGCGGTCCGCTGGAAGCGCACGCCGTCGCCGGAGTTCACTGGCCCACCGTCGTCGCGCCCACGCGGCCGTCGGCGTAGGCGAGGGCGGCCCCGATGAGGCCCTTGAACATGGGGTTGGCCCGGGTGGGTCGGGAGCGGAACTCCGGATGCGCCTGGGTGCCGATGAAGAACGGGTGGATGTCGAACGGCAGCTCGGTGTACTCGACCAGGCGCCCGTCGGGCGACACGCCGGAGAAGACCAGGCCGACCCCCTCCAGCTGCTCGCGGTAGGCGTTGTTGACCTCGTAGCGGTGCCGGTGGCGTTCGTCGGCCTTGGCCACGCCGCCGTAGAGCCGGCGGGCGAGCGTGTCCTCGGCGAGCTTGGCGGTGTAGCTGCCCAGCCGCATCGTGCCGCCCATGTCGCGCTCGCCGGCGACGACGTCCTCCTGGTCGGCCATGGTGGAGATGACCGGGTGCTTGGTGTCGGGGTCGAACTCCGTGGAGTTGGCGCCCTCGATGCCCGCCATGTTGCGGGCGGCCTCGATGACCATGCCCTGCATGCCGAGGCAGATGCCGAGCAGCGGGATCCTGCCCTCGCGGGCGTGGCGGATGGCGCCGATCTTGCCCTCGATGCCGCGCACGCCGAACCCGCCGGGGATGAGCACGCCGTCGACGCCGTCGAGCTCGCGCGCGGCGCCCTCGGGGGTCTCGCAGTCGTCGCTCTTGACCCACCGGATGTTGACCCGCGCGTCGTTGGCGAACCCGCCGGCGCGCAGCGCCTCGGTCACCGAGAGGTACGCGTCCGGCAAATCAATATATTTCCCCACAAGGGCGACGGTGGCCTCCTTCGCCGGGCGGTGCACGCGGCGCAGGAGCTCCTCCCACTCCTTCCAGTCGACGTCGCGGAAGGGCAGGCCGAGCCGGCGCACCACGTACGCGTCGAGGCCCTCGGAGTGGAGCACCTTGGGGATGTCGTAGATCGAGGCCGCGTCGACGGCGGACACGACGGCGTCCTCGTCGACGTCGCACATCAGGCTGATCTTGCGCTTGATCGCCGTCTGCACGGGCCGGTCGGAGCGCAGCACGATCGCGTCCGGCTGGATGCCGATGCTGCGCAGCGCCGCCACGCTGTGCTGCGTCGGCTTGGTCTTCAGCTCGCCCGAGGGCCCGATGTACGGCAGCAGCGAGACGTGCAGGAAGAACACGTTGTCGCGCCCCACCTCGTGCCTGATCTGCCGCACGGCCTCCAGGAACGGCAGCGACTCGATGTCGCCGACGGTGCCGCCGACCTCGGTGATGACGACGTCCACCTCGGGACCGGCCATGCCTCTGATCCGGTCTTTTATCTCGTTGGTGATGTGGGGGATGACCTGGACCGTGTCGCCCAGGTATTCGCCCCGCCGCTCCTTGGCGATGACGTTGGAGTAGACCTGCCCGGTGGTGACGTTGGCCGAGCCGTGCAGGTCGGTGTCGAGGAACCGCTCGTAGTGGCCGACGTCGAGGTCGGTCTCCGCGCCGTCGTCGGTGACGAAGACCTCGCCGTGCTGGAACGGGTTCATCGTGCCGGGGTCGACGTTGAGGTAGGGGTCGAGCTTCTGCATGGTGACCCTGAGACCGCGCCCCCTGAGCAGGCGGCCGAGGCTGGATGCCGTGAGCCCCTTGCCGAGACTGGAGGCGACACCGCCGGTGACGAACAGATGTTTGGTTTGCGATGCGCTGCGCAAAGGGGCTCCCGTGGCTCGAGGTGTGGTCGAAGTGTCCACGGGCTCTCAGGATATCAAACAACGCCCCTCACATGGGCGAACGGCATGACCTGAGGGTAGCTTTGGACTTTATGTCACTAGTACGCCGGGCGACGGGCGCACTGATTCACCGTGCCTACCGGGCGATCCGCCACGCGGGCGCGATCACTCCGGGGAGCCCGGCGGGCCACCGGTTCCGCCGGCTCGGTGACGGCGTCAGCATCGCGTTCCCCCCTGGCGCGATCTTCGGCGAACAGTGGATCGAGATCGGCGACCACACGCTGATCGGCGAGCGGGTGTCGCTCTCGTGCGGCATGGGCCCCGGCGTGGACCTCGGCCCGGCGTCGATCCTGCGCATCGGCGGCGGCTGCTCGATCGGCCGGGGGACGCACGTCGTGGCCCACCAGTCGATCGACGTGGGCGACGACGTCTTCACCGGCCCGTACGTCTACATCACCGACCAGAACCACGTCTATGACGACCCCGACGTGCCGATCGGCAGGCAGTGGCCGCGCAACAGCCCGGTCTCGATCGGCTCGGGCTCGTGGCTGGGCGCGGGCGCGATCGTCCTGCCCGGCACGACGCTCGGCCGCCAGTGCGTGGTGGCCGCGGGCGCGGTGGTGCGCGGCGAGTTCCCCGACCACAGCGTGGTGGCGGGGGTGCCGGCCAAGCGGGTACGCGGCTACACGCCCGAGTTAGGCTGGCACGCGCCGGAGGCCGTCCTGGCCGACAGCGGATCCTGATCTGGACCGAACATCCTTCTGCCGGTTAGCGTCACCTCATGCGAACCGCCATCTGCGAGCGCCTGGGCATCGAGTTCCCCCTGTTCGCCTTCAGCCACTGCCGCGACGTGGTGGCCGCGGTGACCAACGCGGGCGGCTTCGGGGTGCTGGGCGCCATCGCGTACTCGCCCGACCAGCTCGACACCGAGCTCACCTGGATCGACGAGCGGGTGGGCGGCCGGCCGTACGGCGTCGACGTGCTCGTCCCCGGCAAGGTGGACGCCTCGGTGCTCGACCGGCGCGCGCACCTCATGGACTTCATCCCCGAGCGGCACCGCGACTTCGTCACCCACCTGCTGACGAAGTACGGCGTGGGCGCGGCCCCGCAGCCGATGACGGCGGTGGCCGACGAGTTCGGCCGGCGGGTGACCGCGGCGGGGGCGACGGGGCTGATCGACGTCGCGCTCAAGCACCGCATCGGGCTGATCGCCAGCGCCCTGGGCCCGCCGCCGCCCGAGATGGTGGCCAGGGCCAAGGAGGCGGGCGTGCCGGTCGCCGCGCTGGTCGGCACGGTCGAGCACGCGCGCAGGCAGGTCGCGGCGGGCGCCGACCTGATCGTGGCGCAGGGCACCGAGGCGGGCGGGCACACCGGCGAGATCTCCACGATGGTGCTGGTGCCGCAGGTCGTCGACGCGGTGGCGCCGGTGCCGGTGCTCGCGGCGGGCGGGATCGCGTCGGGCCGGCAGATGGCCGCGGCCATGGCGCTCGGCGCGGACGGCGTGTGGTGCGGCTCCGTCTGGCTCACGACGGAGGAGGCGGAGACGCCGCCCGCCGTCAGGCGCAAGTTCCTGGCGGCCTCGTCGCTGGACACGGTCAGGTCGAGGTCCCGCACGGGCAAGCCGGCCAGGCAGCTCAGGTCGGCCTGGACCGACGAGTGGGACTCCAGCCAGGAGAGCCCCGGCCCGCTGGGGATGCCGCTGCAGCTCCTGGTGGCCGAGGGGGCCATGGCGCGCATCGCGGCGGCGGCGGAGAAGGGCGAGCCGGGGGCGGTGGAGCTGGTCAACTACTACGTGGGGCAGGTCGTGGGCCAGCTCGACCAGGTCAAGCCGGCCCGGCAGGTGGTCTACGACCTGGTCAGCGAGTTCGGCGAGGCGGTGGAGCGGCTCAGGCGCCTGTCCGGGTGAGGCCCGTGACAGCCGGTCGGCGAGAATGGGGCCCGGCGGCTCGTGGTCGCGCGCCGCGTTCCTTCACACGAGGACGGGGACTCCGTGGGCAAGACGTACGACGGCATCACCGCCAGGTTGCGGGCGTTCATCGAGGCGCAGCCCGTGTTCTTCACGGCGACCGCGCCCCTCGCCGGCGACGGCACGATCAATCTGTCCCCCAAGGGGGTGAGCGGTTCGCTGATGGTTCTCGACGAGCTGACGGTGGCCTATCTCGACTTCGCGGGCAGCAACGCGGAGACCGTCGCCCACCTGCGCGAGAACGGCCGCATCACCTTGATGTGGTGCGCCTTCGACGGGCCGCCGACCATCGTGCGGGTGCACGGTCGCGGCGAGCCCGTGTTCAGGGACGATCCCAGGTGGGCCGGGCTGGTCGCCCGCTTCCCCGCGGTCGACACCGGCGCGCACGGGCTACGGGCGATCGTGGTCGTCCGCGCCGAGCTGATCCGCGACACGTGCGGCTACGCGGTTCCGCTCATGTCGTACGAGCAGGACCGCGACCTGCACGCGAAGCGGTTCGCGCGGGAGGACGACGAGTCGCTCAACGCCTATTTCTCCCGTAAGGAGCACGTCGCCACCAGCATCGACGGTCTGCCCGCCCTGCCGCTGCCCCTGCCCGCCTCGGGGCCGCGGAAGGCCGCCGAGGGCTGACCGGGCTACGATGCGCGTGTGGTCGGGACACCGCCTCGGCTGGAGCGCGGCTCCGGCCTCCCCGCGCACGTGCAGATCGAGCGGTGGCTGCTCGAGTCCATCTCCAGTGGCGAGCTGGCGCCGGGCGACCGGCTGCCCGGCGAGCGCGAGCTGGCCGGGCGGCTCGGCGTGAGCAGGATGACGCTCAGGCAGGCGCTGGCCACGCTGGAACGCGACGGCGTGCTCGTCAGGGTGCCCGGCAGGGCGGGCGGCGCGTTCGTGGCCGAGCCGCGCATCGAGTGCGACCTGACCGGGCTGACGGGGTTCACCGAGCAGATCCGGCGGGCGCACCTGCGGGCCGAGGCGCGCGTCCTGGTGGCGGCGACCGTGCCCGCGCCCGCGGCGGTGGCCAGGGCGCTGCGGGTCCCTCCCGGCTCGCCGGTGCACGAGGTGGCCAGGGTGCGCTCAGCCGGGCGCCTGCCCTTGGCGCTCGAACGCTCCTACTTCCCCGACCTGCCCGGCCTGCTCGACCAGGACCTCACCGGCTCCCTCTACACGCTGCTGGCCGAGCGCTACGACCTGGCGCCGCGCACGGCGGTCGAGCGGCTCGACCCGGTGATCGCCCGCCCGTCCGAGGCCGCCGACCTGGGCATGACGCCGGGGGCGCCGCTCATGCTGATCGAGCGCACGGCCTACGCGGCCGGCGGCCGGCCCGCGGAGTTCGCCCGAGACCTGTTCCGCCCCGACCGGGTGCGCATCTCGGTGCGCAGCGGAGTCACGGGACCAGCGGGGCCTTGACCACCGTGCCCGGCACCCAGGCGCCCTCCACTTCGATCTCCACCTCGGCGCCCGGCTCGACCGGCAGGTACGCGTAGGCGATCGACTCCCTGGCGGTGTAGCCGTACCCGCCGGAGGTGACGCGGGCCAGCACCTGGCCGTCCGCCCTGACCGGTTCGTTGCCGAGCGCGACCGCCCTCGGGTCGCTCAGCGTCACGCAGCGCAGCCGCCGCCCAGGATCGGGATCGAGGGCGTCCCTGCCCAGGAACTCCTTGTCCGGTTTGACGCAGAACCCCAGCCCGGCCTCGTACGGCGTCGTCTCGGGCCCGATGTCGGCGCCCCACACCCGGTAGCCCTTCTCCAGCCGGAGGCTGTCGATGGCGTGGTAGCCGCAGGCCGCCATCCCGTGCGGCTCGCCCGCCTCCCACAACGTCCGCCACAGCGCGAGCCCGTACTCGCTGGAGCAGTAGAGCTCCCAGCCGTGCTCCCCCACGAACGTCACCCGCAGCGCCAGCACCGGCACGTCCCCCACGGTGAGCTCACGTGACGACATGAACGGGAAGCCGAGCGGGTCGGGAGTGAGTCCGGACAGGATCTCGCGGGCGCGCGGTCCCCACAGGGCGAAGCAGGCGTACCGGCCGGTGACGTCGGCGATCCTGGCGGCCGAGCCCGTGAGCGCGGCCTGCTTGCGCAGCCAGCCGAGGTCGTGCGTGCCGCACGCGGTGCCGGTGACGACGAGGAACTCCTCCTCGCCGCGCCGGGTGACGGTGAAGTCGCACTCGATGCCGCCGCGCCGGTTGAGCGCCTGGGTGTAGGTGACGGCGCCGACCTCGCGGGCGACCCGGTTGTCGCATACCCACTCCAGCAGTGCGGCCGCCTCGGGACCGGTGACCTCGATCTTGGCGAACGAGCTCTCGTCGAACAGCCCGGCGGCCGTGCGCGTGGCCCGGTGCTCGGCCCCGGTCGCGGGCGACCACGCACGGCCCGCCCAGCCGGCGGGGCGCTCGCCGTCGTCCCCGCCGGCTTCGTTGGCCGCGTAGTGGTTGACCCGCTCCCAGCCCGCCTTCTCGCCGAAGACGGCCCCGTGGCTCTGGTGCCACGCGTACGCGGGCGAGACCCGCAGCGGCCGCCCCGCCGACCGCTCGTGGCCGGGGTAGCGGATGTCGTAGTACGTCTCGTAGTTCTCGACCGCGCGCTTGAGCGTGTACGACGGCGAGCGGTAGTGGCTGCTGAACCTGCGGATGTCCATGTGCCGGACGTCCATGGCCGGCTCGCCCTCGACGATCCACTCCGCCATCACCTTGCCGATGCCGCCCGCGCCGGCGATGCCGTGGGCACAGAACCCGGCCGCGACGAAGAACCCGCCCACCTCCGTCTCCCCGAGGCAGAACTCGTTGTCGGGGGTGAACGCCTCGGGCCCATTGATCAGCTTGCGGATGCCGACGTCGGCCATCGCCGGCACGCGGATCCTGGAGTTGTCGGAGATCTCCTCGAATCTCGCCCAGTCCTCGGGCAGCAGGCGGCCGTTGAAGTCGGGGGGCACCGCGTCGAAGGTGCCGGGGCCGGCCGTCCAGGGGGCGCACGTGCGCTCGTACCCGCCCATGACCAGGCCCTGCACCTCCTGCCGGTAGTAGACGAGCAGGTCGGGGTCGCGCAGCGTGGGCAGGGCGGTGTGGTCGTGGCAGGCGTCGGTCACCACGTACTGGTGGGACATCGGGACGATCGGGACGCGTACGCCGGCCATGCGGCCGATCTCGGCGGCGAACATGCCGCCGCAGTTGACCACGATCTCGCAGTCGATGTCGCCCTGGTCGGTGCGCACACCGGTGACCCGGCCGCGCGCGGTGGTGATGCCGAGGACGCGGGTCCTGGTGCGCAGTCTCGCCCCGCCCTCGCGGGCGCGCGCGGCCAGCGCATAGCACAGCTGGGAGGGGTCCACCTGCCCGTCCGTCGGCAGGTACGCGGCCCCCACGACTCCTTCGGGGTCCATGAGGGGGAACAGTTCCACGGCCTCCGCCACCGAGATCTCCTGGAGCGGCAGCCCGAACGTGCGCGCCCAGCCGATCTGGCGGCGGATCTCCGCCATGCGCTCGGGGGTGGAGGCCAGCTTGATGCCGCCGCACTCCGTCCAGCCGGCGTCGAGGGTGCGGTAGAGCTCGACGGAGTACTGGTTCATCCGGGTCAGCGTCGGGTCCGAACGCAGTTGCCCGACCAGGCCCGCGGAGTGGAAGGTGGAGCCGCTGGTGAGCTCGTCCCGATCCAGCAGGACGACGTCGCGTTCGCCTAGTTGGGTGAGGTGGCAGGCGACGGACGTGCCGCCCACCCCGCCCCCGATGACCACGATGCGGGCCGAGTCGCTCATGGTCGCGAGGCTAATCGCCGTACCCCAAAAGGTCTAGACCGTTTACGCAGGTGGAGCTAGCATCGACCATGGCCGTTGCCCGGGTCCTCGACCGCATCCCCCTGCTGTCCGGCATGCCACGAGCCGTGGAGGAGCTGCCCGGGGGGCTGACCAATCGCAACTATAAGGTGAGCACGCCCGGCGGGTCGTATGTCGTGCGCGTGTCGGCCGGCGACGGCGCGCTGCTGGCCATCGACAGGGACGCCGAGCACGCCAACACCGTCGCCGCGGCCCGCGCGGGGGTCGGCGCGCCGGTGCACGCCTACCTGCCCGGTCAGGGAGTGCTGGTGGTGGGCTACATCGACGCGCGCACGTTCACCGAGGCGGATCTGCACGATCCGGCCAACCTGCCGAGGGTGGCGGAGGTGTGCCGGCGGCTGCACGCCGGACCCCGGTTCGTGAGCGACTTCGACATGTTCGACGTGCAGCGGCATTATCTGCAGATCGTCCAGGAACGCGGCTTCCGGCTTCCGGCCCGCTATCTCGACTTCATGCCCATCGTTGCCGACATCCGGAAATGTCTGGCTATACGGGAGGAGGGCACGGTTCCGTGTAACAACGACCTTCTGCCGGGGAACATCCTCGACGACGGCCGGCGCCTCTGGCTGATCGACTACGAATACGCCGGCAACAACGACCCCTGCTTCGAGCTCGGCAACATCTGGAGCGAGTCCGACCTGCCGCCGGGCCACCTGGAGGCGCTCGTCACCGCGTACTACGGCCGCCCGCTCCGCCACAAGATCGCCCGCGCCCGCCTGCTCGGCCTCATGTCCAAGTACGGCTGGACGCTCTGGGCCTCCATCCAGGACAGCGTGAACGAGACCATCGACTTCGACTTCTGGTCGTGGGGCATGGAGAAGTACGACCGGGCGGTGGCCGAGTTCACCGGTCCCGCGCTGGCCGGCCTCATGGACGACGCGGCCCGGGCAGACTAGGGGCATGCTCGCCGCTCTGACCGGTCTGGGCCTGTCCACGGCCGCCGGGCTCAACGCCTACATCCCGCTCCTCGTCGTGGGCGTGCTCGCCAACGTCACCGACGCCGTGAAGCTCCCCGACGGCTACGGCTGGCTGTCCAACTGGGGCGTGCTGGCCGTGATCGCGGTGCTGCTGGTCGTGGAGACGGTGTTCGACAAGGTTCCCGCCGTCGACAGCGTCAACGACGCCATCCAGACCGTGATCCGCCCGGCGTCGGGAGGCGTGGTGTTCTCCGCCACGAGCGCCGCAGCCGAGCTCGACCACTCGACGTGGACGGCCGAGCACCCGTGGGCCGGTTGGTTACTTGGCATCGTGACGGCGCTGGCCGTACACGTGGTCAAGACCACCGCCCGGCCGGTGATCAACGTCGGCACGGCCGGGACCGGCGCGCCGGTCGTGAGCGCGGCGGAGGACGCGGGCTCGCTCGGGATGAGCCTGATCGCGATCTTCCTGCCCGTCCTGGTGATCGTCGCGCTGCTGCTGCTCGCCGTCCTCGGCTGGTGGCTCATCAGAAAGGTACGCCGCCGCCGCGCCCGCGGACGGGCGGCAGGGCGCCGTCACCCGGCCTGACGCCCGCTCCCCGTCACGTCCGCCCCCGCACGCGGCCCTCTCACCACCCCAGGCGGCGCGCCCACCTCTCCACCAGGTGCACGAACTCGGCTGCCCGCTCCTCGTGCAGCCGGTGGCCCGACCCCTCCCAGCACACCACCTTCGAAGCCGGATCCCGCAGCAGCGCGGCCTCCCAGCGTGCCCGTTCCGGATCCGACCAGATCGACAACACCGGGCACCCCCTGCGCGCCAGGTAGTCGTCGGAGGCCGGCCGCACCCCGATCGCCTCCGGACCGGTGAACATCGCCTCGAACGCCTCCGCCAGCACGTGCGGCGGCATGCCGTACAGCCGGCGTTTGTGCCAGCGCCTGATGACGGCGGGGGTGGCGGCGTTCGTGCACCACTCGTCGATCTGCTCGGCGACCGTGTGCGCGTGCTCGCCGCGCAGGCCCGCGATCATCTGGGGGAAACCGGCGGCGATGTCCGCCGTCATGCCGTAGCCGGGGTCGACGGCGACGATCCCGCGGACCCGCGCCGGATGTTCTACGGCGAGGACGGACACCACCTGGGCGCCCATCGAGTGGCCGACCGCGACCACCTGGGGGACTCCGAGGTGGCCGGCGAGCAGGGCGTGCAGATCCCCGGCCATCGCGCGGGGCGTGTTGCCGGTCGCCGGCACCGACGAATAACCGTGCCCGCGCAGGTCGACGGCGATCACGCGGTGCCGGGCGGCGAACGCGTCGATGTGCCACGACCACTGGTGCGAGTCGGCGCCCCACCCGTGCACGAGCAGCAGCGGCGGTCCGTCACCGTCATCGGTGTAGAAGAGCCGGACATCCTCCCCGACGTCGGCGTACGGCACCGGCCTACCGCTCCTCTCGCGGCCGGCCGCCGTCCTGCCGGTTCTCCTCCATGCGGCTCCTGTCGGGACGCATCAGCAGCGCCGCCTCCCCCGCCGTCAGCCCTCCGTCGACGGCCAGCTCGGCGCCCGTCACGTACGAGGCCGCGTCGGACAGCAGGAATGTGATCGTCTCCGCGACCTCCTCCGGCTCACCCCAGCGCCCGGCCGGCGCGAGAGGGAAGGTCCCCTCTCCGGAGACCGCGCCGATCGGCTCGGTCATCTGTGTGACGATCATCCCGGGATGTACGGAGTTGACCCGGATGCGGTGCCGCCCGAACTCCAACGCCGCGATCTTGGTCAGCCCGCGTACCCCCCACTTCGAGGCGCCGTAGCCGCCCGTGCCGGGCAGGGCGCTGAGCCCCGCGACCGACGACAGGTTCACGATCGCGCCGCCGCCCGACTCCCGCATGGGTTCCACGACCGCCTTGAGGCCCAGGAACACGCCGAGCAGGTTGACCCGCAGCACGTTCTCGAACTCCTCGGCCGGCTGCTGCTCGATCATCAGCATGGTGGCGATGCCCGCGTTGTTCACCAGCCCGTCGATCCGCCCGTGTTCGTCCAACGTCTTGGCCACCACCGCCGCCCACTGGTCCTCGTCCCGCACGTCGTGGGCGATGAACCGGGCGTCCACCTCCTTGGCCGTGGCCGTACCCTCGTCAACGAGCACATCCGTGAGCACCACCCGTGCCCCCGCCGCGACACACCGCCGTGCCGTCGCGGCTCCCATCCCCCTCGCACCGCCGGTGACGATCACAACCTTGTCCTCAAGCACCGCCCTGTTCCCTTCTGCCGCACAAACGCCTCTGGCCGCGTCGCCTGCGGGCGTGACGCGCTGCCCGGCGACCGATGCCGATGGTGAACTGAAACACAGGCCAAAGTGATCGATCAAGAGCGGTCATGGCCAGGCGCCCCGAACCCGCCCGGCCGCACTATCCTTCACATCATCAACCCCAACAGGAGGTGGCGGAGATCAGCGAAATCCTTCTCATCGCCCTGGTGATCCTGGCGTTCCTCCTTCTGCTGGGCGGCGTCGGCATCTATGTGCTCGTCAAGCTGGGAAAGAAGGCCGCGGTCAAGGCCAGGGAGGCCACGACGCGGATCACCACGCACGTCAACGCGATGGGCTCGGGCGAGGCCGCGGAGATCGAGCGTCTCCGGCTCGACCTGCGCCGCGAGATGACCCTCACCCGCCAGGCCGTCGACCAGGCCCAGCGCCAGGGGTGGGGGCTGGGCGACCTGCCGCGCATCATGGCCGACCTGACCAAGCACGTCGACACGCACGACGAGCAGCTGGCGATGTTCGCCCAGCAGCAGCGCGTGTCCTCCTACGTCGACCACGTCACGCTCGACCGGCTCCGGCAGCACCAGGCCACGCTGACGGCCACGTGCGCCCGCATCCGCACGGGCCTGCTGAACGACCAGGTCCACCACACCGCGTCGGGCATCGCCGACCTGACCTCCCGCACCGACCTGGAGATCGAGGCCCGCCGCCGCGACCCCGACCCGCTCGACGAGATCGACGACCTCTACCGCCGCACGGTGGAGGAACGCAGGAACGAACCCTGACTCTCGCTCCTGGTGACACAATGAATGCCTCTCGAACCGCTGCCGCACGGCGATATCCACCCCGTTCTGGCCAGGGGCCATCCCTGCCCGCACCGCGAGCCGCGTTTATTCGGTTGCGGCGCGCGGGACGCATCGGCATAGTCGAGGGCGAGTTGATCGCAGCGACACGGAGGGAGGGTGAGACCGTGATGACGATTGTCCGCGTGCCGTTTTCCGCGTCCTCACACCTTCCCACCGGGCGGTCGCTGACCTGACCGACGAGCCGGTGGGCCTCACTTCTGGAGCAATCCCACCGTGCCGAAGCACTCGCAACACCGCCGCCGCGGCAAGCACGCCCTCGACGCCGACGACATCGCCTGGCTGGAGAGCACGCCCGAGACCGACGACGGCCCTCCCGAAGGTGATCGCTGGTCCACCTGGGACCAGAGCACGCCCACCGAGAAGGGCCCCCGGCCCTACCCTGACTGGCTGGTCACGGAGCTGGCCGCCGTCGACACCGAGTACGGCGTGCTCAAGACCGGCAAGGAAGCCGATGTCCACCTCATCTCCCGCGGGGTGCCCGGCACCGACCGGGAGTGCCTGCTCGCCGCCAAGCGCTACCGGTCGTCCGACCACCGCCTGTTCCACCGCGACGCCGGCTATCTGGAGGGCCGCAGCACCCGCGAGAGCCGGATGAACCGTGCCATGGCCAACCGCACGGCCTTCGGCAAGCAGGTGATCGCCGGTCAGTGGGCGGTGGCCGAGTTCGCGGCGCTGTGCCGGCTGTGGGAGCTCGGGGTGCCGGTGCCGTACCCGGTGCAGATCGTCGGGACGGAGATCCTCCAGGAGTTCATCGGCACGCGGGACGGCTTCGCGGCGCCGCGGCTCGCCCAGGTGAGCGATGATCTGGACGACCTGTGGGAGCAGCTGGTCACGGCCATGCTCACTCTGGCCGGGGAAGGGCTGGCCCACGGGGACCTGTCGCCGTACAACCTCCTGGTGCACGACGGCAGGCTGGTCATCATCGACCTTCCGCAGATCGTGGACGTGATCGCGCATCCGGCGGGTCCGTCGTTCCTCGACCGCGACGCGCGCAACGTCGCCACCTGGTTCGCCGCCAAGGGCGTCACAGCAGCCTCCCCCGACGGGCTCGCCACCCTCCTGCGGCGGGAAGCCCGCATGTGACCGCCTCCACCCGTGCGACGCCGCGGGCCCGCCCCGGTGACGCGGTCCCCTGCGCCCAGTGCCTCCCCCGAGGCGGGCGCGGGGGGTGGGTGGTTATTCGACGCGGGTGGTCATTCGACGCCGGCCTCGCGCATGTCGCGCAGTTCGCGCTTCAGCTCCTTGATCTCGTCGCGCAACCGGGCGGCCACCTCGAACTGCAGGTCGGCCGCCGACTGGTGCATCTGCTCGGTCAGTGAGTCGATCAGGGACTCCATCTGGGCCCTCGGCATGTCGCCGGCGATGGCCTTGGCGTGCTGGCCGGCCTGCCGGGCGGCGAAGCCGGGCACCGGTGCCTTGCCGCGCGACTGCTGGCGGCCCCCGCCGAGCAGCCGGTCGGTGTCGGCGTCCTCGCGCTGCAGCGAGTCGAGGATGTCGGCGATCTTCTTGCGCAGGGGCTGCGGGTCGAGGCCGTTGGCTTCGTTGTAGGCGATCTGCTTGGCCCTGCGCCGGTTGGTCTCGTCGATCGCCCGCTCCATCGACGGGGTGACCTTGTCGGCGTACATGTGGACCTGGCCGGAGACGTTACGGGCGGCGCGGCCGATGGTCTGGATCAGGGACGTCTCCGAGCGGAGGAAGCCCTCCTTGTCGGCGTCGAGGATCGACACCAGCGAGACCTCGGGCAGGTCGAGACCCTCGCGCAGGAGGTTGATGCCGACGAGCACGTCGAACTCGCCGGTGCGCAGCTCGCGCAGCAGCTCGATGCGGCGCAGCGTGTCGACCTCGCTGTGGAGGTAGCGGACCCGGATGCCGAGCTCCAGGAGGTAGTCGGTCAGGTCTTCCGACATCTTCTTGGTCAGCGTGGTGACCAGGACGCGTTCGTCACGCTCGGCCCGCTCGCGGATCTCGTGGACCAGGTCGTCGATCTGGCCCTTGGTGGGCTTGACGACGATCTCGGGGTCGACCAGGCCGGTCGGGCGGATGACCTGCTCGACGACCTCGCCCTTGACCCGGCCCAGCTCGTAGGGCCCGGGAGTGGCCGACAGGTAGACCGTCTGCCCGATGCGCTCCAGGAACTCCTCCCACTTGAGCGGCCGGTTGTCGAGCGCCGACGGCAGCCGGAACCCGTGCTCGACCAGCGTGCGCTTGCGCGAGGCGTCGCCTTCGTACATGGCGCCGATCTGCGGCACGGTCTGGTGGGACTCGTCGAGCACCAGGACGAAATCCTCGGGGAAGTAGTCGAGCAGCGTGTTGGGGGCGCTGCCGGCCTCGCGGCCGTCCATGTGGCGCGAGTAGTTCTCGATGCCGGAGCAGGTGCCGATCTGACGCATCATCTCGATGTCGTACGTCGTGCGCATGCGCAGCCGCTGCGCCTCCAGCAGCTTGCCCTGCCGCTCCAGCTCCGACAGGCGTTCGGCCAGCTCCGCCTCGATGCCCGCCACGGCGGCCGCCATGCGCTGCTCACCCGCGACGTAGTGGGAGGCGGGGAAGATGTAGAGCTCTTCGTCCTCGGTGATGATCTCGCCGGTCAGCGGGTGCATGGTGCAGAGCTTCTCGATCTCGTCGCCGAACATCTCGATGCGCACGGCCAGCTCTTCGTATTTCGGGATGATCTCGATCGTGTCGCCGCGCACCCGGAACGTGCCCCGCGTGAAGGCGAGGTCGTTGCGGGTGTACTGCATGTCGACCAGGCGGCGCAGCAGTTGGTCGCGGTCGACGTCCATCCCGACGCGGAGCCTGGCCATGCGGTCGACGTATTCCTGCGGCGTGCCCAGGCCGTAGATGCACGACACGGAGGCGACCACGATGGTGTCGCGCCGGGTGAGCAGCGAGTTGGTCGCCGAGTGGCGCAGGCGCTCGACCTCGTCGTTGATCGAGGAGTCCTTCTCGATGTAGGTGTCGCTCTGCGGGACGTAGGCCTCAGGCTGGTAGTAGTCGTAGTAGGAGACGAAGTATTCGACCGCGTTGTTGGGCAGCATCTCGCGCAGCTCGTTGGCGAACTGCGCGGCCAGGGTCTTGTTGGGCTGCATCACGAGAGCGGGCCGCTGCAGGCGCTCGATCAGCCAGGCGATCGTGGCCGTCTTGCCGGTGCCGGTGGCGCCCAGCAGCACGCTGTCCTTCTCTCCGGCCTTGACGCGGTGCTCCAGCTCGGCGATGGCCGTCGGCTGGTCGCCGGAGGGAGTCATCTCGGTGACGACCTCGAAGGGCGCCACCTTCCGCTGCAAATCTGTGACCGGTCGCATAGTGCCCACTGTAGGCGGCCGGACTGACAGAAAGCGTCATGCGGACCACTCGCCGATCCTCGGGAACGGGCTGGTGGAGAAGACCACTTCGACGGGCACCTCGAAATACGCGGCGATGCGCAGCGCGAGGTGGAGGCTGGGGCTGTACTCGCCGCGTTCGAGATATCCGACGGTCTGGTAGTGGACGCCCAGGGCGTCGGCGAGCTGCCTGCGGGTCACGTCCCGCTCCGCACGCAGCAACGCGATGCGGTTGTGGACGGTCTCGCTCATCGACTCCCTTGCCTGCGGCACCGGCGTAGTAGTACGTGCCGTACACAAGCAGCACACCTGCTACGAACAGCAATACATATGTGATGCCGCACTGCAAGCGATCAGCAAGTCATACCCGATACGGTCGAAATCGCCTGTAGCGGAAAAGGAAGGTTCAATGTCACGTCCCAGAGAGGCACTACGCCAAGCAGGTCAGGGCATAGCCCAAGCGGTGGCGCAAGGGGGTGACGTACGCCAGGCAGTGGGTCAGGCCGCGGAGCAGTTCGCCGGCCAGGTGGGGCCTCAGGGCCGGCTCCAAGAAGGCCAGGCACAGAGTTTCGCGCTGAACCCGCACGACTTCGCGGCCGCCCGTGACGGCGGCGCGTCGATCGGCACGCTCATCGAGGCCAGGACGGCGTCGCTGAACGAGGCCGGCGAGATCGTCAACCGCAGCTTCGCCGACAACGGCATGCACGTCATCTCGCCCGTGGTGATCCCCAAGGGCAGCACCGCGAAGGTGATCGTGCCCCTCGGCATCCTCGTGGTGCTGGGCCTGATCGGCGCGCTGGGCAACGTCATCCCGAACACCGACCTGATCTTCGGCCCGCACTACTGGTTCGTACTGGTCCTGGCCGCGGTGTTCCTGTGGTGGCGGCGCAGCGTGGTGATGGTGCCGGAGGGCTGCAAGGCGCTGATCACCAAGTTCGGCAAGCTGGTGCACATCGCGGACCCCGGCCGGGTGACGCTGTTCAACCCGTGGAAGCGGGTCAGCTACATCGTCAACACCACGCGCGAATACCCGTTCAACGCGCCGATCAGCGAAGCGCCGACCCAGCAGGGCGTCAAGGCGAGCGTCGACCTGTTCCTGCAGTTCAGGATCGAGAACCCGGCCGAGTTCATCTTCGTGCTGGGCTCGGTCAGCGGCTTCCAGTCCAAGCTGCAGAACGCCATCAGCGAGGTCACCCGCTCCCTCATCTACGCCCAGCGGGCCGAGGATATCTACGACCTGGTGGGCGAGAGCACCGTGGGCATGCTGGAGAGTCTCAACCAGCAGTTCCTGCCCGCCGTACGCCTCACCGACGTGAACATCACGCACGCCGAGCCCTCCAGCCAGGAATACCGCATGGACCTGGCAGCCCCGGAGATGGTCCGCGTCGCCAAGGAGGCCTACACCTACGAGTACGAGCTCAACCTGCGCAAGGAGCAGAACGAAGGTGACCTGGTCAAGGAGCTGGCGACGCTGCAGGAGACGCTGAGCGCCATCCAGGCCGAGATCGCCGGCTACCAGGCCCGCATGGACACGGCGCTCGAACGCGCCACCCACCAGGCCACGGCGCAGGCCAGGCAGCGGCTGGTCGAGGCCGAGTCCACGGCCAACGCCAACGCCGCGCTTTTGGAGGCGCAGGCGCTGGACATCAGGGCGCTGTCGGCCGCGGAGGCGCCCGAGATCCTCGACTACCGCTTCCAGCAGGACCTGCTGACCAAGCTGGAGTCCGTCTCGGCCCGGATGCCGCAGGTGGTGCAGGTGGGCGAGCACACCGACATCGACTTCCTGGCCCTGGCGCAGCAGCTCGTGGGCGGGAAGGGCGCGGTGCTGTTCTCCCCCGAGGACATGGCCGCCATCCGCTCCAGGCTCGACGAGATCGGCGCGCGCGTCGCGGGCCGGGAGGACGAGATCGTCGCCCTGCTCAAGAAGGCCGCCGCCGACGTGGGCGAGTCCGTGGAGCCGCCGAAACCCGACCCGGAGCTCGAACGCACCGTCGAACGCCTCCTGCCGGGCGGCGGCCGGGCCCAGGGAAGTGAGCTCCTGTGAGGAGAGAGCCGAACCGACGTGTCGATGAGGAGCGGGTGAGCGGCCGATGAGCAGGGAATTCTCGAAGATCAAGGAGTCACTGGCCTCCTGGGGCGAGATCCGCCAGCTGCTGCGCGGCGGCGAGCAGGGCCAGCTCGTCCCCGTCGTGATCCCCAAGGACCGCCGCGGCTTCGCCTGGATGGCGCTGGTGTTCCTGGCGCTCTACTGCGCCGGCATGGCCGCGCTGACCGACCTCACGATCATTGCCGCGCTCGCGGCGCTGGTCTTCCTGGGCCTGGCGCTGCTCACGATGTGGCGCAAGGCGATCATCGAGATCGAGGAGGGCACCACCGGCGTACGCAGCCGCTGGGGCGCCATCACCAGCACGCTGCCCCCCGGCCGCCACTACCTCTGGCTGCCGTGGGACCGGGTGGACGCGGTCGTCGACACCTCGACCGAGATCCCCTACTCGGCGCCGATCGTGGCCTGCCCCACGGCCGAGAACGTGCCGCTGAAGTCGATCGAGTTCTTCCTGAAGTTCCGCATCGTGGACCCGGTCGCGTTCGTCCGGACGATCGGCGCGGGCAACTTCGACCTGGTGCTCTCCAGCGCGGTGCAGGACGCGATCAGGCAGCGCAGCCGCAGGGTCCACACCGAGCGTGCGTACGACCTGCGCGGCTCCGACGTCGGCGACATGCAGGACGCGCTCAACCGCCAGCTCGGCAGGTACGGCGTGCGCATCACAGGCGCCAACATCCCCGACGTCCAACTGCCCGACCAGTACCAGCAGCACCTGTCCACCCGGGAGAAGGTGGCCAAGGAGATGTCGGCGTACGAGCGCGAGTGGGAGCTGACCCGCAAGCGCCGCATCGACACGCTGCTCATGGAGATCGAGCGTTCCAAGAAGACCCGTGACGCCCGCGTGGTCGAGGTCAAGGCCGCCCACAACACCGCGCGCAAGGACGTGGCGCGCATGCTGGAGGAGCAGGAGACCGAGGCGCAGCGGGTGACGTGGGAGATCGAGGCGCGCGGCAGGGCCGAGCTCACCGCCGCCGAGAACGAGGCCAAGGCGCTGCGCCGGCTGGCCGAGTCGTACCGGGACAACCGGGCGGTGCTGCAGTACGAGCTGGCTCGCAAGCGCCTCGACGTGGGCGCGAAACTGGCGGAGAACGCGCCCCAGCCGCTGGTCGTACGCACCCAGCAGGGGCAGTCGGACTCCGCGCTCTCCACCCTCCTCCTGGCCCAGTTGCTCCCCCGCATCTCGGGCACGGGTTCCGGCCACGTGAACGGCCACACACCTTCCTCATAGGAGAACCCCCATGGTGTTCCGCAAGTTGATGGCCGCGTTCGGCGCGGGCGTCGAGGTTGACACGGTGCTGACCAACACGGGAGTACGCCCCGGCGAGGTGCTGCGCGGAGTCGTGCACTTCCGCGGCGGCAAGGCGGCCTACAAGGTCGAGGGCATCCACATCGACCTGACGGCCGTCGTGGAGGTCGAGTCGGGCGACAGTGAGTACAAGTCGACCTACAGCTTCCTGCGCCAGCAGGTGTCGGGCCCGTTCCAGCTCGAAGCGGGCGCGCAGCACCAGCACCCGTTCGAGGTGACCATCCCGTGGGAGACGCCGATCAGCGCCATCGCGGGGCAGCCGCTGCGCGGGATGAGGCTCGGCGTGCAGACGGAGCTGGCGCTGGCGGGCGCGCTCGACAAGGGCGACCTCGACCCGCTGTTCGTCAGCCCGCTGCCCGCCCAGGAGCACCTGATCGCCGCGCTCGACCGGATGGGTTTCCGGTTCAAGAAGGCCGACCTGGAGCGCGGCACGCTGTACGGCTCGACGATGCCGTTCTTCCAGGAGATCGAGTACTACGCCGGCGGCAAGTGGCGGCGTTACTTCAACGAGCTGGAAATGACGTTCATCGCCGGGCCCGGCCGGATGGACGTCATTCTGGAGGCCGACAAGCGCGGCGGCTTCCTGACCTCAGGCCATGACGCCTACAACCGGTTCACCGTCCGGTACGACGACTCGTCCGGCGCGGCGGAGCAGGCCCTGGAGCGCGGGCTGGAGAAGATGGCCCGCCACCGCGGGTGGTTCTAGACCCGCGTCACGGCCAGCAGGTGACCGCTGGCCCCGAGCAGCGACGGCTCGCACTCGACCCTGCGGGCGGCGTCGAGCAGCAGCTCACGCCGCCCGTCGTCGTCCAGCCAGGCGTTCACGTCACCGTAGAGCCAGAACACGCCTTCCACGCCGTAGCGGCGCGGCTCGGGCAGCCCGGCGTCGGCGAACTCGCCGGGGATCTCCTCCGGGGTGTGCAGGTAGCCGCGGAATCCCGTCTCGACGGGTGAGATGATCGTCCCGGTGTCGACGGAGCGGTAGTCGGCGGCCCGCGCGGACTCCTGCGTGAACGTCCCGTGGTAGACGCTGTCGTGCAGCGCCGCGTACCTGCTGATGAAGGCGGCGGCGACCGTGCCGCCCGGCCGGGTGGCACGCCGTGCCTCGGCCAGCGCCCTGACACGGTCGGCGCGTTCCGGCAGGTGGTAGAGCGGCCCCAGCAGCAGCACCGCGTCGGCCTGGCCGCCGGGGACCGGCAGGTCGCGGGCGTCGCCGAGCCGCGCGCTCACCCCCGGCAGCGCCGCCGCCTCCTTGACGTGCAGGGACACCGGGTCGATCACCTCGACGGCGTACCCGTCGGCCGCCAGCCATTCGGCGTGCACGCCGGCGCCGCCCCCCACGTCGAGCACGCGCGCGGGCGCCGGGGGCAGGGTGCGGCGCAGCACGTCGCGCGTGCGGTGGAACTCCAGCCGGCCGCGCCCCTCGCGCAGCCGGGTCAGCTCTCCGCCGCGCTCGTAGTAGGCGCGGACGTCCGGATCCATGATCATGCCGCCCGATCCTACGTGCGGCCGCTGTCCGGGCTCGACGCATTTTCCGCCCGCCACGGCCGGGTGTCTGAGGAAAAATCCACACCCGTTGTGTGTCGTATGTCGATGAGTTCCGCCGCCGTTCGATGTCTATTTAGAGGGTGCCGGCGACGGCACGTGTGAGAGGAGCCCGACATGTTCACCACGACCGAGCTGGCCCAGGTGCTCTTCGCGACCTCCCTGCAGCCGTCGGACCGACTGTCCCCCGTCCAGATCCGCGAGACCGTGGACGAGCGGCTGTGCGCGTGCGGCGGCGACCTTGCCCGGTGCGCGGCGTACGTGGCGCAGGAGGCCGGCGACCATCCCGAGACCTACGTGAGGCGGATGCGCTGGGCGCTGGACGCGGTCGCAGGCGCCTACATGCTGGCAGCCGCCTGACCCGTCACGCGTCGGTGGTGCCCGACATGGGACGGCCCAGCAGGCCCGCGGCCACGGCCGCCACGTGCGGGGCGAGGTCGTCGAGGTCGGCCTTGGCCAGCGCAGGGGTGGCCACGACCGAGCGCAGGATGCCGATGCCGACCAGCCAGGCGCTGAGCAGTTCCGCCCGCAGCTCGGCGTCGTCGCCCTCGGCCAGGTTCTCCAGCGCGCTGACGTAGGTGGTGCAGACCTCCTCCCGGATGCGCTGCCTGGTGTCCTCGTGGGCCGAGGAGCGCAGCATGGCGACCAGCGGGTGCTCGCCACCGTAGCGGGTCCAGTCGGCGAAGATCACCGAACGCACCATGCGGGCGACCAGCTCCTCCTCCGGACCGTCGAGCAGGTCGGCGGGAATGTCGGCGGTGGCCTCGTCGAAGAGCCGCTTCTTGTTTCCGAAGTAGCGGAAGATCAGGCCGGCGTCGACGCCGGCGTCCCCGGCGATGTCGCGCACGCTCGTGGCGTCGTAGCCCTCGCGGGCGAAGCGCAGCCTGGCGGCCTCCAGCAGGCGCGCTTTGGTGGCCTCCCGGTCTCTCTTCCGCACGCGGGACTCCCCTCGTAGTCATCGACCGTTGACATTGTACGGCCATGGTGTGTTACGTTCCCTCAAATCAGCGTTCGATGACTTGAGGGAGAAATATGCGGACATATGTCGTGTCGGGTGGCACAGCCGGTATGGGAAGAGGGTTGGCCCGCCACTTCCTGCGGCGCGGCGACCAGGTGACGATCATCGGCAGCGACCCCGCGAAGGGGCGGCGGTTCCTCGACCAGGCGGCCCGCGCCGGCGACCGGACCGCGTTCGTCCAGGCCGACCTGACCTCGGTCGCGGAGAACGTACGAGTGATCAAGGAGATCACGGCGCGGCACGAGTCACTGGACGGGCTCGTCCTCACCGCGATGCGGCACTTTCCCCGGCGGGTCGAGACCCCCGACGGCTTCGAGGCCACCTTCGCGCTCTACTACGTCAGCCGCACGGTGCTCGGCTACGGCCTGACCGGGCTGCTGGAGAAGGGCGAGAACCCGATGATCGTCAGCGTGTGCGGCGTCGGCGTCACCAAGGGCCGCATCCACTGGGACGACCTGTCGCTCAGGAACGGCTTCGGCCATATCAAGGCCGTGCTCCAGGCGGGCCGCGCCACCGACCTCCTCGGCGTCGCCTACTCCGCCGGCCATCCGGGCGGGCGTACGCGTTTCCTCCTGCACCACCCGGGCTTCACCGACAGCGGCGCCGACAGTCTCGGCGGGCCGGCCAAGGCCGTGGTCAAGGTGCTGGCCAGGTTCTTCGCCCAGCCGATCGAGAAGAGCATCCAGCCGATCATCGAGCTCATGGACGACGCGCCGGGCCGCGGCCTGCTCGCCTACGACCGGCGCACCCCGATCGACCCGTCGTTGCCGACCCTCGATCCGGGTGACGCGCGCCGGCTGTACGAGCGGACCGCCCACGTGCTGCGGCCGTGAGGCTCAGTACACCTCGATCCGGTCCATGCTGATCACGGTGCTCCCCGAGGCGGGGTTCTTCTCGCCGGTGACACGGACCCGCAGCGTGTGCCGGCCGGGCGGCAGGACCGGGCTCAGGTAGTTGAGCTGCTCGCCGACCCGGATGGCGCTGTAGTAGTCGACGCGCTGCTCGGGGCCGCCGTCGATGGAGATCGCCGCGATGCCGTTGCCGCGGTCGCGCACGCTCAGCAGGGCCGCACGGGTGCCGGTGAACGTGACGGTGGCGCTCGCGCCGGCCTCGCCGCTCCAGTGGTCGTCGCTCCAGAAGCACTGGTTGCCGCAGCCGGAGCCCGACTGCCACGCGCCGGAGTAGGACACCTCCGGGTCGGTGTCGTTGATCACCGAGGTGGCCGCGCCGGGATCACCGGAAGGAAGGTCCTGCGTGGCGCCGGCGGCCAGCGGGCGGCCGAAGTCCGGCGTGCCGTCGGCTTTCCAGGTGAACTTCTGGACGCGGGTGGTGCGGAAGTCGTAGGTGTAGGTGCTGGTGTTCTTGCCGTGGTAGGCGATCCAGTCCTCGGTGCCGTCGGGCGATCGGAAGAACGAATGGTGACCCGGCCCCCACACGCCGGTGGCGTCGTTGCGCGAGAACACCGGCCCCGGATGCTGACGCCAGTTGGCGGCCACCATCGGGTCGGCGCCGTCCGCGACGCTCTTCATCCACAGCTGGTAGTCGGGCTTGCCCGTGTCGCAGGTGGAGTAGGTCAGGAACGTCCTGCCGTTGCGGTAGAGCGGGGTCGGCCCCTCCCGCACCTCGGTGCAGCCGCCGTCGGCAGGGATGGCGACCCTGCCGCCCGTGACCGTCCACGGGTTGCTCATGCGGGCGATGTAGAGCTGCGCCGGGCCGCCCATGCCGCGGCCCGGACCGGCCCAGACGAAGTACTGCTGCCCGTTGTGGGTGATCGGCTCGCCGTCGATCGCGTACTCGCCGAAGTCGGCGATCTTGGCCTTGAAGGTGTACGGGCCCATCGGGTCGTCGCCTGCGGACTCCAGCACGTACATGCGGTGGTTGGCGTCGACCCCGTCGGAGGCGGTGTAGTAGACGTACCAGCGGGACCCGACATGGCGGAAGGCGGGCGCCCACATCTGGGTGTCGCGGCTGGGGTCGCTGTCGCGCCACACCACCTGTTCGGGCGCCGACAGCAGGGTGGCCAGGCTGGGCGACTTCCAGATGCCGATCCGGTCGCCGCGCGTGGTGGCCACGTAGTAGTCGCCGTCGTGGTACATCAGGCTGGGGTCGGCGCTTGGGTTGACGGGGTTGCGGAACGACTGCGTCGCTGCGCTCCCGGCGGCGGCGCCGGGGAAGATGCCCATGAGGACGATGAGGGTCGCGGCTAAGACGGCGGACAAGCGCGGCATCGGGGTCCTTCCACGAAACCTGTCGAGGGATCTTTCCGATGGTCATGGATCGTGGTCAGCCCGTCAACGCCCTGGAACGACCCTCACCCGGGCGCGGCTCCCGCGGGGCGGCCCGCCCGTGCTCAGTCGTGTGCGGCGCGTCTCGTCAGCTCGTCCCAGACCTCCGCCACGCGGGCGTCCAGCTCGTCCAGGGAGCCTTCGTTCGGCACGACGATGTCGGCCGCCGCCAGCCGCTCCTCCCGGCTCGCCTGGGCGGCGATGCGGGCTCTGGCGTCGGCCTCGGGCATGCCCCGGTGCTCGGCGAGCCGCCTGACCCGCACCTCGTCGGCCGCGTCGACGACGATGACGACGTCGTACATCGAAGCCAGGTTGTTCTCCACCAGCAGGGGCACGTCGTAGACCACGATCGCGTCGTCGGGCGCCTGCCTGCGCAGCTCCTCCACCCGCTCCCCCACCAGCGGATGGACGATCGCGTTGAGCTCGGCCAGCCGCTCGGCGTCGTTGAACACGACGGACCCGAGCCGCTGCCTGTCGAGCGAGCCGTCCGGGTGGAGCACCTCGTCGCCGAACGTGGCCACCACCTTGGCCAGGCCCGGGGTGCCCGGCTCGACCACCTCACGCGCGATCTTGTCGGCGTCGATCACCATGGCGCCCCTGGCGGCGAGCCGCCTGGAGACCTCGCTCTTGCCCGAACCGATCCCGCCGGTGAGCCCTGTCGTCAACACGCACCCGAGCCTATCGGCCGCTGCGCGGGCACGGAGCCGGTGGTCACGGCGGGGGCGAGGGATCCGCGGGCCTGCGCAGGTGCACCAGGGTCAGGTGATCGTCCATCCGCTCGCGGTGCGTCTCCCGGTAGCCGAGGCGGCGGTAGAGCCGTACGTTGCCCTCCGACAGATGGCCCGTGAACAGGTCGAACGCGGACGCCTGCGGCACAGCCTCGTGCAGGGCGCGCAGCAGGGCCGTGCCCAGCCCCTGCCCCTGACGGTCCGGCGCGACCACGAGCCGGCCGACCACGCACGTCGTGCCTGACAGCTGCCCGCGCACCGCGCCGACGATCCTGCCCGCGTCGAGGGCCTTCAGCACGACGGCGCCCTCGATGGCCTTGCGCATCTGCTCCAGCGACTCGACGAGCGGCATGATGTACGGGTCGCCGTAGAGCTGGGCCTCGCTCACGTAGGCCGCCCGCTGCACGGTGAGGATCTCGCCCGCGTCCGCGGCCACCGCCCGTTCGATCAGCACGCGCAGCACCTTACCCTCCGGCCGCGCCCCGCGGGCTCATGCCTTCCACCAGCGCTCCCCCGCACGAGACGCCGCGGGCGGGCAGATCGCCCTTGACCAGGTAGTCGTGCACGCGGGTGCGCAGGCAGGTTGCGCGGAGTTTGCCTACGCCCTGCAGCAGGTAGGCGTCGTGCCCGTCGCCGTGCCGCAACACGACCGAGCCGGGGATGCGCCTGGCCGCCCGGGCCGCTGCGGATGCGGGCGTCTCGACGTCCAGCCGCCCGACCCCCACCAGCACGGGCTTGCCCGTGTACGGCCTGGAGTGCCTGGGTTCCCGGCTCGGCCCCGCCCCCGTCAGGCCCAGGCACCGGCCGGCCTCGTGCCTCCCGCTCAGCCACCCCGCCCGGGGCGCGACTGCGCGCAACCGCTCCTCCATGGCGAGGTACTGCCGGTATGAGGGCGCGTCCTGACACATCATCATCCGTGACACCGATCCCGCCTCGCCCTGGATGACGCCTGCCGACGGCTGCCCATGCCCGTCGTCCGCCGGCGCAGGAAATGCCAGGGACGCCAGAGGGCCGGCGTCGCCGGACGAGGCCGCCGACAGCGCTGCGGCCAGCTCGGGCCAGCGTTCCAGGGTGAGGCCGGCGTACACGGCCGCGGCAAGCCGGCGGGCGTTCACCGGGCTGCGCTGCCCGGCAGGCAAGGGCACCCGCCGGGCCAGGTCGTCGAAGACCGCCACGGCGTCGTCCCGGCCCAGCGGGCAGCCCAGGCGGGTACGGCACCAGTCGCGGAAGGTGTGGAGCTGGCGCTCCACCGCGCGGGCCCTGGCGATCACCCGCCGCTCCGGCACCGGTTCGGTGAGATCGGGCACGCCCTCCAGGTACATCCGCCCCACGCGGGCCGGGAACGACTCCGCGTACGCCTGCCCGTGGACCGCCCCGTAGGAGTTGCCGAAGTACCGCAGCCGCTCCTCGCCGAGAGCGGCGCGCAGGGCGTCGAGGTCGTGGGCGACCTGCCACGGCGTGAGCCGGACGGCGCCCGCGGCGGCGCGGCAGCTCCTGCCGTAGGCGGCGTTGTCGCGGGCGTAGGCGCGCCAGTCGGCCGGGCGCCGGGCCAGTTGCAGCCGCAGCACGTCGGGGGGCGGCACGGCGCATCGTACGGCCGCCGCGCTGTCCCGGTCGCCGGACCCGCGCGAGTCCATGATCACGACGTCGAACCACCGCGTCAGCTCGCTCACCGTGTCGGGCCTGGCCCGCACGTCCTGCACGGAGGACGTCGCGCCGGTGTTCACCACGAGGTGGCCGAGGCTGCGCCGCGGGTCCCGCGCGGGCATCCTGGCGACGTCGATCTCGGTACGGGCTCCGCGCCGCCTGGCCCAGTCGGCGGGCACGGACAGCTTGGCGCACTGCAACCCGTCCCCGCAGCCCCACCAGGCCAGTTCTCGCCGCCTTCCCTTCTCCTGCCGGGCCGCACCGCCGCCGCCCGCGCCCGCCGCGACGCCGGCACCGGTCACCACCGGCACAACGCCCGCACCCGCCGCGACGCCCGCACCCGTCATCACCGGCGCGACGCCCACACCCGTCGCGGCCGGGGCGCCGCCCTGTGTGCCGTCCGTGCCGGTGACTGCCGGCACGGCTCCTGGCACGACCGCCAGCACGACCGCCGGCACGACCGTCATCCGCAACCTTCGCTGACCCTTGCCCACCGTGCCGCTCCTGCAGAGTTGTGCCGACAGCGCAGGTCAGCAGTCTGTCAGCGCTCCGCGGGCAGGTGGACGGCTTCGCCGAAGGCCGTCAGAGGTCCTCCCGGCCGACGTCGCGGATCGTCCGGAAAGCGGCGCGTATGCCCCCCACCAGGCGAGCCCGGCGCCGCCATGGCCACCATCTGGCTGGGGCTGTCCGCCTCTCCCAGGAGACGATGTCGTTGCCGCGCTCGGCGATGCGCCGCTTCGCCGTTTGGCGCGCCGTGGGTCACCCCGACCGGCACAACGCCTGGCCGGCACCCTCGCGTAGTGAGGCCACGACGACGACCCGCCGGTTCGGTCAGCCGGTAGAGGCCGTCGTCGGTGGGCACCAGGTCGCGGCGACCGGCTCGGCCCCCGGCCCTCGGCCGTCGAACTGCCTGTACCTCCCCACGAGGTAGGCCGGCTGCGCCACCGGCGAGTCGGTGCAGCCGTACGCGAGCGCCTGCGGCCCCCACAGGTCGTCGAGGTCGCTCTGCGGAAGGCCGAGGTGAAAGGGCTCGATGAGGTTCGTGCCGGGCGACCCCGGATACGGATGCGGCAAGAGTGCCTCCGCGTTGACCGCCGGCTCACCGCACGGGCCTGCGTACCGGCAGGGGTCCCCGTGGTGGCTCCTGCGCGCGAAAAGCCCCGCAAGCGTCTGCGTGCGGGGCTTTTCAGCAGGCCAGGGATCGAGCCGTAGCCTTAGGCGGACGTCAGCTCTGGCCGCCGGCGAGCTTCTCGCGCAGGGCCGCGAGCGCCTCGTCGGAGGCGAGCGCACCACTGGCGGGAGCCGACGACGAGCCGCCGCCGCCCGACTGGGCGGGCGAGTCGCCGCTGTAGGACGAGGGAGCGGCCTCGCCGGCCTCCGCCTCGGCCTTGCGGGCCTCCTCGATCTGCTTCCTGTGGGCCTCGAAGCGCTGCTGGGCCTCGGCGTACTGCCGCTCCCACTCCTCACGCTGCTTGTCGAAGCCCTCGAGCCACTCACCCGTCTCCGGGTCGAAGCCCTCGGGGTAGATGTAGTTGCCCTGGTCGTCGTAGGTGGCCGCCATGCCGTAGAGGGTCGGGTCGAACTCGACCTCGGTGCCGACACCCTCGTTGGCCTGCTTCAGCGACAGACTGATGCGACGGCGGTCGAGGTCGATGTCGATGATCTTGACGAAGATCTCGTCGCCGACCTGGACGACCTGCTCCGGGATCTCCACGTGGCGCTCGGCCAGCTCGGAGATGTGGACCAGGCCCTCGATGCCCTCCTCGACCCGGACGAACGCGCCGAACGGCACCAGCTTGGTGACGCGGCCCGGAACGACCTGGCCGATCTGGTGGGTGCGGGCGAACTGCTGCCACGGGTCTTCCTGCGTGGCCTTGAGCGACAGTGAGACGCGCTCGCGCTCCATGTCGACGTCAAGGACCTCGACCGTGACCTCCTGGCCCACCTCGACGACCTCGGACGGGTGGTCGATGTGCTTCCAGGACAGCTCGGACACGTGGACCAGACCGTCGACGCCGCCGAGGTCGACGAAGGCGCCGAAGTTGACGATCGAGGAGACGACGCCCTTGCGGACCTGGCCCTTCTGGAGGGTGTTGAGGAACGTCTGGCGAACCTCGGACTGCGTCTGCTCCAGCCAGGCACGGCGCGACAGGACCACGTTGTTGCGGTTCTTGTCGAGCTCGATGATCTTGGCTTCGAGCTCGCGGCCGACGTACGGCTGCAGATCGCGGACACGCCGCATCTCGACCAGGGACGCCGGGAGGAAGCCACGGAGGCCGATGTCGAGGATGAGACCACCCTTGACGACCTCGATGACGGTGCCGGTGACGATGCCGTCCTCGTCCTTGATCTTCTCGATCGTGCCCCAGGCGCGCTCGTACTGGGCGCGCTTCTTGGACAGGATCAGACGGCCCTCTTTGTCCTCCTTCTGGAGAACCAGGGCCTCGACGTGTTCGCCGACCTCCACGACGTCAGCAGGGTCGACATCGTGCTTGATCGAAAGCTCGCGCGAGGGGATGACACCCTCGGTCTTGTAGCCGATATCGAGAAGGACCTCGTCTCGATCGACCTTGACGACGGTGCCCTCGACAATGTCGCCGTCGTTGAAGTACTTGATGGTCTCGTCGATCGCTGCGAGGAAGGCTTCCTCGGACCCGATGTCGTTGACCGCTACCTGCGGGGTGCTCGAGGTGGCCTCAGTGCTGGACGTCATGTGTGGAATTGCTCCGAACGCGGACAGGATGTCGATGTGGCGGATGCGCGGCAGGCCCTCTTCCGCATCAAGCCGAGGAATGACGACATCGACGTGACCGAGCGCGAGCCCGCTCCGTCTGAGGCGCGCGCGAGCCCACAGCGCAGCGATCAGCATATGAGACGTTGGCCACGGGGTCAATCCAGGGAGGGGTCAGTACGCGATGACCTGGCGCCCTCGCTTGGCGTCGATATTACCGCGTAGTTTCTCCGGGATGGAGATCCGGTCGGGATCTCCATCGGAAACGTAGCGCTCACCAGGGTGCTTGCGCAGCCAGTCGAGCCAGTAGTCGGAGCACCACTTGCGGCACTCGCCCTTCTTGGCGTTGCTCTGGATGCGCTGGATCGCTCCCCGGTCGAACTTTTTCGCGTAGGGCGAAACCGACGGCTCGGCTCCGGCGAGGAACACGCCCGCGAAATCATAACGTGTGCCGTCCCACGCGCCGGCCCGCGCGGGCTTCTTCCCGCGGGGCAGCGAGCCGTACGGCAGCGCCATGGTCCTGGAGGCCGGCACGCCCAGCTGCTTCAGCAGGCGTTCGAGCCGGACGATCTGCTCGCGTACCTTCCGTCGCTTGATCGCCCGGAGGTCGGGGTGGCTCCAGGTGTGGTTGGCGACCTCGTGGCCGTGGTCGACCAGCCAGCGCACGGCCACCGTCTGCGACGGCCTGTCGCGTAGCCCGAACGGCTCCTTGTTGATCCAGAACGTGGCCACCGGCCGGAAGGACGGGTGTTTCCTCGCGACCTCCTGCATCACGGCCACGGCCGTGCCGGGCGCGGGGTTGCCGGCGGCGTCGAGGGCGAAGTGGCTGGGGTGCCCGTCGTCGAACGTGAGCACGACGGGGAACCTCCCCGCCGGCACCCTGATGTCGCCGGCGACGAACTCGCCGGCCGTGATCGGCACGTAACCCTCCTTCGCCAGCCGCTCCAGCTCCTCCCTGAGCTGGGTGGGGGTCCTGTCGATGGAGGCCCGCCGTCTCGCGGTGATGCGGTGGTACATCAGCACCGGCACCAGGCCTGCCTCGTTGGCGCGCACCTGGCGGGCGAACTCGGGCGTGGACACGACGCCGGGCGGCTGGCCCACCGGTGACGGGCTGGGCGGCGAGCCGGCCGACGGGGAGGACTGCCGAGGGCCGGCGCCCACCTCGGCGGCGTCGTCCGGCCGTGCGTGCGGCCGCGGCTCGTCAGGTAACAGGCTGAGCCCGATGATCGCGACTGTTATCACCACCACGTTCGCAACGCCGATGATCCGCGTGAGAGACGCTGGTAACCGCACAGAACTCCCGGGCCGCTCGGGTGAGAAACACGATCAGGTTAGTGCAGATCTCCCACGGCGGACGGCCCGCCAGGTCGTTGGCCGGGTCGGCGGCCGGGTCAGTGGCCGGCGTCCTCCCAGGTGCGCCCGACGCCCACGGAAACCTCCAGCGGCACGCGCAGGTGGTAGGCGGCGTTCATCTGGTCGCACACGAGCTGCGTGAGCGGCTCAAGCTCGCCGGGCGCCACCTCGAACACCAGCTCGTCGTGGACCTGCAGCAACATCCGGGAGGCCAGCCCCTCCTCGCCGAGCGCCTGCCGGACGTGGAGCATGGCGACCTTGATGATGTCGGCCGCCGAACCCTGGATGGGAGCGTTGAGCGCCATGCGCTCGGCCATCTCACGGCGCTGACGGTTGTCGCTGGTCAGGTCGGGGAGGTAGCGGCGGCGGCCCATGATGGTCTCGGTGTAGCCGTCGGCGCGGGCCTGCTGGACGATGGCGTGCAGGAAGTCGCGCACGCCGCCGAACTCGGTGAAGTATTCCTCCTTCAGCGCCCGTGCCTCGGCCACCGGGATGTTGAGCTGCTGGGCGAGCCCGAAGTCGGACAGGCCGTAGGCCAGGCCGTAGTTCATCGCCTTGATGCGGGCGCGCAGCTCGCCGTCGATCTGCTCGGGCGGCAGGTCGAACACCCTCGCGGCGGTGGCCTGGTGGAAGTCGTGACCCGACTCGAACGCCTCGATCAGCGACTCATCGCCCGACAGGTGGGCCATGATGCGCAGCTCGATCTGGCTGTAGTCGGCCGTCAGCAGCGTCTCGTAGCCCTCGCCGACCACGAAGCCCTGCCGGATGCGGCGACCCTCCGCGGTGCGGATCGGGATGTTCTGCAGGTTGGGCTTCTCCGACGACAGCCGGCCCGTGGCGGCCATGGTCTGGTTGAACGTGGTGTGGACGCGCCCGTCGTCGGCGATCTCCTTGATCAGGCCCTCGACGGTGATGCGGAGCCTGGCCTGGTCGCGGTGGCGCAGCATGATGGTGGGCAGCTCGTGCTCGGTCTGGGTGGCCAGCCAGGCGAGCTGGTCGGCGTCGGTGCTCCAGCCGGTCTTGATCTTCTTCGTCTTGGGCAGGTTGAGCCGGACGAAGAGGATCTCCTGCAGCTGCTTGGGCGAGCCGAGGTTGAACTGCTCGCCGACCGAGCGGTGCGCCTCTTCGACGGCGTGCTTGACGGCGGCGCCGAACTCGGCCTCCAGGCCCGCGAAGTATTCGCTGTCGACGGCGATGCCGGCGCGCTCCATCTCGGCCAGCACCGACAGCAGCGGCAGCTCCACGTCGGCCAGGAGCTGGGTGCCGCCCCTGCCTTCGAGGAAGGTCTCCAGGGATTCGGCCAGCTCGCGCACGGCGTGGGCGCGCAGCGCGAGGTCCTTGGCCGGGGCGTCCTCGTCGTCGCCGAACAGCGCGGCCTGGCCGTTGGACTCCTCCTCGGCGCGCAGGTCGCGGTTGAGGTAGCGCCTGGCGAGGTCTTCCAGGGCGAACGTGCGCTGTCCCGGCATCGCGAGGTAGGCGGCCAGCGCGGTGTCGCAGCTCAGGCCGCGCAGCTCCATGCCCTGCGCCCAGAGGGCCAGGATGGGGCCCTTGGCGTCGTGGACGGCCTTGGGGTGGGCGTCGTCGCCCAGCCAGGCGCGCAGGGCCGTCTCGTCGGCCTCGGTGAGCTTGACGGGGTCGATGTAGGCGGCCGTGCCGTCGGGCGAGGCGATGGCGATGCCCTCGATGCGCCCGCGGCCGCTGCCGTAGACGCCCCTGAACGCCAGGCCCGTGCGGCCGGCGGGCAACGCCGACAGCCAGCCCGCGACGCGGTCGGGGCCGAGCAGCACGGTCTCCACCTCGAAGCCCTGCTCGGGCTCCTGCTCGCCCGTGCCGAGCACCTTGAACACGCGCTCGCGCAGCTCGCCGCGGATCTGCAGCGTGTCGAACAGTTTGTTGATCTCCTCGCGCTCCCACGTGCCCTGCGTGAGCTCGCCGGGACCGACCTCGATCGGGACGTCGCGCAGCAGCTCGGTGAGCCGCCGGTTCATCAGCACCTGGGCGACGTGCTCGCGCAGCTTGTCGCCGACCTTGCCCTTGACCTCGTCGACCCGGTCGACCAGCGCGGTCAGCGAGCCGAACTCGCGCACCCACTTGGCCGCCGTCTTCTCCCCCACGCTGGGAATGCTCAGCAGGTTGTCGCTGGGGTCGCCGCGCAGCGCAGCGAAGTCGGGGTATTGCGCGGGGGTCAGGCCGTATTTCTCCTGCACCGCCTCGGGCGTGAACCTCGTCATGTCGCTGATGCCGCGCCGGGTCATCAGGACGGTGACGTTGTCGTCGACCAGCTGGAGCGCGTCGCGGTCGCCGGTGACGATCAGGACGTTCATGTCCTGCGCGGAGGCCCGGGTGGCCAGGGTCGCGATGAGGTCGTCGGCCTCGAAGCCGGCCTTGGACAGCCGCGGGATGCGCAGCGTGTCGAGCAGCTCGAAGATGAGCTGCATCTGCCCGCGGAAGTCCTCGGGCGTCTCGCTCCTGTTGGCCTTGTAGTCGGAGTATTCCTCATGGCGGAACGTCGGCTCCGACCTGTCGAAGGCCACCGCCACGTGGGTCGGCTGCTCGTCGCGCAGGATGTTGGTCAACATCGAGGTGAACCCGTAGACCGCCTCGGTGTGCTGACCGTCGGTGGTCATCAGGTTGGCGTCCTTGAGCGCGTAGAACGCGCGATAGGCCAGGGAATGCCCGTCAAGCAGCAGCAGGCACGGGCGGCTGGGGGTCACTTCACTCTTCGGCACACCCGCAGCCTAGTCTGCGTCTGCGACAGAAAACCCGAGCTCGGAAGAGTGGAGACGTCCCTTTGACACAGACCAATCCCATGGACGTAGCGATGGTCGCCGACATGCACGCGGGCACGCTTCCCGAGCGGATGGGCATCGAGTTTCTCGAGGCCACGCCCGAGCGCGTGTCCGGCCGGATGCCGGTCGAGGGCAACACGCAGCCGTACGGACTGCTGCACGGCGGCGCGTCCGTGGTGCTGGCCGAGACCCTGGGCTCGGTGGCGGCGGCGATCCACGCCGGCCCCGGCCGCATCGCCGTGGGCATCGAGATCAGCGCCACCCACCACCGCTCCGCGAGCTCCGGCCACGTGACCGGCGTCGCGACCCGGTTGCACGCCGGCCGGACGCTGGCGACGTACGACATCGAGATCAGCGACGAGCAGGGGCGTCGGGTCTGCACCTCTCGCCTCACCTGCATACTGCGCGACCGCTGACCTCGGCTATTCAGCCGGAATTTCACTCCGAAGATCGATAAATGAAGAAGGTGCCTCCGACCTGCGATGATCTGACTGCTTAGATCAAGACATCGCACAGAACGGACGCACCTTCCGGGTGAACGGT
>NZ_SMJZ01000340.1 GCF_004348345.1 Nonomuraea longispora
GGTGGGTGGCGATCGACAGGAACCGGGCAAGGCCTGAGTTGATATCGGGCCTGGAGCTTTGGCCGGCTGAGGCAGCGTACGTCGGTCCTGCTAGTACTTTCCGCGAAGATCGTGGTGTGAGCCAGTCGCAGGAGACACCGCTGTTGTTTACGGGCCGTCGAGCCCTTGCGCAGCATGCGGGCCTGCGGCGGGCTTACCTACAACGAGCACGTCGCCTTCCCGCCGCGGTCGAAAGCTACGGCTTGACAACTTAGGCAGATCGGGTGTCTCCGCACGCGGCTCCGGAGGCCCCTTCAAGATCAGGCTTCTACCTGCGTCTTCTCGTGGGAACGGGGACGGTGGAACGCGTATGGCGCGGAACGCACCAGATAACGCCAGCGGCACCGCGTTGCGCGTCGCCATCTGAGCCCCCTCTGTCTCTCCCTGAGAGAGACAAGAGAGATCCCACGCGCACGCGCGAGGCCCCTCAGGGTGCCCGTCGCGGCCCACGCACCTCGCCGACCTGGGGACTGCACGAGTCGCCGAGGACCAAACGTGATCGACTCGCCGCCTGTGAGCGTCTGCGCCAGGAGCCAGGGGTGCTGCGCAGGATGACGGCCTGGTACCTGCGGTGGCTGCGCAGGGCGTTCCTCCTCGCTGGCTGGACGCCCGCCGATGTGCTGCACGCTCTGGACGTCCGCTCGGACGGCAGCGGGTGGACCTACACCTGGTCCAGCGCGGACGAGTTGCGGCACATCCCCGGCTGGGTGCGTAACCGCCTCAATGCCTGGATCGGCGGAGACGGTCAGGTCCTGACGTCCGGGTCGCAGCGGCTGGCCGCCGCTGCGCAGGAGGTGGAGGAGCAGAGGCGCCGCCGCGTGAAGGAGCGAGAGCGGCGCTGGGCGCAGCGTGTGGAGGCGGGTGGCGAGGACGGGCCGGCCGCGCGGGCGCGGGCGCTGCTGGTGGCGACGAGTCCGAGCTTCGCCGCTGCGTTGCGCCGGACTGGTTTGCGCTGCAGAAACGCACGCTAGACATGTCGTTGTTCACGGAGACGCGCGATCAGGCATGCTCCAGTCTCAGAGCCTGCTGACGAAGGGTTTGGTCGCTGCGGCCGGGACCAGGGATGCCATGGTCGAGGGCGTCTTTGAGTGGTGCGCCTGCGGATAGGAGCGGGCTCCTAGTAGCTGAGGTGTTGTCTACGCATCTCGGCGGCCAGGAGCCCGTGGTTGTCTGTTTACACGCTCATGCTACGGACCACACCATCGCTCCCCCTCGCAGGGCTTTTGACGCTGGGCTTCGACCCCGCCCCTTACCAGACGAAGCCGCCAGCCTGCTACCGGACCTCCTGGCAGCTACCCGGACCGGACTTCCACCGGCAAGCGACGACGAGCTTACGAACAACAAGATCAGCCGCACGTCACGGCTTCACCTCCTGCCCTGCGGGGCGCACGAAACAGGTTCAGTGATGGTCGATCCTGTGGACCCCTATGACTCCCCATCTCTTCCCGGCGCCGCCGTCGTGCCGGAGCACGTTCACCCCGTAGTACGAGAAGCCGATCCACCCGTCGCGGTCGCCTTTCCCCTGCACCCACTTGGCATTCACGCCGTTGAAATCGGCTTTTTCGGCGAACAAGGTTCCGCCTTCCCCGGAGCCGCGTGTGCGCCACACTTTCACCCCGCCCGGGATGAAGGTGATATCTCCCTCGCCTGTGTTGAGCCCTTTGACGTATTCGGTGGCGACGCCGTTGACGATGGTCTCGCCGGCGTACAGGGTTCCCCGTTCGTTGGAGCCGAATTCGCTCCATATGTGCATCGCGCCCTTGCTGAAGGTGAAGATTCCGTCGCCGTTGTTCGGTCCTACTACCCACGGGGTGGTGACGCCGCCGTTGACGATGGCCTTGTCGGCCGTTACGGTCCCCTGCCCGCCGGAGTTGTCGGAGATTTCCACCCCTGTGCCGGTGAAGATGAGGCGTCCTCCGGTCGCGTTCGCCGTCCCCTGGACCCGGGGCGTGTCGATGCCGGTCGTGGCAGTGAAGGTTTCCAGGACAGGATTGCGCAGGTGGACGGTCGTGGTGAGGACGTGTTGCCGCTGGGGATCGCTGCGTGAGGTGGCGACGAGGGTGTAGGTGGTGGCCCGCTTCGGAGCTTGTCCGGTACCCGGTTTCCAGGTGCGATCGTTGCGGGGGACGGTCGCCTTCCCGCCCGGGAAGAGAATCTCGTAGGTGAAGTCGTCGGACCCGTCCCAGCGCAGGACGAGGTCTTTTCCGTCGTCCAGCATGCTTTCGTCCGGACGGAAGTTGCGCGGCGCTGTCGCCGTCTTCACCAGCGCCGGCATCGCTATGCTCGTCTGCCGTTTCCCGGTCTTTCTCTTACTGGTTTCGGTCACCTTCAGGACGGCCACGCCGGCGGCGCCGGTGACGGTGATGTTCTCCAGCGTCAGGACCATGGAGTCGCCGGAGTTCATGGCAAGGGATCCGCCGGTCGAAGGGGTGGCTCGGAAGACCTTGGGTCCCTGCTGCTTGAAGGTCACCGCTTGGGAGTCGCCCTTCGTTTTGATCGCCTTGACGGTCGCGACGTCCTTGACGAGGTCGCCCGCGCCGTTACCCACCGGCAGCTCCACGTCGATGGTGGACCAGTACGCCCCGTACTGCCCGGTGTTGGTGACGACCAGGTACGCAGTGCCCTGGGATGGGTTGTACGTGGTCGACGCCTCCAGCGGGGCCGGGTCGGTGAGTAGGGTGTAGGTCAGCATGGTCATGGTCGCGACTCCTTCTCCTGGGGTCGGCGCAGGGCGGTGACCGGCGCGCTGAGACAGGGCAGGACGGACGGCGACACAAGTGACGTATCCGAAACCCGCCGCTTGAGACGCACCGCAGCAGATCACTCTCTAGATCCAAACGCTGGCAAGAAATCGCGACAAGAGCGTCCAAGGACGCCTTAACACGGCTATTCGGCAATATCATCCACGCCTTGACAGAACTTTCGGACCGGCTGCCGGTGATTTTCCGGTCGGTACAGAGCCTGAAAGGCCGGCTTCTCGCATTACAACGGTTCGGGTCCCCTCCCCAGGCTCGCCACGGCTGGGCGGCCAAGGGCTCCAGCACCTTGCCGCGCCGGTCGGGACTGGACAGATCCGGAAGCGGTGGCGGGCCGCTCCAACGGCCATGAGGTGGTTGGCCTGCCAGTTCGCGGGTCAGGCGGCGAATCATCTGATGCACGGTGGCCCCGCCAGATCATGGCTTTGTGGTGCTCGGGCTTGCCTTCGTAGATCCGCACCAGCCGGCGGTAACGAGTCAGACAGGCGAAGGTTCGTTCTGCCACCCACCTGAAGCGCCCCGGCTTCGATGGAGACCTCAACGGTTGATTCCGGCGGGTTCGTTGGGCTGGGGTTGAGCGTAGTGGAGAGCTCCGAACTCCTCTGGTGGCAGGTGCCCGATCGCTGAGTGCAGGCGGGTGGCGTTGAACCAGTCGCCCCATTCGGCGGTGGCCAGTTCGACGTCGGCCAGGCTGCGCCAGGGTCCTCGGGGCTTGATCAGCTCGGTCTTGTAGAGGCCGATCCGCTCAAGATCCGTACGTTCCTCGTACGTGATCATGGGCACATGCTTGCCATCGGCAGCCTCGGGTGGCACATCCCGGAACGCAGAGGGACCTGCGTTCCCGCAGGTCCCTGCCCGTCTTGCGATGGTGATCGCGAGTGCCCCCTGCAGGATTCGAACCTGCGCACCCGGCTCCGGAGAGGATTGCAGAAATACCTAGCCTTGCTCGGTTGACCTGCGAAAACATCCTGGCAGCCCGTAGTCGGAACCTCTTCGGTCCACGATGGGTCCATGGATAGGGTTGTACCCCTCTCCAGAGGAGAGCCGTGGAGCCCCGACAAGCAGGCGTCGTCAGCAGTCTCCACCAGAATGGGGACGGTGAACGTTCCCATGGCCAGTCCTGGCTCGCCGGCATCATCACCTCAGGTCCATCCCGTAGATGACCGAACTGGCCGGGGAATCCACGTCTACCGCGTCACGAAGTACGACCCGGCCGACCGCAATGGAGCCGGCCACTACGTCGGTCCCGAGGACGTGTACAGCGACCACGGCGCAGTCGAAGAGGCCTACCTAGCTTCTGTGGCCGCTTTCGCAGAAGAAACCGGCATCACCCACCTCACCATTCGGGAACCCGAGGTAACCGGCTTCGTGAACTTCGGCGTAGAGCCTCCGATCGACGGTCATGGTCTGGCCGGACTGTTCCCACCCGACCTGACGGGTTACCACGACGGCGCACAGGTGCCGATATCCGTCGCCCTGGAGTTGGTCCGGGCGATGCTGCGCGACAACGGTGCCTGGTGCCGCTTGGAGGCCGAGGACCAGTTCTTCGTCCACGTAGGTTACGACCAGTACGTCTATGTCGGCAGCGCGCTACCGTGCCCGCACGCGGTGGCGCTTACCCACCAGCGTGGACTCTTCGCCGAACCGATCAACCAGTCACCGTACGACCCACAACTCGATGAAGACGATTCTGCACGGCGACGCCCCGCCGATGACGCATTCTGGGCCGAGCTGAATGCTCTCCTCAGCAGGCAAGGCGCGGTGTTGCTTGAGGAGGGCTATCTCTCCAACGCCTCACGCTGGCACCGCATCACCCTCGATGGGGTTGCCCCGATACGGAGCCGACTCACCCCGCGGGCCAGGCTGCTGATTTGGCCCGACCTATCGACAAACGTGGACGCAGCCCTTGCCAGCCTCCCCAACGACAGCCTCGTTGAGATCGTCTGGCAGAACCCTCAGGGGCACATCACCAGCCTGACCGCCGACGAAGCTGAATATCCGGCACTGTCCGCCATACTGGCTGAAGCCCATGCGGTGCTGATTCTTTCCTGCTACGAGGACGAACGTACCCCACTGATGGCCGCCGTGATGCCCGACCCCGATGGCGTACTCCGGGCACGATGGATGCCCTAACGCTCACTGCCCATAGAAGTGTCAATCCCCTCAAAGCGTGGAGACGGTTCTATGCCACAGCGGCCCTCAGCAGGGCCGTTGATGCTTGCCGCTTCTCGATCATGTGACGCTCGAATGTGACAGGCGGCAGCCCGTCGTTGGCGCTG
>NZ_SMJZ01000341.1 GCF_004348345.1 Nonomuraea longispora
GTATAAGAGACAGCACGCGCCCCGACCTCCTGGTCGCCACCGGGCCTCCCCGCCCCCAGGGATCGAGCGGCAGACACCACAGGGGCCCGGCGCCGGCCGCCATGCGCAGGGCCGGCCCCGTACGCCGCGGCAGCAGGGCGACCCCCATCGTGTTGTCCGTGGCCGCGGCGGTCCTCGTGGCCACCGGGGTGCTCGTGTGGCAGTGGAGCGGCGAGGAGGCGTCCGGCCTGCGCCTGGAGGCGGGCATGGGGCGTTCGGGCGACGAGCTGTTCACCGTTCCCGCGGCGGGCGACGGCGTCAACCAGAAGCTCAACGACATGGCCTCGGCGGGCCGCGCCGTGGTGGCGGTCGGTAGCGACACGACGAGCCCCACGCCGCGCCCCCTGTTCCTGTTCTCGCCGGACGGAGGCAAGACCTGGCAGCTCGGCCAGGTGAGCGGCGTCTCCACGCCCACGGTCCAGCGGGTGGTCGGCGGCGACGGGCGCTGGCTGGCCAGCGGCGGCGACGGTTCCTCGGGCGAGCGCGGCCTGTGGACCAGCACCGACGGGTTCAGCTGGACCGCCGTCGAGCGGCCGGGCCCGGACGCGTTCCGGGCCGGTGACCACATCCACGACATCGCGCGTACGGCCTCCGGGTTCGTCGCGGTGGGGCATACGACGGGGGAGGACGGCGGCTCCGGGGCCGCGGCCTGGCGCTCGGACGACGGCGCCCGCTGGGAGCGCGTCGAGACCAGAGGGCTGGAAGTACGGGAGATCAGGGCCGTGGTGGCCAAGGGCGACACGGTCGTGGCCATCGGGCAACCCGCGGTCGGCGAGGGATCGCGGGTGCTGCGCTCGGCCGACGGCGGGCGTCACTGGCAGGCGACCGGCTTCCAGCTCCCCGAGGCCCTGCCGCGCACCGGGACGCTGGGCCTGCTGCCCAAGCAGTTCGTCCTGGTGCCGACGCGGCAGCGCACGGTCACGGGAGACGTACGCGTCTACTGCTCCCCGACCGGGGCGGAGTGGAAGCAGTGCGGCACCATCGGCGGTCTGAGCGGCGAGAGCCCCGGCGTGGAGTCGCTGATCTCCCACAAGTCCGGCGTCGCGGCGATCACGCAGGCGGGCCTCGGCAAGTACACCGTGCTGACGAGTGCCAACGGCAGCGACTGGAACAAACGGGCCGACTTCGCGGACCTGAGCGGCGCGACGTTGCGCGGGTTCACGATCTCCGACGCCGGCACCCTGTTCGCCGGCGGCGACCAGGCGGCGTCCGACGTGGACAACCAGCTCGTGCTCATGGCCGCGCCCGCGCGGGGCGAGGCGGCGCGCGTCAAGCTCGGCGAGGTCGAGGGGCTGGCGCGGATCGCGCGCGAGACGACCGCGCTGACCAGCTTCTCCGGCAGGTACGTCGCCGTCGGCGCGGCATCCGGCGACGCCGGCCTGTGGACGATCAAAAACTGGCAGAGCTGGAAGTCGATGAGCCTCGGCGGGCCGGGCAGGCAGTCGCTGGGGGACGTCGCGCACGGGGAGCGGGGCTGGCTGGCGGTCGGCGCCACCGAGACGAACGTCGCCGTCACCGACCCCCTCCTCGTGACCTCCCCCGACGGCGAGAGCTGGAAGCGGATCGAGGCCTCCGGCGACCTGGCCCGTGAGCGGGACCATCCCTACCTGACGACGCAGGTGGTGACGGCCGGCGAACAGGGCTACGTGCTCGCGGGCGAGTCCAAGGACCAGGCGGGCGTGTCGAGGGCGGCCGTGTGGTTCACTCCTGACCTGCGCAAGTTCACCAGGTCGGAGAAGTTGCCGCACGGCGGTTCGGGGGTGCACATCCACGACGCCGTCGCCGGTTCGGACGGCTTCGTGGCCGTGGGCGGTTCGGGCGCCGCCGACCAGGAGAACAGCGTCGTGTGGCACTCGGACGACGGCGTCAACTGGACCGCTCGCGACCCGGTGTCCCCGCCCGGCGCCACCTCGGCCGGTCTCCGGCGGGTCACCTCGTACCAGGGCAAGATGGTCGCGATCGGCACGGCGCTGGTCGACGGCGCGCGGCGGGCGTTCGCGGCCGCCTCCGACGACGACGGCGCCACGTGGCGTACGGCCTGGCTGCCCGCGGAGCAGGCGGCGGCGGTCTACGACCTGGCGGCGGCCGATGAGGGCCTGGTGGCGGTCGGCTGGCACGGCGCTCCCGGCGAGGGCGACAGCGCGGCCTGGACCTCGCAGGACGGCCTGTCGTGGAACCGGATGGCGCTGACGAAGGACCGGCTGGCGGGGCGGGGCACGCAGTGGTTGTCGGCGGTGGCGGTCTCGCGCGCGGACGACTCGGGGGCGGAGGTCGTGGCGCTCGGCCGGTCCACGACGTACAACGCCGACCATCTCATCCTGTGGACCTCCAGCCTGTCCGCCAGCAGGTAGGGGGACGGTGGGTCCACCCGCTCAGCGGGGCAGCAGACCCCAGCCGGAGAGCGTGTCGAGCAGGCCCTCCGTGAGCGGCAGCCGGGCCAGTTCGTCCATGCCGCACCACCGCACGTCGGCGGCGTCGTCCCCGGCCGCGGGGGTCCCGTCGGTGACGGCCGCGAGGTAGTCGCGGATCACGTACGTGACCCCGCCCGGCCCCGGTCGTTCCACCGTGCCGGCCAGGCGGCCGACCTCCACGTGCAGCCCCGTCTCCTCCTGGACCTCGCGCCGCAGGCCCGCGGCGTCGGTCTCACCGGGTTCCAGCCTGCCTCCGGGGATGGACCACAGGCCCATGCCGGGCGGATGTCCCCGCCGCACAAGCAGGATTCGGTCAAAAGCATCGAAAATCACTGCACCAACGCAATTTACGCGCACATGACCAAGATTACGACGAGATAACGAGAAGTGCCCTTGACGCAACGCCGAGACAGGAAGCACCGTGGGTAGCTGTGAGAGCGGCTGCAACCTGCCCACGGTGTTCTGGCCGGCTTCACGAGCCGAGCGCCTGGTCGAGTGCGTATCGATGCGACACGCACGGGGATGTCCTGCCCTATCAGCCTCCGTGGCCGCCGACCGATACGGCGCTGGAGGCCATCCGCAAGAGCTCCGTCGTCCCCGTGTGGCTGCCCTGGCCGTTGCCGGCGGGGTGGCTGGTGACCGGCTTCGGCGAGGTGGGCGACCAGCGCACCGGCGCCCGCGCCAGCGTGGTGGCGCTGAGCGGGCCCTCGCTCACCGAAGGGCCTGCCGACCTGCTCGTCATCGCGGAGGAGCCGGGCATCGGGTTGGGGGCGGCGTACGCCGGGCTCGACGGCCCAGACCCGGGGGCGGGGTTCGACGCCGGCCCGCCGAACGCCAAGATCCAGGTGCTCGGCCACCCCACCGCCATGTGGTGCGTGAACGGGCAGGCCGACCGCGCCGTCTACGCCGGTGAGGCGCTGGGCAACTGGTTGTGGACGATCGTCTGGCCGGCCGACGCCGGCTGCCTCATCGCGTTGTCCGAACTGTCGCTGATCGACGCGCGGGATCACGACCTTGATGTCCCTTTCGGTGCGTTCTCTCCCCGACTCGACACCTAGGACGGGCCACGGCGATTCGCGCTCTCCTGCAGAGGAGCTAGAGTGCGGAGGCGTGACAGCGCGTATCGAGCGAGTGGTGACCGAGGGCGTCGTCGACATCGACGGCACCGAGCACAAGGTCGAGAACAACACCTGGATCGTGGGTGACGACGACGAAGTGATCGTCATCGACGCGGCGCGTGACGCCGACAAGATCCTTGAGCAGGTCGGCGAGCGGGAGGTGCTGGCCGTCATCTGCACGGCGGGCCTGCCCGACCACGTCGGCGCCTCCATCGAGGTGGCCAGCAGAGACGAGGCCGTCGTCGCCCTGCACCCCAAGGACAAGCCGTTGTGGCGGGAGACCTGGTCGGAGACCTGGCCTGACATCGACATGGAGGACGACGGCGTCTTCGAGGTGGCCGACGTCCAACTCGACGTCATGGAGACCCCCGGCGTCACGCCCGGCGGCGTGTCGCTCTACTGTGAGGGGCTCGGAGCCGTGTTCACCGGCAAGGCCCTGCAGGCCGACGGTCCCGGCAAGCTGGGCGGCGAATATCCGGCACTGGCCGACCAGCTCACCTCGATCGGCGGGCGGCTGTTCACGCTGCCCGGCGAGACGCGGATCCTGGCCGCCCACGGCGACGAGGTCACGGTCGGCGACCTGGAGCCGCACTTCGACGACTGGGTGTCCGGGTCGCTGACCCGCGTCGACACCGAGCCCGCCGACGACGGCCCGCTCACCGACGGCACCAAGATCTCCGGCATCCGCCTCGGGCCCGGCGACGAGTGAGGCCATGAGCAGGGTGGTCCGGTTCCGCCCGGCGTCCTCGCGGGGCGGGGGCGGATGAACACGCAGCTTCCGCTGGAAGGGATGCCGCGGCGGCTCTACTCCTGCACACCGTCGCGGCTGAACGCCTGGCTCGACTGCCGCCGCCGCTACCGGTTCACCTATCTGGACCGGCCGCAGCCGTCCAAGGGTCCCGCCTGGGCGCACAACAGCGTCGGGGCGAGCGTGCACAACGCGCTGGCGGGCTGGTGGCGGGAGCCGTACGAACGCAGGACCCCGCTGACGGCGGCCGTGCTCCTCACGAACGGCTGGATCACCGAGGGGTTCAAGGACGCGGAGCAGTCGGGCCGGTGGCTGGGGCGCGCTCGCGACCTCGTGTCCGGATATGTTGCGACTTTAGATCCCGCTGACGATCCGGTCGGCGTCGAACGTACGGTCGCCACCCGCACGAAGGTCGTCGCCCTGTCCGGCCGCATCGACCGGCTCGACCGGCGCGGCGACGAACTCGTCGTGGTCGACTACAAGACCGGCCGCCGCCCGCTCACCCAGGACGACGCCCGTTCGTCGCTCGCCCTGGCCGCGTACGCCATCGCCGCCTCCACCATGATGCGCACGCCCTGCCGCACGGTCGAGCTCCACCACCTGCCGACCGGCGAGATCGTGCAGTGGCGGCACACCGAAGAGTCGCTCACCCGCCACCTGCGCCGCGCGGAGGAGATCGCGAGCGAGGCCGCCGAGGCCGACGAGCGTTACCGCGAGGTCGTGGGAACGCCCGCGCGCAAAGCCGCGGCCC
>NZ_SMJZ01000342.1 GCF_004348345.1 Nonomuraea longispora
CGCCCCCGCCGACGACGACCGCCCGTTCCTCTACCTCAAGGACGCGACGATCCCGCCGATCTACATCATCACGCTCGGCCTGATCCTCATCGTCAGCCTCCTCGCCGTCCGCGTCGTCGCGGGCCCCTACGACCGCATGCGGCCCTACGCCGACCTGTTCCTGCTGGGCGTCGGGTTCATGTTGCTGGAGACGAAGAGCGTGACCGGGTTCGCGCTGCTGTTCGGCACGACGTGGGTGGTCAACGCGATCGTCTTCGCCGGCGTGCTCGTCGCGGTGCTCGCCGCCGTCGAGGTGACCCGCCGCTTCCGCACCCCGCCGCTGCCCGTCATGTACGGCGTGCTGTTCGCCGGCCTGCTGCTGGCCTGGCTGGTGCCGAACGCGTGGCTCCTGTCCCTGCCGCTGCCGCTGCGCGCGGTGGCCGCGGTGACCGTGGCCTTCCTGCCGATCTTCGCCGCCAACGTCGTCTTCGCCAAACGCTTCGCCGACACCGCCGACGCCACGACGTCCTTCGGCGCCAACCTGCTGGGTGCCATGGTGGGCGGCTGCCTGGAGTACGCCGCGCTGGTCATCGGCTACAAGGGGCTGCTCATCGTGGCGGCCGTGCTCTACGTCGGGGCGCTGGTGCTGCTGCCGAGGAAGAAGGGCGCGCTGGTGTGACATGAGGGGCGTGCGGTTCGCGCCATAAACGTTCGGCATGGTCCGCGCTTCCCCCGGCGCCCTTGCGGTTGACTGGCGTGGAGAAGTGCGGCGAGTGCCGCCTCCTCTTCGGGAGCCTCGGAGGAGCGAGATGCCTGAGCCCGATCGCGAGGCGATGCAGGCTGCCGTGGGGCGCATCCAGCGGCTGTCCGACGAGCACTGGTGGACGCTCCACCAGGTGTGCGGGCTGATGCGGGGGAACGCGTGGGTGGGCCCGGCCGGGCGCAGGTTCGGCGAGGAGGTGCACGCGGCCGAGCGCGGGCTGCGTGAGATGTTGTCCAAGGCCGTCGCCGACGCCAGGCGCAAACTCGACGCCCTGCCGGAGCGGCCATGAGTCCCGGCCCCGACTTCACGGGCGTCAAACGGCCCGAGTTCGACACCATGGCCGACCAGCACACCGCCGCCGCCGGCCGGCTCGCCGACCTCGCCACCCGGCTGCACGGCGAGCTGGCGGCCGCCGGCCTCGACACCCTGCCCGCCACGCGCATCCGCGACCTGGCCAGGCAGGCCCGGACCCAGGCCGAGGACCTGCGGCGGCGCCGGCGGCTGGTCGACGAGCTCGAACGCGAGAAGGTCGTCTTCGGCACCTCCACCGCCGCCGGCTCGTTCCTGCCGCTGCCCGACAAGCTGGAGACCGGGCGGGCGATGCTGGACGGCGCCGCAGCCGCCGACGCGGCCATCGCCGCCCACACCAAAAACCCCAGGGGCAAGGTGCTGCCCGAGCAGCTCGCCGTCGTGCAGCGGTACGCCACCAAAATGCACGACCCCGCCTTCGCCAGAGCGTTTATGAGCAGGCTCGGCGCCAGGGGCGTGACCGACCTGGCCAACGCCATCCGGCAGGAGAAGGCCTCCTGGGAGCGCACGGGAGATCACGAGGGCGCCAAGCGGGCGGCCGCCCAGGGAGATCACGTCCTGCGGATGCTGAGCACGACGCTGGCCGCCGTCACCGACCCCGACGGCCCCGCCTACCTCGGCGCCGGGTTCCTGCAGCGGCTCAAGGCCGCGGGCCGCACCTCCAGAGACGTTCACAGCGTGACGGGCGGGCGGCCCACCGCCTACCACGACCTGGCCGACGTGCTCGGCGCCCATCCCGGCGAACCCCCGTACTCGGCGGAGTTCATGCGCACGGTCGGACGCGACATGATCGCGCTCGACCGCGAGGTCCACGACGCCCTCAGGAACGGAGAGGGAACGAAGGCGATGAGCGACATGCGCACCTTCGTCCCCGACCTGCTGCGGGCCGCCGCCGCCAGCCCCGCCGCGGCGCAGGCGCTCCTCGACCACACGCCCGCCGGCCGTACGACGACCAACCTCGACTACCTGCTGCACGACCGGGTGGCCTGGTGGACCGACAACCCCCACTCGACCGCGGACGACCGCGACGCCAGGGCGCTCGGCGCGGCGATGGAAGCCGCGATGAAGGGCTCCGACCCGGTCTCGCTCCGGCTGACCGCGGAGACCCTCAAGATCCTCGGCGCCGACCTGCCCGCGCTCTACGCCCGCAACTCCGCCGAGAAACTCCAGCTCGCCGACCAGACCGGCTTCGACCAGCGCGCATCGTTGCGGCCCGCGCTCGGCACCATCCTGTCCGCCCACATCGACGAGCTCGGCCGGATCATCGCCGGCCGCAACGTGCTCAGGTCCGGCGTCGGCGAAACCCTGAGCGACCAGTCGGTCAACCGGCGCGACATCGACTACGCGCTGCTCCTCGCCACCAGCGACGACGCCGTGTTCGCCCAGATCACCAGGGCACAGGCCGAGCACACGCGCGTGGAGATCGACCGCATCTTCCCCCTCACCGACAAAGGCCCGCGCCTCGTCGACCCCCTCTCCATGGAGAGCAAGACCTTCGGCCACATCCTCGGCGCCCGCGAACAGGCCCTCTACTCGGTGGGCCGGGCCAACGAGGCCGCCGCCAAGGAGCTCGAGTCCATGGTGCGCTCCGCCATCGGCATCGTGCCCGTGCCCGGCAAGGAGTTCGCGGGCAAGCTGGCCGAGCAGGCGTTCAAGGGCATGCGCCTGGAGAGCTTCGCCAAGGAGGTGGCGGGTGAGGTGGGCGGAAGGCCGGGGACGTACGGGTTCGACAAGGGCGCGAGCTGGATCGCCGGGTTCTTCAAGAACGGCAAGATGCTCGACGAGTCGTACGCCACGGCGACGGAGAACCGGGAACTGGTCAACCGGTTGATGGAGCAGATGGTGGCCACGGCCACGGTGGCGCATGGCCAGCACGACGGCCAAGGCCTCAAGGGCCGCTCGTTCATCGACGAGCACGGCCAGATGAAGCCCATTGTCGAAATGACGCCTGCTGAGTATGACGACTTCCTCAACTGGGCCCACTATCACTCGCGATTCAGCAGTCTGACGATCGATGGCCAAGGAGTGTTGAATGACGGTGCTGAAGAGGCTCGCCGAAGCTTCAGGATCGCGGATTAGAGGGAGTGAGTGATCAAACCACGCGGGCTTGTTATATCTCTATTTGTCATGATGCTGGGCATCACCTCATGCGCCGGTGGCGAGCCCGTCCAGACTCCGGCCGCGGCGGATCTTCGTCCTGTCGTCGACCGATCGCCCTACTGGTGCGAGTTCATCTCACAGGAGTCCTTCCGCCGTATAACGGGAGACGCCAGGACCTACACCGATCGCAAGGACGGGACGTGGCGGGACGACGGCGGATGCATCGTGGAAGGCGGCGGGAAAGGCGACCCTGCAGCCGTATGGTGGTCCAGAGTTGATGACAGCGTCAAACGGCTGGAACTCGCACATGAGAATTGGGACAGATCACGGCCGACCGCCCTGCCGGCTGAACTGGGCGAAGGATTCGCCGTCCACGCGGGCAACGACATGCTGGGTGGTCGGCCCTATTTCGTCATCTCACGCTTCTCCTGCGGAGGCGAGACGCTATGGATAGGAATAGATCTCAAGAAGGTGGCCAAGGGGCGTGATGCCATCGAGGACCTCACCGAGTTGATGCGGGTCGCGCAGCGGCGTTATGGCGTGCTGCACGAATGCGACCCGGGGCCTCCTTAACGGACCGGCCCATCGTTCATCGATCCAGGTCCCGATTCACCGGCGGCGGGGTAGGACTTCAGGATGCTCGAGGAGATGCTGCCCGGGGACGACAGGGTGCTGGCCGACCCCTATCCCGCCTACGCCCGGTTGCGGGAGTCGGGTGTGCCTCACCGCGTGACGTTGCACAGCGGCCTGTACGGATGGCTCGTGACCCGCTACGACGACGCCCGCGCCGCGCTGGCCGATCCCCGGCTCAGCAAGGACCCGCGCCACGCGCCGCCCGACTGGCAGGAGGCGGGCCGCGGGCGACCGCTTGAGGACCGGTCAGGGCTGGGCACCCATCTGCTCACCACGGACCCGCCCGAGCACACCCGGCTGCGCCGCCTGGTCACCCGCTACTTCACCCCGGGAAGGCTGGCGGCCCTGCGGCCGCGGATCGAGGAGCGGGCCGGCGCGCTCATCGACCGGTTCGCGGGGCGGGCCGGCGCCGAGCTGATCGGCGAGTTCGCCTCGCCGTTGCAGTTCGCCACGATCTGCGACGTGCTCGGCGTGCCGGCCGCCGACCGTACGGACTTCCAACGGTGGACCACGGCGGTCGTCACCTCGGGGGAGGGGCGGGACGGCGAGGCGAGGCCCGAGGCGCTGCGCCGCCTGGGCGCGTACGTGGGCGCGCTGGCCGCCGCCAAGCGGCGCGAGCCGGGGGACGACGTCATCAGCGCGATCACGGGGGCCGTGGACGAGGAGGAGCGACTGTCCGAGAACGAGATGCTGTCGATGATCTTCCTGCTGCTGGTGGCCGGTTACGAGACGACCGTCGGCCTCGTCGGGCTGGGCACGTACACCTTGCTGCGGCACCGCGGGCAGCTCGCCCGCCTGCGGTCACAACCGGAGCTGATCGACCGGGCGGTGGAGGAACTGCTGCGCTACGACAGCCCGGTCGAGCTGGCGACCTGGCGCTTCGCCCTGGAGCCGCTGGAGATCGGCGGGGCGGTGGTACCCGCCGGGGAGCCGATCCTGGTGGCACTGGGGGCGGCCAACCGCGACCCCCGCCGCTTCCCCGGCCCGGACCGGCCCGATCTCGCCCGGGAGGACAACGCCCACCTGAGCTTCGGACACGGACCGCACTACTGCCTCGGAGCCATGCTCGCCCGCATCGTCGGCCGGGCCGCCCTGGGCGCCGTCGCCCGCCGCCTGTCCGGGCTCGCCCTCGCGGTGCCGCCCGAGACGCTGCGGTGGCGGGCCAGTCTGACGGTACGCGGCCCGCAGCGGCTCCCGGTGACCTTCGACGCCGTCACCTGAGC
>NZ_SMJZ01000343.1:2500-5004 GCF_004348345.1 Nonomuraea longispora
CAAGCCGTAGGAGCTTGCAGGAGTCTTTGGGCTCTTGTGTGATGTGACTGCGTGCCTTTTGAAGAATGAGCCTGCGAGTTATGGTGTGTGGCGAGGTTAACCCGTGTGGGGGAGCCGTAGCGAAAGCGAGTCTGAAGAGGGCGTTTGAGTCGCATGCTGTAGACCCGAAGCGGAGTGATCTACGCATGGGCAGGTTGAAGCTCAGGTAAGACTGGGTGGAGGACCGAACCCACCAGGGTTGAAAACCTGGGGGATGATCTGTGTGTAGGGGTGAAAGGCCAATCAAACTCCGTGATAGCTGGTTCTCCCCGAAATGCATTTAGGTGCAGCGTTGCGTGTTTCTTGCCGGAGGTAGAGCACTGGATGGCTGATGGGCCCGACAAGGTTACTGACGTCAGCCAAACTCCGAATGCCGGTAAGTGAGAGCGTGGCAGTGAGACTGCGGGCGATAAGGTTCGTAGTCGAGAGGGAAACAGCCCAGATCACCGACTAAGGCCCCTAAGCGTGTGCTAAGTGGGAAAGGATGTGGAGTCGCAGAGACAACCAGGAGGTTGGCTTAGAAGCAGCCATCCTTGAAAGAGTGCGTAATAGCTCACTGGTCAAGTGATTCCGCGCCGACAATGTAGCGGGGCTCAAGCACATCGCCGAAGTCGTGGCACTGGCAAGGCTTAGGTTTTGTTGGTGGGTAGGGGAGCGTCGTGCAGCCGGTGAAGCAGCGGAGTGATCTAGTTGTGGAGGCTGTGCGAGTGAGAATGCAGGCATGAGTAGCGAATCGAGGGTGAGAAACCCTCGCGCCGGATGACCAAGGGTTCCTGGGCCAGGTTAATCCGCCCAGGGTAAGTCGGGGCCTAAGGCGAGGCCGACAGGCGTAGTCGATGGATAACGGGTTGATATTCCCGTACCCGCTTCAATGCGCCCATACTGAACCCCTTGATACTAAGAGTCCTTAAGTCAGTCGTCTCTTCGGAGGGGATGTTAGACTGAACGCTCGGCCTGATGGGGTAGTAGGTAAGCGATGGGGTGACGCAGGAAGGTAGTCCAGCCCAGGCGATGGTTGTCCTGGGGTAAGCATGTAGGGCGGGACGTAGGTAAATCCGCGTCTTTTGTGCCTGAGGTGTGATGCCGAGCCGATTGTGGTGAAGTGGATGATCCTATGCTGCCGAGAAAAGCCTCTAGTGAGTGTTGTGGCGGCCCGTACCCTAAACCGACTCAGGTGGTCAGGTAGAGAATACTAAGGCGATCGGGTGAACTGTGGTTAAGGAACTCGGCAAATTGCCCCCGTAACTTCGGGAGAAGGGGGGCCTCTGCTGGTGATAGGTCTTGCATCTGGAGCTGGTGGGGGTCGCAGTGGCCAGGGGGAAGCGACTGTTTACTAAAAACACAGGTCCGTGCGAAGTCGTAAGACGATGTATACGGACTGACGCCTGCCCGGTGCCGGAACGTTAAGGGGACTGCTTAGCTGGCGTGAGTCGGCGAAGGTGAGAACTTAAGCGCCGGTAAACGGCGGTGGTAACTATAACCATCCTAAGGTAGCGAAATTCCTTGTCGGGTAAGTTCCGACCTGCACGAATGGCGTAACGACTTCCCCGCTGTCTCAACCGCAGACCCGGCGAAATTGCACTACGAGTAAAGATGCTCGTTACGCGCAGCAGGACGGAAAGACCCCGGGACCTTCACTACAGCTTGACATTGGCGTTTGGAGCGTCTTGTGTAGGATAGGTGGGAGACTGGGAAGCTCGGACGCTAGTTCGGGTGGAGTCATTGGTGAAATACCACTCTGGTCGTTTTGAACGTCTAACTCTGGTCCGTGATCCGGATCGGGGACAGTGTCTGGTGGGTAGTTTAACTGGGGCGGTTGCCTCCTAAAGGGTAACGGAGGCGCCCAAAGGTTCCCTCAGCCTGGTTGGTAATCAGGTGTTGAGTGTAAGTGCACAAGGGAGCTTGACTGTGAGACTGACGGGTCGAGCAGGAGCGAAAGCTGGGACTAGTGATCCGGCATCGGCGTGTGGAAGCGGTGTCGCTCAACGGCTAAAAGGTACCCCGGGGATAACAGGCTGATCTTCCCCAAGAGTCCATATCGACGGGATGGTTTGGCACCTCGATGTCGGCTCGTCGCATCCTGGGGCTGGAGTAGGTCCCAAGGGTTGGGCTGTTCGCCCATTAAAGCGGTACGCGAGCTGGGTTTAGAACGTCGCGAGACAGTTCGGTCCCTATCCGCTGCGCGCGTAGGAGACTTGAAAGGAGCTGTCCCTAGTACGAGAGGACCGGGACGGACGAACCTCTGGTGTGCCAGTTGTACCGCCAGGTGCACGGCTGGTTGGCTACGTTCGGAAGGGATAACCGCTGAAAGCATCTAAGCGGGAAGCTCGCCTTGAGATGAGGTCTCCCACCCTGTGAGGGGTTAAGGCTCCCGGTAGACGACCGGGTTGATAGGCCGGGTGTGGAAGCATGGTAACGTGTGGAGCTGACCGGTACTAATAGGCCGAGGACTTGACCACAAAGCA
>NZ_SMJZ01000344.1 GCF_004348345.1 Nonomuraea longispora
GAGGGAACCGGTGCCTGATCGTCCGGTTGGGATCAGGTTCGTGGCCGCCTGGCTGCTCTCGCGTCATGATTCCCCCACGCATGTGTGAGTTACGCCCACATTGTCACACTCAATACGCGCTTTCGAGCCCTCGGTGCCGTTCCCACCACCTATGGCACCGGCCTCGCGGAGCGCCTGGCCACCCTGGCTCCGGACGGTGTCGACATCGCGCTCGACACCGCGGCCTCCGGCTCCCTGCCCGACCTCATCGCGATCGTGGGCGCCCCTGCTCGTGCGTCGACGGTCGCCGACCACGCCAACGCGCACCGCCTGGGTGACACACGCGAGGAAAGAATCGTGGTCCGCGTCTGAGCTGGGTGGCTTCAGCCCTGGTTGCCGTAGGGCGGCTGCTGCCATCCCTGCCCCTGGCCGGAATGCGGGTAGTGCGGCTGCTGAGGGTCACGCCGGGCGATCACGCCCGCGATCAGCAGGCCGGTGCCGGTCGCGTTGAAGAGCATGCCCACGGCGCTCATGAGCATGGCGGCGCCGCCCGCGCCCAGGGCCTCGTACAACGAGCCGGCGACAAAGCCGAGGACGACGTTGAGCAGCACCCCCACGAGCAGGACGGCGCAGCCCGCCATGCCCAGAGTCGCGCCGCGCCCATGGGCCCGTCGGTTCATAGCCGTCACGATGACGCCGCCCACCAGCACGACGACCATGACGAGAGGGAAGATGATGCTGATCACACTGAGCATGAGGCCTACTCCGGGGGTTGCGGGGTCTGCTCGACGGTAGCGGATCGCCGGGCCTCGTCCACCGCCTTGCCGATCGAGCCGAGGTCCAGGGCGCCTTGGTAGCGCACGCCGTTGAGGAAGAGGGTCGGGGTCCCGCGTACGCCGCTCTCCCGGCCGGAGGACTCGTCGGCGGCGATCCTGGCGGTGTGGCGGGGCACGTCCGTCCAGGGTTCGACGTCGAGCTGGGCGGCGTAGTGCGCGAGGTCGGCGTCGGTGAGGAAACGCTGGTTGTCGTAGAGGATGTCGTGCATCTCCCAGAACCTGCCCGCATCGGCCGCGGACTCCGCCACCACCGCGGCGGGCGCGGCCCGCGGATGCAGGGTGCGCAGCGGGAAATTCCGGAAGACCACCCGCACGTCGGGGTTCTTCTTGCGCAGCTCCTCCAGGACCGGGTGGAGGCGTCCGCAGTAGGGGCACTCGAAGTCGCCGTACTCCACGATCGTCACCCTGGCCGTCGCCGGGCCGCGTACATGGTCGGCGGACCCCACGGGTACGGAGAGCAGCTCGGGCAGATCCTCCTCGGGCTCGGCCTCGGGCGGCGCGCACACCCCGCCGCGGTCCCAGGCCAGTTTGAAGATCAGCCAGCCCAGCACCGCGGACAGCAGGGACCCCGCCAGGATCCCGATCTTCGCCTGGGACTGGATGCCCGGATTGTCGTCGAAGGCCAGGTCCACGATGAACAGGGACACGGTGAAGCCGATCCCGGAGACCGCCGCGCCGCCGAACAACTGCCCCCACACCAGGTTGCCCGGCAGGGAGCCCCATCCGAACCGCAGCGGCACCCACGTGCCCAGCGAGATGCCGACGAACTTGCCCACCACGAGCCCCAGCGTCACCCCGATGGAAACAGGCGAGGTGAGGGCGGCCCGCAGGGACTCGCCGTCCAGCAGGACCCCGGCGTTGGCCAGCGCGAAGACCGGCACGATGACGTAGGAGCTCCACGGCTGCAGCCGCAGCCGCAGCCGCTCGTTGACCGAGACGGCCCGCTGCACCCGCAGCGTGGCCTCCCTGGCGGCCTGCGCGCTCGGCGAGCTGGTGAACGACTGTACGGCCTCGCCGGCGAGCAGCAGCTTCTGGTCGGTCGGCGCGTAGACGAAGACCAGGACCCCCAGCGCGATGCCGACCAGCGTGGGGTGGATGCCGCTCTCCAGCGTGGCCACCCACAGCCCGAAGCCCAGCACGATGTAGGCGGGCGCCCGCCAGATCTTCAGCTTCCGCAGCGTCAGGATGGCGGCGAGCAGCGCGAACGCGCTGAGAAGCGCGGGGACGGACAGGCTGTCGGTGTAGAAGATCGCGATGACGAGGATCGCCAGCACGTCGTCCACGATGGCCAGCGTCATCAGGAACGCCCGCAGCGGATCGGGGCAGCGGGCCCCCACGACGGCGAGCACGCCCAGCACGAAGGCGGTGTCGGTGGCGATCGGCACGCCCCACCCGACCTCGCCGGGCCCGCCGAAGTTCAGCAGCAGATAGATCCCGGCCGGGACAAGGATCCCGCCCAGGGCCGCCAGGGCGGGCACGGCCAGGAGACGGCGGTCGCGCAGCTGGCCGAGCCGCACCTCGTACGACACCTCGAGCCCGATGAGGAAGAAGAAGACGGCCATCAGACCGTCGTTGACCCAGTGCCGCAGGTCGAGGGAGAACAGCGCGTCCCCGAAGGAGATGCCTGTCGGGATGTGCCAGAAGGCCTCGTACGTGTCGCCCCAGGGGGAGTTGGCCCACACGAGGGCGAGCACGGTCGCGCCGAGCAGCACGGTCGTGCCGCCCGCCTCGGTTCTCAGGAAAGCCCGCAGCATGACAGTCCACCCCCAGGTGTTTGATCCTAGAGGTGTCTGGACAACTGCCCCCGAGCCGCCCGGACCGGACCCTTCCGGCGTTGCCCCGCCCGCGGCGCCGGAATCACCGCAGGAACAGGAACACCGCCGCGTCCCGCGCCAGCAGGAAACCGACGATCGCCAGCCCCCAGCTCAAGGCCGAGGCCGCATGCCTGGTCAGCCACCCGCGCAGCCGTACCAGCTTCGGCTCCAGCCACGCCCCCGCGAGGCCGCGCAGTCCCATGAGCGCCAGCGGCGGAAGGACCATCACCAGCACGTATGCCGCCAGCAAGGGCCCCCACTGCCCGGCCGTCAGCCCGGAGGTCGTCATGATGCCGATCGCGGCCAGGTACGGCACCATCGTGGCCACCTCGAGCATCCCGGCTGTCAGCCCGAGCAGCACCATCGTGCGCGGCCCGCCTGCCCGCGGCTCGAACCGGCGTTCCGGCTTGCCGAGCCTGGCGCGCCGCTTCGGGTCGAACCTGAAGCTGAGCGCGAACAACCCGACGCCGAGCGCGAGCTGCACCCAGTAGGCGGGTTCGCTGCGCAGCACGTGGCCGAAGGCGTCCATCGCCGTGGACAGCCCCAGCATGAGGGCGACCCCGACCAGGAAGTAGAAGAGCGCCACGGTGGCCAGATAGATCAGCAGTCGTGACCCTCGTGACCGGTCGGAGGCCAGCAGCAGGTAGACGGGGATGCCAAGGGTGCCGAAGCTGGTGCTGTCGACGACCGCGAGGGCGGCGAGGGTGAGCAGCAGGCCGATCGTCATACCGTCGATCCTCGCGGGCCCGCGGGGGCGCCGCCTCCTCCCGCGGAGCGAGAGCAGGCGTACATCTTTCTGCTCATCCGCCCGCCGGGAGAGTACTCTGGGCGGCCGCGACCGCCCGCCGGCGAAGGAGATGCGATGATGAGCCGCCGGTGGAGCCGGTCGAGCGGCACCCGTGACACGCCGCTGCGCGCCGCCCGCGAGGTCTTCCTGGACAAGGGCTACGCCGAGGCGACCGTGGCCGACATCGTCGAGGCGTCCGGCATCAGCGTCGGCAGCCTCTACCACCATTTCGGCGGCAAGCCCGGCCTGTTCCTGGCGTTGTGGGAGCGGTTCACGCGCGGCCAGGAGGAGCGCACCTCCAAGGCGGCCGAGGGCACGTGCTCGGCCTGGCGGACACCCGCGAGAGCCACGTGCTCGTCGTGCTGCTCACGACCATGATGGGCGAGGCGGGCCGGGAGGTCGCGGCGTGCGAGACCGGCGAGGACGCCAGGGTGACGATCGATGAGGTGATCCGCCTGGCGAGACGGCTGCTGCCTACCCCTGACGGCGTAGCAAAGCCGACTCCTTAGGGACGACGACACGGCCGGCGGCGGATGCCAGCGTGGACGTCATGGACGCTCTTCGCAGGGCGCTGGGCCGGCTATCGGCCTGCTACGCGCTGGTCTTCCTGTCGTTCGCGCTGCCGCATTGGGGGGTCGCGCCGGGCCTGATGGACGAGCCCGTGATCATACCGGCGGCGCTCGTCGAGACGTTGTGCGCGGCCGCCATGCTCGCCGGCGCCCATGGTGCGCTGTCCGGGCGCTTCTGGGCCTGGAACGGGCTGCTCTACAGTCACGCCGCGGCGCTGGGCGGGGTGGTGCTGGGGATCCTGGCCATGGCTCTCAGCGGGAACGCGGGCTCGGCGCTGCTCGCCTGGTATCACGGCTCCATGGCGGCCGTGCTCGCCGCGGGCCTCGCGGCGGCCTTCTACGTCTCCAGGGTGCGCAGGTAGGCGGCGGCCTCGTCCAGGTGGTCCTCGCCGAACACCCGGATGCCGTCCCGCTCCAGCAACGCCGTCGTGACGCCCTGGCCCCGCGCTCGCCGCCCCTCGAAGCCGCCGTCGTAGACGGAAAGGACGCCGCACGAGGGGCTGCCCTCCTTGAGGACCGCCATCCGGATGCCGGACGAGCGCGCGAGTGCGAGCGCCGACCGCGCGCCCGCCACGAACGCGGCCGTCACGTCGGAGCCGTCGATCGCCAGCACGCGGGCCGCGCCCGAGAGCACGGCCGCGCCGCCCGCGCCGTCCTCGATCTCGGCGGCCGGGCGCGGGACCGGCAGCCCGCCCTCCACCTCGGGACAGAACGGCACCAGCCGCCCCTGCGCGCGCCACGCGGCGAGCCAGGCGTCGGAGCTGGTCTTCGCGCCGCCGTCGTAGCGCACCTTGCGCCCCATCAGGCAGGCGCTGACGAGGATCCTCTCCACGTCCTCGATCCTATGACCG
>NZ_SMJZ01000345.1 GCF_004348345.1 Nonomuraea longispora
GGGGCAGGGGACTGAGGGCTGGAGCCGTGGTCCGGCTGGAGGTCCGACGCGGACACCTTACGGGTGCGTTCGTCGTCGGGCGGCGGGTGGGGATCCTGGCTCACGGTGTCTCCGTAACGAAGTCGATCAGTTCTTCGACCCGGCCGAGCAGCTCCGGCTCCAGGTCGGTGTAGGTGGATACGGCGCCGAGGATGCGCCGCCATGCCTGGGCGGGCTCCAAGCGCCAGCCCAGGGCCGCGATCACGCCTTCCTTCCACGGCACTCCGCGCGGCACGTCGGGCCAGCCGGGAATCCGCAGCACGGACGGTTTGACCGCCTGCCAGATGTCGACGTACGGGTGCCCCACGACGAGTACGTCCGGCGAGGTGATCTCGGTGGCGATCCGGCTCTCCTTCGAGCCCGGCACGAGATGGTCGACCAGCACCCCGAGACGGCGGCCCGGCTCGGGGCCGAACTCCTCCACGATGGCGGGAAGATGGTCGACGCCCTCCAGATATTCGACCACCACCCCCTCGACCCGCAGGTCGTGGCCCCAAATCTTCTCCACGAGGGCGGCGTCGTGCACGCCCTCCACATAGATCCGGCTCTCCCTGGCCACCCTGGCCCGCAGCCCCTGGACGGCGATCGAGCCCGACGCGCTGCGCGTGGGAGCCGAGGGGGCCGCCGCAGGGCGTACGAGTGTCACGGGCTTGCCCTCCAGCAGGAACGCGGCGGGCGCGAGCGGGAACAGCCGGCGCTTGCCGAACCGGTCCTCCAGCGTGACGGCCTCCTTGTCACAGGCCACCACCGCGCCGCAGAAGCCGCTGTCGGCGTCTTCCACGACGAGCTCCAGCTCGGCGGGCACTTTCGGAATCTTGCCCTTGCCCGGCCGACGCCAATTCCCCGCCAGTACATCGCCCTCGTACACACGGGGACGGTAGCAAATCACCCGCCGACCGCAAGGCGCTTGCGCGACGCCGCCCTGCCTGCCAGGACGACGACCGTGCCGATGAAGCCGGCGAGCAGCCCGGCGCCCCCTATCAGCAACGAGGTGCCCGTCCCCCCGCCGACGGAGGCCGCGTCCCTGCCGACGCCGTACCGTACGGGGGCCTGTTCCTGATCGACGCACGTGAGCCGGTAGTCGCCCTTGACGGAGGCGTTGATGACGAGGAACTGCTGCCAGACCGTCTCGCCCTCCGTGACCTCCGGGGCGTCCGCGGTCCTGGCCAGCCTGGCCGGTCCAGGGCCGCCGGAGATCTCGCACGCGTAATTGACGGCCGTGTCGCTGGCGATGTAGACGGCGGGCCTGTCGGCGGGGTCGATCGGCACCGTGACGCTTTCGCCCGACGCGAACGTCTTGACCGGGGCCAGGCCGGACGCGCCGGCCCCGACGCCGGCTAACAGGACGGCGGCGGCGATCAGGCACACGGCCGCCACGCCCCAGACGACCCCCAGCCACCACAGGGGAGGCGTCACGGCCTTCGGGTCGATGCGGGGCGGGGACTGCGGCTGCCCGCCATGAGGCCCGTACTGGGGGTGTTGTCCGTACGGACCGGGCGGGCCGTGGTGCGGCGGCTGTCCGTACGGACCGGGCGGCGGTTGCCCGTACGGTGAGGGTTGGCCGAAGCCCGGGTGCTGATCGTACGCAGGCGACGGATGCCCGAACTGCGGCGGCGACCCGTAACCGGGCTGTGGATCGGTTTGAGGCCCGTAGCCGGGTTGTGAGCCTGGCTGGGGCCCGTAACCGGGGTGGGAGCCCGGTTGAGGGGTGTGGCCGGGCCGCGAGTCCGGTTGAGGGGTGTCGCCGGGCACCGGTTGCGGGCCGTCCTGCGGAGGTTCGGGCTGACCTTGGTCGGGATCCTGCCCTGGCGGCGGAGTGGACGACGGGGGCTGGGAATCGTCGGTCATGTGCGCAAGTGTGAGGCCTGTCCCTTCCTGGAAGCCAGAAGCAGGATGCGACACGGTGTTATCGCACCTTGTGGGCGAGAGCCGTACACTTGGCACTCGGGAACACAGAGTGCTAGAGCCTTTGTTTTCCCCATGACAAGAGGGCAGGAGGTGAGCGCGTGCTTGACGAACGGAAGCTGGCGGTGCTCCGCGCCATTGTCGAAGACTACGTGTCAACCAACGAGCCGGTGGGCTCCAAGGCGCTGGCCGACCGCCACCATCTGAAGGTCTCCCCCGCGACGGTCAGGAACGACATGGCGGCGCTGGAGGAGGAGGGATACATCACTCAGCCGCACACCAGCGCGGGCCGGGTGCCGACGGACAAGGGCTACCGCCTGTTCGTCGACCGGCTCTCGCAGGTCAAGCCGCTCTCGGCCGCCGAGCGCCGGGCGATTGAGACGTTCCTGGCCGGCGCGGTCGACCTCGACGACGTGGTGACCCGCACGGTTCGCCTGCTGGCGCAGCTGACCAGGCAGGTGGCGGTGGTGCAATACCCGACGCTGACCCGTTCGACGGTGCGGCACGTCGAGCTCGTCCCGCTGAACGACCGGCGGGTCATGCTCGTGCTGATCACCAACACCGGCCGCGTCGAGCAGCGCGTGATCGAGCTGCCCGAGGTGGTCGCGGAGGCGCGCATCGCGAATCTGCGCGCCGTGCTCAACTCCTGCCTCGACGGCTGCGGCCTGAGCAGCGTGCCCGACCTGGTGGCCGACCTGCCGGAGCGGTTGCCCGGCGAAGACCGGCCTGCCGTGGCGACGATCCTGTCGGTGTTGCTCGAGACCCTCGTGGAGCGGCACGACGAGAAGATCGTGTTCGCCGGGGCGGCCAACCTCGCAGGCGCCGACTTCTCCACCGGCCTCCGCGACGTGCTGGAGGCGCTGGAAGAGCAGGTGGTGCTCATGCGGCTGCTCGGCGAAACCACCTCCGACACCCCCGCCGCGCTCACTGTGCGCATCGGCTCGGAAAACCCCTACCTGCGTGGCACATCCGTCGTCGCGACCGGATACGGTTCTGGCGACAACCAACTGGCCCGGCTCGGGGTGCTGGGACCCACGAGGATGGACTATCCAGTGACGATGGGCGCCGTGCGCGCGGTGGCACGCTACGTCAGCCAGATCCTGGCTGCATCATAAGAGGTCAATAAGTGGCAAACAGCGACTACTACGCCACCCTCGGGGTGCGCCCTGACGCCAGTCAGGACGAAATCAAGAAGGCCTACCGCCGGCTCGCCCGCGAGCTGCATCCCGACATGAACCCGGATCCTGAGACTCAGGAGCGGTTCAAGGAGATCACGCAGGCCTACGAGGTGCTGTCCGACCCGAACAAGCGCCAGATGTACGACATGGGCGGCGACCCGTTCGGCGGCGCCGGAGCGGGTGCGGGCGCCGGAGCCGGAGGCTTCGGCGCGGGCTTCCCCTTCAGCGACATCATGGACGCCTTCTTCGGCACCGCGGCCGGCGCCAGAGGCCCCCGCTCGCGCGCCCGCAGGGGCCGCAACGCCACCATCAGGGTCGATCTCGACCTGCGTGAGAGCGCGTTCGGCACCACCCGCGAGCTGGTCGTCGACACGGCCGTGATCTGCGAGGTCTGCCAGGGCGCCGGCGCGGCGGCCGGCACGCACCCCGACACGTGCGACATGTGCAACGGGCGTGGCGAGATCTCCCAGGTCACCCGCTCGTTCCTGGGCCAGGTCATGACCTCGCGACCGTGCCCGCAGTGCGGTGGGTTCGGCACCATCATCCGCAACCCCTGCCAGGAGTGCTCGGGCGACGGCCGGGTGCGCACCCGGCGGACGATCAAGGTCCGCATCCCCGCGGGCGTCGAGGACGGCACCCACATCCAGCTCGCCGGCGAGGGCGAGGTCGGCCCCGGTGGCGGCCCGCCCGGAGACCTGTTCCTCGAGATCGTCGAGCGGCCCCACGACATCTTCGAGCGGCGCGGCGACGACCTCCACTGCACCGTGCAGATCCCCATGACGGCCGCGGCGCTGGGCACGGTGCTGACGGTGGAGACGCTCGACGGCGCCGAGGAGATCGACGTCCGCCCTGGCACCCAGTCGGGCCAGGTCATCACGATGTACGGCCGCGGCGTGCAGCGCCTCAACGAGTCCGGCAGGGGCGACCTGCTGATCCACGTCAACGTCGAGACTCCGACCCGGCTCGACGCGGCGCAGGAGGAACTGCTGCGTGAGCTGTCCAAGCAGCGCGGCGAGGAGCGGCCTCCCGGCAAGTTCGCCCCGGGGCAGCAGAGCTTCTTCTCCCGCCTGCGCGACGCCTTCAACGGCAGGTGACGTGACCGTCCCCGTGTTCCTGTCGCGGGAGCTGGACGGAACGGAGCTGACGCTCGACGGCCCCGAGGGCCGCCACGCGGCCTCCGTCAGGCGCCTGCGGGCCGGCGAGCGGGTCGACCTGACCGACGGCGCCGGCTCCGTCGCCGAGTGCGTCGTGCGCGAGGTGCTGAAGGACGCGCTGAGGCTCGCCGTGATCGGCCGGCACACCGTCGAGCCGCCGCGCAGGCGGCTGGTCGTCGTCCAGGGGCTGCCGAAGGGCGACAGGGGCGAGCTGGCGGTCGAGATGATGACCGAGGCGGGCGTCGACGTGATCGTGCCGTGGTCGGCCGCGCGGAGCATCACGCAGTGGAAGGGCGACAGGGTCTCCAAGGCGCTGGGGCGCTGGCGGTCCACGGCTCGTGAGGCGGGCAAGCAGGCCCGTAGGTTCCATCTGCCCGAGGTCGCCGACCCCGCCTCCACCTCACGCGTCGAACGACTGTTGTCGGAGGCGGCGCTGGGGCTGGTGCTGCACGAGGAGGCGGCCGAGCCGCTGTCCGGCGTGGAGCTGCCGGCGGAGGGCGACATCGTGGTGGTGGTGGGGCC
>NZ_SMJZ01000346.1 GCF_004348345.1 Nonomuraea longispora
CCCCTGCGCAGCAGACCGACCAGGGACGTCACCGCGAACAACCACACGAACCTGGCGGCGATCGTCACCGCCAGCACCGCGGCCGCGTAGCCGGCCATCCGCCACGGGCTGACGCCGGTGAGCCCCTCGGCCACGGTCTCCAGTTGCAGCCCGATCAGCGCGAACACGATCGCCTCGAGCAGGAAGGCGGTCACCTTCCACACGGCGCCGGACACCAGCCGCGTCCCGAACCCGCGCAGGTGCATCCGATGCCCCAGATGAAGGCCGACGATGACGACCGCGATCACACCGGAGGCCTCCACTGACTCCGCCGCGAGGTAGGCGGCGAACGGGATCAGCAACATCAGCGCGTTCTCGACCAGCGAGTCGCGCGTCCGCTCGAACACCCACGACAGTCCGTAGGCCAGCGCCAGCCCGACCGCCACGCCACCCGCCGCGGCGAGCAGGAACAGGCCCGCACCCTCGGCCAGGTCCACGGAACCGCCCACGGCCGCCCCGATGGCCACCCGGTAGAGCGTCAGCGCGGTGGCGTCGTTGAACAGGCTCTCACCGACGAGGATCGTCAGCGTACGGCGCGGCAGGCCGAGCCGCCGCCCGACCGCGACGGCCGCCACCGCGTCGGGCGGGGCGACGATGGCTCCCAGCGCGAACGCCAGCACCGGCGGCAGCCCCGGCAGCATCAGGTGGACGACCAGCCCCACCACGGCGGCGGTGAACACCACCAGTCCGACCGACAGCAGCCCCACGGGCCGCCTGACCTCGCGCAGCCGCAGATAGGAACTGTCGAGCGCGGCGGAGTAGAGCAGCGGCGGCAGGAACACGAACAACGCCAGATCCGGGTCCAGCGGCACGGCGGGCACCAGCGGCGACACCAGCAACCCGGCAGCGACCAGCAGCAGCGGCGCCGGCCATCCCCGGCGTCGCGCCACGGCCGAGATCACGACCGCGCCCCCGGCCACCAGCAGCAGTTGCAGGCCCATGGTGGGATTCACCGGCGCTCCTCCCCCTCGGCCCGATCACCCGCCGTGAGCGTACCCACGAGGGTAGAGTGCCCAGCGCACAGCGGCCCTTTCCGGCGCGCACGGCCCGAACGGCGGACGCGGACGCGCGGAAAGCCCGCGCGGCGGAACAGTCACATGCGCGGGGACGACGGTTCGCGGAGTGGCCGACGGACGGCCGTCACCACTCCCTGCGGTCGCTTCTCTCGTGGTAGTCCGGCTGCTCCGGGCGCAGGCGCTCGCCCGTGGAGAACATGGGATCCCCGACGTACGGGCGGGTCATCTCGGGATCGCCGTGATCGTCGCGGCCCATGGCCATCAGCGGGTCCACGGGGTTCTGGCGGGCGGGCGCCTGACGCTGCTGCGGGGCCGGGCGGGGGCGGCCCGCCCCCGGGATGCCGTGCATGGGTGTGCCCAGCCCGGCCGTGCTCGGCTGGGGCTGGGGGTAGGTGTCGGAGCGGCGTCCGTAGGGGTCGGACGGGTACGGGTCCGACGGGTAGGGGTCTGGCCGGTGCTGCTGGGCCGACTGGTAGGGGTCTGCGGCCTGCGAGGGGAAACCCAGCGGGTCGGTGTTGACGGGCGCCTGGGGCCGCTGGTCACCGGGCAGCTGGTAGACGGGTTCGTCCACGTACTGGGGGCCGGTGAAGGGTTCGGCCTGCGGCTGGACGTAATGAGGCCCGCTCATCGGGTCGGCGGTGTACTGCGGGCCGCTGAACGGGTCGCCGGTGTAGGCCTGCTGCGGGCCGGTCTGGTCGACGTATTGAGGGCCGGTGAAGGGGGCCCTCTCGCCGTAGGCGGGGGCGTGCTGCTGGGCCGCGCTGTCGCCGTAGGCGGAGGTGCGCTGGTCTTTCGGCGCCGCGCTCTCACCGTACGAGGCCACCAGCTTGTCCTGGGGGGCCGGCGGCGCGCCCCTGGCCACGAGCACGTCGTTGGGCGACAGCGCCGCCGTGGGCCGGTCGTCCGGCTGCGGCTGCTGCGGCGGTTGCTGAGCGTGCTGGGGCGGCCGGTGGTATTGGCCGGTGCCGGGGATGGTTTCGGTGCCCGGCTCCTGGGCGGGCACGGCCGGCTGCTCGCCGGTGGCCTCGGCGTAGCCGTCATCAAGGGTGTCGAGCAGCCGCCCGACGTCCTCCATGGGCATGCGGAAGCTCGCCGTGCACATTTCGCCGCGCCAGAGGCTGAGCACCAGCGTGCCCTCATGCCAGGTGACGCGGAGACACCGTTCCTGACCTCGCGCATCGAAGAAGACTTCGCCGAACGACGGCAAGGGGACAACTTCCGACATGGAGGACATATTGCTTTAACCAGCCTTTATTCGTCCACTCAACCCGGAAAACCCTACGGGACCGGTCTTCCCACCTACACCGGGACTCCCTCTGGTCACGCACGGTGGAGACTTTCCAGTACCAGCTTGAGTCCCGATCGACCAGTGTGCCATGCGTGCCGTCGCGCCGATTCAGGAATGCCGGGATGCGTCTGGCCGATCACATCGCGTTCGGCGCGGCGGCCCCGGAATGCGGGTAGCGTTTACTGCCGTGCCGGACTCGCATCTCCCGTCAGTGGACGAACTGCTCAGCATCGCGGTCAACGCTCTCGGAGGGAGCGAACGGCAGGGCCAGGTCACCATGGTCCAAGCCGTGCGGAAGGCCCTCGACGACAAGGCGCACTTGGCGGTCCAGGCGGGCACGGGCACCGGCAAGTCAGTGGCCTACCTCGTGCCCTCGATCCGCCACGCGATGGACAGCGAGAAGCCGGTGGTGATCTCCACGGCCACGATCGCGCTGCAACGCCAGCTCGTCGACCGTGACCTGCCGAGGCTGTCCGAGGCGCTGGGCAAGGAGCTGCCGCACGAGCCGACGTTCGCCATCCTCAAGGGCCGCCGTAACTATCTGTGCCGCTACAAGGCGACGGCGGGCTGGCCCGAGGAGGACGAGCAGGACCAGCTCTTCGACCCGCGCGAGGTGAGCGCCACCGGCCGCATGGTGCAGCGCATCCAGGAGTGGGCCGAGGAGACCGAGACCGGCGACCGCGACGAGCTGGTGCCCGGCGTGAGCGAGCAGGCGTGGCGGCAGTTCTCGGTGAGCGCGCAGGAGTGCCTCGGCGCCAACCGCTGCCCGAGCGGCGCCGAGTGCTTCGCCGAGCTGGCCAGGGCGCGGGCGGGCGAGGTCGACGTGGTGGTCACCAACCACGCGCTGCTCGCCATCGACGCCATGGGCGAGCTGCCGGTGCTGCCCGAGCACGAGGTCGTCGTCGTCGACGAGGCCCACGAGCTGGTCGACCGGGTGACGTCGGTGGTCACCAGCGAGCTGTCCGACACCTCCGTGATGCTGGCGGTCCGGCGGGTCGGCCGGCTGATCGAGCAGCCGATCGCCGACCAGCTGATGGAGGCCGGCGAAGACCTCAAGGCGCTGCTGGCCGCCGCGCCACCCGGGCGCATCGACGAGCTGCCCGAGGTGCTCGGGCTGACGCTGGCACTGGTACGCGACACGGCCTGGCGATGCATCACCGCGCTCGGCCCGCGCACCGCCGACAAGGACGATCCCGACAAGGCGGGGCAACGCAAGGCCGCGTTCACGGCACTCGACGAGGTGCACGACACGGCGGTGCGCATGCTGGAGGCGTACGGGCACGCCTCCGAAGCCGACCGGGCCGAGGTGGTCTGGCTCGACTCCGGCACCGACCGCCGGCCGCCGATGCTCCGGGTCGCGCCGCTGAGCGTCAGCGGCATGCTGCGCGACAAGCTGTTCGGGGAGCGCACGGTCGTGCTCACGTCCGCCACGCTGGCGCTCGGGGGCACGTTCGACTCGCTGGCCGCGCAATGGGGGCTGGGCGAGGGCAAGAGCTGGCAGGGCATCGACGTCGGCTCGCCGTTCGACCATCCGCGCGCGGGCATCCTGTACGTCGCCAAACACCTCCCCCAGCCGGGGCGCGACGGCCTGCCGCAGGCCTACCTCGACGAGATCGCCGAGCTGATCGAGGCGGCCGGGGGCCGCACGCTGGGGTTGTTCTCGTCGATGCGGGCGGCCAAGGCGGCCACCGAGGCGCTGCGCGAGCGGCTGGACGTGCCGCTGCTGTGCCAGGGCGACGACTCCACGATGCTGCTGGTCAGGCAGTTCGCCGACGACGAGCCGACGTGCCTGTTCGGGACGTTGTCGCTGTGGCAGGGCGTCGACGTTCCGGGCCCGTCGCTACGGCTGGTGATCATCGACCGGGTGCCGTTCCCGCGCCCCGACGACCCGCTGACCTCGGCCCGGCAGCGCCACGTGGCGGCCAAGGGCGGCAACGGGTTCATGGCGGTCGCGGCCAACCACGCCGCCCTGCTGACCGCCGATACGGTGCGCACTTCAATTCGTGGCCGGTGCACCACCCTGACACAGGGCACCGGGCAGGGCTATGCATGCGTGAGCAGTTGGCGATGTTGAGCAGTGAAGTTCCCGAATCCTGGACTTTCACGGTGGTCGAGGTCGTGGACGGGGCGATCGTGGTTTACGGCTTGGGGTGTGGAGGAGTGTGGGCGGGGACCCCTGCGGGACGTGTGGCGGGGGGCCGAACGTGTCCGCGAGCAGGTGACGTTTTTCCCGGCGGCATGAGGTCGGGGACGCTGGCACGTGGGGTTTCAGCTCTCCCTGACGATCACCTCGCCGGGTCAGTCGTTGGGGGGTGGTTCCGTGAGGCGTTTGAGGGCTGCCCTGGGGATGGC
>NZ_SMJZ01000347.1 GCF_004348345.1 Nonomuraea longispora
CCGCCGAGGGAACCGGGCCCACCCTGCCCGACCCGGCACTCGACGACAGCGGCTGGGACACGATCCGGGTGCCGTCGCACTGGGTGCTGGAAGGGCACGACGTGCCCCTCTACACCAACACCGCCTACCCGTTCCCCATCGACCCGCCCCACCTGCCCGACGACAACCCGACCGGCGACTACCGGCTCCGCTTCGGCCTGCCCCGGGACTGGCCCGCGGGCCGGACCGTGCTGCGCTTCCAGGGCGTCGACTCCTGCGGCACGGTCTGGCTCAACGGCGACCTGCTCGGCCACTCCAAAGGCAGCCGGCTGCCGTTCGAGTTCGACGTCACGGGGCTCGTGCGGGCCGGCGTCAACGTGCTCGCCGTACGCGTGCAGCGCTGGTCGTCCGGCAGCTATCTGGAGGACCAGGACATGTGGTGGCTGCCCGGCATCTTCCGCGACGTCGAACTGCTGGCCAGGCCCGAAGGAGGCATCGACGACCTCACCGTCCTCGCCTCCTACGACGCCGCCACCGGCTCCGGCACACTCCTCGTCGACGCCGACGTCCCGGGCGTGGTCGAGATCCCCGAACTCGGCGTCGCCGTACCCACGGGAGAGGAGGTCACGATCGCCCACGTCGAGCCGTGGAGCGCCGAGAGCCCCCGCCTCTACCGCGGCACCTTGCGCGCCGCCGGCGAGACGATCGACCTGCCCGTCGGCTTCAGGACGGTCGAGATCACGGGCGGCCGGCTACTCGTCAACGGCAGGCCGGTGCTCTTCCGCGGCGTCAACCGGCACGAGCACGACCCCGTGCGCGGCCGCTCACTCGACCGCGCCACCATGATCCGCGACATCGAGCTGATGAAGCGCCACAACGTCAACGCCGTCCGCACCGCCCACTACCCGCCGCACCCCGAGTTCCTGAGGTTGTGCGACGAGTACGGCCTGTGGGTCGTCGACGAGTGCGACATCGAGACCCACGGCTTCGTCTACGCCGGCTGGGAGGGCAACCCTCCCGCCGAGCCGATGTGGCGGGACGCCCTGCTCGACCGCGCCCGGCGGATGGTCGAGCGCGACAAGAACCACCCCAGCGTCGTCATCTGGTCGCTCGGCAACGAGAGCGGCAGCGGGGCGGCGTTCGGCGACATCGAACGCTGGATCCGCGAGCGTGACCCCACCCGGCCGCTGCACTACGAGCGTGACCCCGGCTACCGCCACTCCGACTTCCACAGCGCGATGTACCCGTCGCTGGACGACCTGGAGCGGATCGGACAGCGCAAGGAGGAGACACCGGATGGGGTGGCCGTGGACTCGCCCGACGACGTGCGGCGGCGCGGGCTTCCTTTCCTGCTGTGCGAATACGCCCACGCCATGGGGAACGGGCCGGGCTCGCTGGCCGGTTACCAGGCGATCCTGGAGTCGTACGAGCGGTTCTGCGGCGCGTTCGTGTGGGAGTGGATCGACCACGGGCTGAGCGGGACCGACGAGCACGGTCGCACGTACTACCGGCACGGCGGAGACATCGGCGCCACCCCCAACGGCGGGCGGTTCTGCCTGGACGGGCTGCTGTTCCCCGACCGCACGCCCTCGCCCGGCCTGGCCGAGCTGCGCGCGGCCATCGCGCCCGTGGGGATCGCGGTGGACCCGGGCGCGGGCGAGGTGGCCGTCACCGGCAAGTACGACCTGATCGACCTCGCTCACCTGGACTTCCGCTGGTCGGTGGAGGTGGACGGCGAGCCGCGCGGCGGCGGGGCGCTTCCCGTGCCGCACTGCCCGGCCCGCGAGACGGTGCGCGTCCCCCTTCCCGCCGTCGAGGTCGCGGCGGAGGGCGAGACCTGGCTCACCGTCGAGGCCTCGCTCGCCGCCCCCGCCCGCTGGGCGCCCGCCGGCCACGTCGTCGCCTGGGCCCAGACCCGCCTCGGCACCGGCTCCCACCGCCGCCCGCGACCCGCCCGATCCGCGAGCGTTCCTCCCCCCGCGGCAGGGGAGGTGGCCCTGGGCGGGGCGGCGTTCGACGCCAGGACCGGGCGGCTGATCAGGCTGGGGGACGCCGAGCTCGACGGGCCGGTGCTGGACGTGTGGCGGGCCCCCACCGAGAACGACCGCGGCCAGGGCCCCAGGAACACGCTCGCCGCCGACTGGGAGACCGTCGGCCTCGACCGTTTCCTGCACCGCACCGCGAGCGTCGAACGCCCCGACGACCACACCCTCGTCGTACGCGGCCGCAGCGGCCCGGCCACCCGCATCCTGGGCTTCCGCACCACGTACACCTGGCGATGGCAGGACGGCGCGCTCCGCCTGACGATCGAGGCCGACCCCGTCGGCGACTGGCACGACACCGCCTACGGCGGCCTCAGCGTCACCCCGCCGCGCATGGGCGCCAGGTTCGCGCTGCCCGGCGGCTACACCGACGTCGCGTGGTTCGGGCGGGGCCCCGGCGAGTCGTACGCCGACAGCCTGGCCGCCGCCCGCGTCGGCCGCTTCGCCCGTCCGATCGACGAGCTGCAGACCCCGTACGTCTTCCCGCAGGAGAACGGCAACCACGTCGGGACCCGCTGGCTCGAACTGTCGGGCGACGGCCTGCCGACGGTGCGCGCGGACGGTGAGCCGCACTTCGACTTCACCGCCCGCCGGTGGACCAGCCAGGCGCTGGCCGCCGCGCTCCGCCCGCACGACCTGGCCGACTCGGGGCGCGTCTGGCTCAACCTGGACCACGGCCAGCAGGGCCTCGGCAGCGCCTCCTGCGGTCCCGCGCTGCCCGAGCGGTACCGGCTGCCGGTCCGCCGCTACACCTGGTCGATGACGCTGAGCACGTGATGTCTTCCAAGGAGCAACCGATGACGTCGAAGTTCGACTTCTGCCCGTGGCTGTACTGGGACCACGCGACCGACGAGGACCGCCGCGCCCAGGAGAGCCACCTGACCGGGCTGCGCGCCAGGATCGCCGTCGAGGCCGCGGAGAAGGTCTTCGTCTCGCCGCTGGCCGCCGTGCACGCCGACCGCCTGCGCATGGGCGACCACAGCTACATCGCCGCCCACGCCTACGTCACCGACACCCTCGTCATGGGCGACGACTGCACGCTCAACCCGTACGCCGTGGCGCGGGGGCGCGTCGTGCTCGGCGACGCCGTACGCGTGGGGGCGCACACGTCCCTGCTCGGCTTCAACCACGGCGTCGAGCCCGACCGGCCCGTCTTCCGCCAGCCGATCAGCTCGAAGGGCATCACCATCGGCGACGACGTGTGGATCGGCTCCAACGTCGTCGTGCTGGACGGCGTCACCATCGGCGACCACGCCGTCGTCGGGGCGGGCGCGGTCGTCACCAAGGACGTGCCCGCCTGGGCCATGGTCGCCGGCAACCCGGCCCGCCCCATCCGCGACCGCCGCACCCGGTCGCGTCCGGCGAACGACCTGGAAGGGCTGCTCGCCGCCTTCGCCGGCCGCGCCCGCGACCAGGCCGAGGCGGTGCTCGCCCGCTGCTGGACTGGCGAGCGGTACGTCGACCGCCCGGACGCCCCGCCCACCGTACGGGCCTGGTGCGACGCCGTGGAGATCGCCGACCTGCTCCTCGGCGGCCCGCCTCCGGTGCCGGCGCGCGAGGAGATCGTCGCCTTCCTGCGCGACCGCCAGGACCCCGCCACGGGCCTGGTCCCGGAGGTCGGCGCCCCGGGTTCGCCGGAACGGCCGGAGGCGGGGAGCGGGCCGGAGCTGGAGGGCGTCACGGCGTACCACGTGCTCTGCGCCGGTTACGCGCTCGACCTGCTCGGCACCGGCTTCCGGCACCCCGTCCACGCCGTCCACGACCTCACCGGCAAGGACCTGGCCGCCGCACTCGACGCCCTCGACTGGGACCGCGAGGCGTGGACGTCGGGTTCGGTCGTGGACGCCATCGGCACCGGCCTCTACCGCAACCTCGCCGGTTTCGGCCTGCGCGGCGACCTCGAGACCCTGTACGGCTGGCTGCTCACCCGCTGCCGGCCTGGCCACGGCATGTGGGGGGAGCCGGACCCCGGCTCCGGCCTGCTGATGGTGGTCAACGGCTTCTACCGGCTGACGAGGGGGACGTACGCGCAGTTCGGGATGCCGCTGCCGTACCCGGAACGTGCCGTCGACACCGTGCTCGCCCACGCCGGCGACCCCCGCTACTTCCACGGGGACACCGGCAACGCCTGCAACGTGCTCGACGTCATCCACCCGTTGTGGCTGGCGGGCAGGCAGACGGCGCACCGGCGCGAGGAGGGCGAGGAGTGGGCGCGGCGGCACCTGCGCCGCGCGCTGGGCGGCTGGCAGGACGGCGCGGGCCTCAGCTTCGCCCTCACCGGCGGCACCGGCGCGGCCCGCGTACCCGGCCTACAGGGCACGGAGATGTGGCTGGCCATCGTCTGGCTGCTCGCCGACTACCTGAACCTGTCAGGCGCCCTCGGCTACCGCCCCCGGGGCATCCACCGCCCGGCGCCGGCGATCCACCTCCCGAACCTCTGACGTTGACCGCCCTGGACCGGCGGTCCACCTCCGAACCTCCGACACGCCGTCGCCCTTACACGCTTGGCTCCGGTCACCCCGGACATGCAGCCAACCCGCCGTTCGGAAACGCCTCGCCCTGAACAGGTCAGGTGGCCCCGCCCCTGATCGACGCACCCGCCTGGACGGTGGCGGCCATCGCCTGGTGGCCGGACGTGCTCGGGTGGAGGTGGTCGCCGCAGTCGTGGCG
>NZ_SMJZ01000348.1 GCF_004348345.1 Nonomuraea longispora
GACCGTGCGCCATGGGCGGGTCGCGTCGGGGCTGGCGGAGCTGGAGCGGTGGCTTGCCGACCAGGTGCGGCAGGGGCTGGCCGGAGCCGCCGAGCACGACTGGGAGGGCCTGGCCAAGCGGCTCGTGGACGCCCAGGCGCCCGGAGCGGCGGGCACCGTCTCCCGGCTGATCCGGGTCCGTTCCGAGGAGGGCTGGCCGGGGCGGCTGCTGGAGGAATACGCGCTGCTCAACCTGCTGGCGGTCGCCTACCGGCGGCGGGCCGGGCTGCCCGCGGCGCTGGCGCGGACCGTGCTGATCCGCGCCGGGTTCCCCGTCACCAGGGAAGAGGTGCTGGCCCAGCCGGCCGTCCGGGATCACTGGGATGTCCTGGGCGGGCGCGACGAGGTGCAGGATCGGCTGACGGCGCGCAAGGTCTGGCTGCGCGGGCGGGCTACCCAGCGTCCCGCGCTGATCCTCTCGTTCGCCCCGCAGGGCCAGCCGCTCGACTCCTCCCTGGTCACGGGCACCACGATCGAGGCCGACCTCACCTATTATCCGGGCGCCGCTCCGCTGCGCGCCCTGGTCGCCGCCCGCCACGGCACCGTCCCGCCGCCGCCCGGGCGCGGTCCGTCCGGTGCGCGTGGGTCCTCGGGGTCGTGCGGTCCGCCGGGGGTTTCGCCGGAAGAAGCGCTGGACGAGGTGGCCGCAGCGCTGGCGGACGATCCGTGGACGGAGTCGTGGCCGCTGGTCCTCAGCGGCGTCGTGCCGGAGCGCACCGGGCTCGGCGGCCTGCCGCTGCACGTCAGGGCCCGCGACCCCTGGCGGCTCATCGCCGTGTCGGGCGGGCGCCCGCTCACGGTGGCCGTCGAGTGGACCCCCCAGGGCCTTCGGCCCCTGACCACGTGGGACGACGACGGCAGGGCGGTGATTCTCTGATGGGCCGGGAGCGGGCGAGGAGAGGACGGGCGGTGATCCTGTGACCGGGTGGGAGGAGCTGGCATCGACGGCGCTCGTGGGCACCGACCGCAGGCCGTACGACGGGGATCTGCTCGCCCGCGCCGCCGTGGAGGTGGCGCGGCGGCGGGCGGGCCGGCCACTCGGGCAGGCGCCCCAGCAGCAGCCGGCGCCCGCCGAGGAACGGCCGGCCGTCGGCCGCCGCGCGGCCGGGCGGCTGATGCGGATCATGGGCGGCGAGCAGGAGCGGTTGCTGGGGGAGTGGCTGGCCGCGGCCGCCGCGACCGGCCGCAGGGTGCCCCCCTACGCGCTGCCCGAGCTGCTCGAACGCGGCCGGCGCGACCGCTCGATCAGGGTGCACCTGGGCGTTCTGGCCGGGCGGCGCGGCCGCTGGCTGGCCGGGCTCAACCCCGCCTGGGCCTACCTCCTGGAGGAGCCCACCGGCCAGACCTGGGAGCTGGGCTCGGCGGCGGACCGGCGGGCGCACCTGCGCCGCGTCAGGGCGGCCGACCCCGCGCGGGCCCGCCGGCTGCTGGAGAGCACGTGGGGGAGCGAGACGCCGGACGACCGGGCCGAGTTCGCGGAGGTGCTGGCCGACGGGCTGAGCATGGACGACGAACCGTTCCTTGAGCAGGCGCTCGACGACCGCCGCAGAGAGGTGCGCCAGACCGCCGCCAACCTGCTCACCCGGCTCCCCGGATCGCGCCTGTCGCGGCGCATGGCCGAGCGGGCGCGGGCGTGCGTGACCATCGCCGGTGAGGTCATCACCGTCGAAGCCCCCGAGCTCTGCGACAAGGCGATGGAACGCGACGGCGTGCGCGCCAAGCCGCCGAGAGGCATCGGCGAGCGGGCCTGGTGGCTGCAGCAGATCATCGCCCGCGCCCCACTGGCGAGCTGGGGCCACCCGCCCGCCCGGCTGCTCCGGATGAAGATCCTCGACTGGGACGCCGAGGTGAAGGCCGCCTGGGTACGCGCCGCCGTGCTGCAGAAGGACCCGGAGTGGGCGCGGGCGATGTTCGGCCGGGACCCGATCGCGGACCTCCTCGAATGCCTCCCGCCCGACGAGCAGCAGGAACTCGCCGCCGACTTCGTGAAGAAGCACGACCTGGACAGTCAACTGATCATGGTGCTGGGCGGCGTCTCGTCCCACTGGCGCGAGGGCCTGGCCACGGCCGTGCTCCGCAAGATCGTGAAGGTGGCCACGACGCAGCCGTGGAACCTCGGCGAGCTGGTCAAGCTGGCGGGCGAGCACATCGACCCGGCTCTGTTCCCGCTGGCCGAGAGCTACTCACCCGTGGAGTCCATCCAGCGGGTCGCCGCCCTGCTGCGTTTCCGCGCCGACATGTACGACGAACTTTCCGCAAGTGAACGAAGCGAGGAGACCATGGAACGACCGGCGAAGGAGGGCGCATGACGGTTCTGCGCCCGCACGCGGAAGACCAGTACGCCGAGGAACTGGCCGTCCTCGCCAAGGACGACGACCGGCCGAGGCCGCCCGGCTGGACGTTGTCGCCGTGGGCCGTCACCACCTACATCCTGGGCGACGGCGACCGCGTCACCCCGAAATACGTGGGCGCGCGGCGCATCGTCGAGGTCGCCGTCGCCACGCTGGCCACCGACCGCGCGCTGCTGCTGCTCGGGGTGCCCGGTACCGCCAAGACCTGGTTGTCCGAGCACCTCGCCGCGGCCATCAGCGGCGACTCGACGCTGCTCGTGCAGGGCACCGCCGGCACCGCGGAAGAGGCCGTCAGATACGGCTGGAACTACGCCAGGCTGCTGGCCGAGGGCCCGTCGATCGAGGCGCTGACCCCGTCGCCCGTGATGCGCGCGATGGCCGAGGGCCGGGTCGCGCGCGTCGAGGAGCTCACCCGCATGCCGTCCGACGTGCAGGACGCCCTGATCACCGTCCTGTCGGAGAAAACCCTGCCGATCCCCGAGCTCAACCGCGAGGTCCAGGCCGAACGCGGCTTCAACGTCATCGCCACCGCCAACGACCGCGACAGGGGCGTCAACGAGCTGTCCAGCGCGCTGCGCCGCCGTTTCAACACGGTGGTGCTGCCCGTTCCCGCCACCGCCGAGGAGGAGGTGGACATCGTCGCCCGCCGCGTCACCCAGCTCGGCGCCTCTCTCGACCTGCCCGCGACGACGACGGGGCTGACGGAGATCCGCCGGGTGGTGACGGTGTTCAGGGAGCTGCGCACGGGCGTCACCGAGGACGGGCGCACCAAGGTCAAGTCGCCGAGCGGCACCCTGTCCACGGCCGAGGCGATCTCCGTACTCACCAACGGCATCGCGCTGGCCGCGCACTTCGGTGACGGGGTGCTGCGCCCGTCCGACGTGGCGGCGGGAATCGTCGGCGCGGTGGTCCAGGAGCCGGTGTCGGACCGGGTGGTGTGGCGCGAGTACCTGGAGACCGTCGTACGCGAGCGGTCGGACTGGCGCGACTTCTACCGCGCCTGCCGCGAGGTTTCGTGACCGCCCGCCCACCCGCCGGCGGCGACCGGCCCGGTCCCGGGGCGGCGGGCGTGCTCAAAGCGGGGCGGGCGGACGTTCACGTGCTGGGCGTGCGCCATCACGGGCCGGGGTCGGCACGGGCCGTGCGCGACGCACTCGAACGCCTGCGGCCCGGCGTGATCCTCATCGAGGGCCCGCCGGAGGCCGATCGGATCGTCTCGCTCGCCCCCGGCATGGAGCCGCCCGTCGCGCTGCTCGCCCACGTGCCGGGGCAACCGTCGCGAGCGGCGTTCTGGCCGTTCGCGGTGTTCTCGCCCGAATGGCAGGCCATCCTGTACGCCACGTCGGCGGGCGTGCCGGTACGCTTCTGCGATCTGCCCGCCGCCCATTCGCTGGCGGGTGACGGCGACGAGGAGGCGCCCGGCCTGCGGGCCGACCCCATCGGGGCGTTGGCCGCCGCCGCCGGCCACGACGATCCCGAACGCTGGTGGGAGGACGTCGTCGAGCACCGCGGCGACACTCCCTTCGCGGTGATCGCCGAGGCCATGGCCGCGGTGCGCGAGGGGCACCGGCCGGACGAGCGGGAGGCCAGGCGCGAGGCGTACATGCGCAAGACCCTCCGCGCGGCGGTCAAGGAGGGTCACGAGCGGATCGTGGTGATCTGCGGCGCCTGGCACGTGCCCGCGCTGGCGGAGCCCCTGCCGCCGGTCGGCGCCGACAACGCGCTCCTGCGCGGCCTGCCGAAGGTGAAGGCGGAGCTGACGTGGGTGCCGTGGACGTACGGGCGGCTGGCCTCGCGGAGCGGCTACGGCGCGGGGATCGCCTCACCCGGCTGGTACCACCACCTGTTCGACGCGCCCGACCGGCCCGTGGAGCGGTGGCTGACCGCGGCCGCGGGAGTGCTGCGCGACGAGGGCCTGCCGGTGTCGTCCGCGCACGTCATCGAGTCCGTACGCCTCGCGCACGGTCTCGCGGCCCTGCGCGGCCGTCCGCTGGCAGGGCTCGGCGAGGTCACCGAGGCGGCCAGGGCCGTGTTGTGCGAGGGCGACGACCTGGCCGTGGAGCTGATCCAGCGGCGCATGGTCGTCGGCGACCGGCTCGGCCACGTCGGCGACGGCAACCCGATGGTGCCGCTGCAGCGCGACCTGCGCGAGCGGCAGCGGCGGCTCAGGCTCAAGCCGGAGGCGCTCGACCGGGAGATCGACCTCGACCTGCGCAAGCCGCTCGACCTCGACCGAAGCCACCTGCTGCACCGGCTGCGCC
>NZ_SMJZ01000349.1 GCF_004348345.1 Nonomuraea longispora
GACCCGCCCCCGTTCGCCTCCGACCGCAGGGACGCTCACCACCCATCAAGCACACATCCTTCACGGCTGCGCCAAAGTGAGCCCACCCGCCGCCGCGAGTTCCCGGCCTTCCAGGGAGACGCTCACCAGCCTCCCCCCACCGCATCGGGCCCTGGCGCTGGTTGCCTGGGGTGATTTCTTACGGCTGCGCGTGGTGGGTGCCATGCGCAGCCGTGAAGAAAAGAAGAAGATCAGTCGAGAACCCCCGCCGCGCGCGCATAGCGGAGACGGATGTCGGGCGCCGGGGCGGCTTCGTAGGTGGCGGCGTCGTGGGGGCGCCAGTCGGGCGTGGTGACCAGGGTGGCGGCCTGGTGGGCGGCGCCGTCGGCGACGTATTCGGCGGGTGGCGGCACCGCGATCGGCACGCCGAAGATCGTGGGGGCGATGCGGCGGACCGCTTCGGAACGGGCGGCGCCTCCGATCAGCAGGACACGTTCGGCCCGCAGGCCGAGGGCGTCGAGCGCGTCGGCGAGCCCGCACAGCATGCCTTCGATGGCGGCTCTGGCCAGGTGGGCCGGGGTGGCGGTGGCGAGGGTCAGCCCGTGGATCGAGCCTGTCGCGGTGGGGCGGTTGGGGGTGCGCTCGCCTTCGAGGTAGGGGACCAGCGTGAGCCCGCCGGCTCCCGGCGGCGCCTGGAGGGCGAGGTCGCTCAGCTCGTCGAGTGAGACGCCGGCGATGCGGGCGGCGGCGTCCATGACGCGGGCGGCGTTGAGCGTGCACACCAGCGGCAGGAAGCGGCCCGTCGCGTCGGCGAAACCGGCGACCGCGCCGGTGGGATCGGCGCTGGGCGTCTCGGCGATCGCGAACACCGTGCCGGACGTGCCGAGCGACACGACGATGTCGCCGGGCCGCGCGCCGACGCCGAGCGCCGCCGCCATGTTGTCGCCGGTGCCGGGCGCGATCACGACGCGCCCTGAGCCGGGCGCCGGCTCCCGCGGCCCGAGCACCCTGGGCAGGTGGGGGACGGTGCCGAGGGCGGTTTTCAGCAGGTCGGTGCGGTAGGCGCCGGTCGCGGGCGACCAGTAGCCGGTGCCGGAGGCGTCGCCTCGGTCGGTGGCGAGTTGGTCGAGGGGCGGCGTGGGGGCGTCGCGCCAGGCCCGCGCGTCGAAGGGGCCGGTGGCGAGCGCCCCCGCAAGGCGCCAGGTGAGCCAGTCGTGCGGCAGGCACACCGCCGCCGTGCGCTGCGCGTTGCCGGGCTCGTGCTGGGCCACCCAGCGCAGCTTGGTGACGGTGAACGAGGCCACGGGCACCGAGCCCACCGCCTCGGCCCACGCCTGGGGGCCGCCCAGCTCGGTGACCAGGTCAGCGGCGGCCTGGGCGGAGCGGGTGTCGTTCCACAGGAGGGCGTCGCGGACGACCTCTCCGGACGCGCCGAGGCAGACCATGCCGTGCTGCTGGCCTGCCACGCTGATGGCGGCCACGTCGTCGAGCCCGCCGGCCGCCTCGATGGCCTGCAGTAACGCGGCCCACCAGTGTGAAGGGTGGACCTCGGTGCCGTCGGGGTGCGCTGCCCGGCCCTGCCGGACCAGCGCGCCCGTCTCCGCGTCGCGGATGACGACCTTGCAACTCTGCGTGGAGGAATCGACCCCTGCGACCAGCGTCACCCACGACCTCCTGACACGTGTTCCAGCCCAAGGCTGGCCGAGATGGGGCAAATGCTACCCGCGCCCAGCGGCCATGCCTCGATGCTCCCCCCGCGACCCGGAGTTCACAAGCCCGATGGATCGCGGCCCACGCTGATCTCCTCAGCGATCCTGCGAATCTCCGTCACCTCGAGGCCGGGAGCCTTGGGCAGGTCGCGCAGCAGCGCGTCCATCACCACGGGAACGGGCTGGCCTGCGAGCCTGCCCGCGATGCCGTGAACCGCCCTGAACAGCGCCTCTTCGGTGTCGTGCATCGGCAATCTCCTCGGTTCGGGTACCCGGAGAACGGTACGGCCTCGGTCCGACAGTTGCGCGCCACACCCGCCCGCGTGTTCCCGGAAGCCGCCCGGGGAGCCGCCCGGAAGCCGCCCGGAAACCGCACGGTCGGCGGGCGGCCGAAGTGGTTGAATTCTCATACATTTGAGGTGGGCTCCATCGAAAGGAGAACACCATGCCGATCCAGCGGCTCAACCACGCGGTCCTCTACGTCAGGGACACGGAGCGCAGCGTCGCCTTCTACCGGGAGGCCCTGGGTTTCGAGGTGGTCATGGCCCTGCCGGGCGCCGCCTTCCTTCAGGCTCCCGGCTCGACGAACGACCACGACCTGGGCGTGTTCGAGATCTGTGGCGACGCGGGGCCCTCACCGGCGGGCCGCACCACGGTCGGCCTCTACCACCTGGCCTGGGAGGTCGACACCCTCGACGAGCTCGACCGCATCGCGGCCCGGCTGCGCGAGCTCGGCGCGCTGGTCGGCGCCTCCGACCACGGCACCACCAAGGCCCTCTACGCGAAGGACCCCGACGGGCTGGAGTTCGAGGTGTCGTGGCTGGTGCCCGCGGCGCTGCTGACCGACGACGCGCTCGCCGCCCGCTCCAGCGTCCGCCCGCTCGACCTGAGCGCCGACAAGGAGCGGTACGGCTCACAGACCCGAGGCGGCGTGGGCGTGTCCAGCCCGGCCTGAAGTACCGTGGTCATGAGGGATTCCACCGGGTGACTTCCAGGGGAACGACCATGCCAAGCGATCCTGACCATGTGCTCGACGCGATCGACGGCGTAGTCGACGAGTGGGAGACGCTGAGCGCCGACGCCATGCGCTGGGCGCCTCCCGAGGACAAGAGCCCTGACCTCATGACCGAGGTGGGCGAGATCTTCGGTCCGCTCGTCAACGCGTTCACCGAGGTGCTGCGGCCTGTCGGCGACGCGTTCGAGCGGGTCCTGCAGTCGTTCGACGACGACGGCCGCGACTGACGCGGCGGGCCCCGCCGCAGGGGCCCGCCGCAGGAGTCCGCCGCAGGGGGTCCGGCGCCGCTCACCCGTGGCCGATTGCGGGGTGCACGGCGGCGGAGAGGGCGTTAAACTCCCCGGTATGACCTGGCGACATTGATCCCGTTCCATAACCAGGGGCCGGCGCGGGGCGCGCGGGCCTCCGAGGCGACAAGCACTCGGAGTCCCTACTCGTCCCCCTGGAAGGCCTCATGCTTGTCGCGTCGCTGTACCTTTACACGTTCCTCGGCGAATTTCTGCTGATCTACCCGGTCTACACGCTGCTGTTCATCGACACCGGGTTGTCCGTGGCCGAGACGTCGTCCCTGTTCGTCATCTGGTCGGTGACGGGCATGGTGCTCGAGATCCCGTCCGGTGCCTGGGCCGACCGGCTGTCCAGGCGTGTCACCCTGTGCCTGGGCCCGCTGCTGGCCGCGCTGGGTTTCAGCCTGTGGCTGCTCTTCCCCTCCTACTGGGCGTTCGCCCTCGGCTTCGTGTTGTGGGGCGCGGAGGGCGCGCTGGTGTCGGGCGCGTTCGAGGCCCTCTCCTACGAGGAGCTGGAGCGCCGCGGCCAGGCCCACCGCTACACCGCCATCATGGGCCGGGCGACCGCCGTGGGCACGGTCGCCGTCGCGGCGGCGATGGGCCTGGCCGTGCCCGTCTTCGCGGCCGGCGGTTATCCGGCCGTGGGTGTCGCCAGCGTGCTGGCCTGCGTGCTCTGCGCGGCCACGGCGCTCACCCTGCCCGAACACCGCGCGCGCGGCGGCGACGGCGACGACGAGGGTTACCTGGGGATTCTGAAGGCCGGCCTGACCGAGGCCCGCACGGACCGGCGCGTCCTGCGCGCGGTGCTGGTGGTCGCCTCGGTGACGGCGATCTGGGGCGCCCTGGACGAGTACGTCCCGTACCTCGCGACCGACACGGGCGTCGCCAAGGCCGTCGTCCCGCTGCTCATCCTCCTCGGCTGGGTCGGCGCCACGGCGGGCGGCCTGCTGGCCGGGCGCGCCCGGAACATGCCGCCCCGCGTGTATGCCTGCACGATCGCCTTCGCGGCGCTGGCCCTGGCCGCGGGGGCGGTCAGCGCGCATCCGGCGGGGTTCGCGCTGGTCGCCTTGGCCTTCGGGGCGTTCCAGCTGGCCAGTGTGGTGGCGGACGCACGGTTGCAGGAGCGGATCACCGGTACGGCCAGGGCCACCGTGACCTCGGTCGCCGGCCTCGGCACGAACGTGGTCACGCTCGCGGTCTACGCCGCGTACGGGGCTGCGTCGTCGTACGTGTCGCACGGGCTGACATTCGTCCTCATGGTGGTGCCGTACGCGTTCATCGCCTTGCTGACGGCGCGTTCCACGGCGATCGCACCGGCGAACCGGTGACCTGACCAGCGACGGGGCGGCGGCAGCGGCCTTAAGGAGGGGCGGCCGCCGTCCTGGCTCGCGGCCGAAACCGCGGCTATAACACCGAAATAGGGCTCGTTTGACATCTGTCAAGAAGCGTTAGCAGCCGTTAACTTGACAGCACCCCCAACCGAGGAGTGCTCATGTTGAGTAAGCGCGGTGCGGTGGCAGGATCGATCATCCTAGCCGCCGGGCACCGTCGGCGGCCTGACCCGCACCAGCGCCTGCGCCGAGCCCGGCGACTCGGGCGGCTCGTTCATCTCGGGCAACCAGGCCCAGGGCGTCACGTCCGGCGGTTCCGGCAACTG
>NZ_SMJZ01000034.1 GCF_004348345.1 Nonomuraea longispora
CCCTCCCGCTCCACCTGCCGCCCGCTGGACGCACCCGACCCAACGCCCCTCGCCACAACCATCCCCGCACCCAGGGAGTCATCCATGACCATGCAACGGCGGACCTTCCTCAGCGTGAGCGCGGCCGGAGCGGCGGGCCTCGGCCTGTCCCTGCTCGGCGCGGGGCAGGCGCTCGCCGCCGACGGGCCGCTGGACACGGCGCCGACCACGCCGTTCGCGGTCGGCGTGCGCCGGTACGACTGGACCCGCGGCAGCCGCCCGTGCACCACCTACGTCTACTACCCCGCCACCGGCACCCCCGGAGGCAACCCGGTGACCAACGCCCCGGTCGCGGGCGGCGTCTTCCCCGTCTACAACTTCACCCACGGCTTCCAGAGCAGCCCGCAGAGCTCCCTGTTCATCATCCGGGCCCTGGCCGCGGCCGGCTTCGTCGTCCCCGCCCCGCACTTCAACCACAACTTCACCGACGTCAGAAACGGCAACACCTCCAAGGACGTCTCGCAGATCCTCTCCCAGACCCTCGCCCTCAACACGAGCGGACCGCTGGCCGGGCACATCGACACCGGCATCGGCGTCGGAGTCTCGGGTCACTCCCTGGGCGGCATGATCACCCATGGTCTGCTGACCGCCTGGCCCGACAGCCGGATCGTCTCCGCCAACCCGCAGTCCTGCGAGGACATGGGCGACCCCGCCGCCTCGGTCTCCGCCAAGGTGCTGTTCGTCCACGGCGACCGGGACTCGACCACGCAGTACTCCTCGGCCCGGCAGGCGTACACGGAGATGACCTGGCCCAAGGCGTTCCTCACCTTCGTCGGCGGCAGCCACACCAGCTTCTGGAGCGACAACCGCTTCCCCACCACCGTCGTCGACTGGGCCCGCTGGACCATGTACGGCGACACCGCCGCACGGGACCGCCTCCCGGCCGACGCGGCCGGGCCCAACACCAGGTGGGAAGCCCAGTTGGGTGACTCGCCCGGCGGCCCGGCCATCTACACCCTGGTGGCCCAGCACAGCGGCAAGGCCGCCGACGTCAACGCGGCCTCCACCGCCGTCGGCGCACGGCTCATCCAGTGGACCCCCAACAGCCGCCCCAACCAGCAATTCGAGTTCGTGGACGCAGGCGACGGCCACGTCCGCGTCAAGGCCCGGCACAGCGGCCTGTTCCTCCAGCCCACGGGCACCGCGACCGGTGCGGACGTCGTCCAACAGGCCGACACCGGCGCCACCGGCCAGCGGTGGCGCGTGGTCGACCACGGCGGTGACGTGATCAGCCTCGTCAACCGGGAGTCCGGCCTGGCCATGGACGTCGGGGAATACTCCACCGCCGACGGCGCCCGCATCTCCCAATACACCTACAACGGCAACCCCAACCAGCGCTTCACCTGGCGCCGCGCCTGACACGACATGGCGCCGGCAACCCTTCACCACCACACTGGACGGGTTCAGATGACACAGCCCTCCCACGATCGGGCCGCACCGCGACGTCCGCACCGGCGTCGCACCACTTTCGTCCTCGTCGGCGCACTGATCGCGAGCTGCGTCGCCGCGCTGATCACGGGACCGCCGGCGAACGCAGCCGTGATCAACCCGGCGGCGTACTACCAGATCATCTCGCGGCACAGCGGCAAAGCGGTCGACATCGCCGACCAGTCGACCGCCGACGGCGCCGTCGTCCAGCAACGGACCCGCGCCGATCGGGCCAGCCAGCAGTTCCAGTTCGTCGACGCCGGCAGCGGCCACTACAAGCTCCGAGCCCGGCACAGCGGCAAGCTGCTGGACGTCGCCTCGGCGTCCACGGCCAACGGTGCGAACGTCGTCCAGTGGACCGACAACGGCGGCGCCAACCAGCAGTGGCAGCTCGTCCGGGCCGACGCGCCACCGGCCCCGAAGTACGCCGGCTATCTGTTCACGTACTTCACCGGCGAGAACACCTCCACCGGCGAGCAGGTCTACTTCGCGCTCAGCCAGGGCAACGACCCGACCCGGTGGCGCCAGCTCAACGGTGGGCGGCCCGTGCTGACCTCGACCGTGGGCACCCGCGGCGTGCGCGACCCGTTCCTCATCCGTTCGCCACAGGGCGACAGGTTCTACAAGATCGCCACCGACCTGCGGATGTACGGCAACGGCAACTGGGACCAGGTCCAGCGGACGGGCAGCAAGTCCATCGTGGTGTGGGAGTCGACCGACCTGGTGAACTGGAGCGCGCCGCGCCTGGCCCGTGTCTCACCGGACACGGCCGGCAACACGTGGGCCCCGGAGGCGTACTACGACGAGGGGCTCGGCCAGTACGTGGTGTTCTGGGCGTCGAAGCTGTACTCCGCCGGCGACCCGAACCACACCGGCACCACCTACAACCGGATGATGTACGCCACGACCTCCGACTTCCGGACCTTCAGCGCCGCGCAGGTCTGGGTCGACAAGGGCTACTCGACGATCGACTCGACGCTCATCAAGCACAACGGCACCTACTACCGCTTCACGAAGGACGAGCGGAGCGCGTCGCAGACCCCGTGTGGCAAGTTCATCCTCGCGGAGAAGTCGGCGACCGTGCTCAACCGCACCTACTCGTTCGTCGCGGAGTGCCTCGGGAACAACGCGATCAGTCAGGGCGAGGGTCCGCTGGTCTTCAAATCGAACACCGAGGAGCGCTGGTACATGTTCATCGACGAGTACGGGGGCCGGGGCTACGTGCCGTTCACGACCACCGACCTGAACTCCCGGCAGTGGTCACCCGTCTCCGGCTACACCCTGCCCGGCCGGCCGCGCCACGGCACCGTCCTGCCGATCACCCAGGCCGAGTACGACCGGCTACTGCAACGCTGGGGCTGAGCGCCCGGGGGCTGAGCGCCAGTGTGATGACCAATCGACTCTCCACCCAAAACTGGTAGCGTTAACATCGACGGTGCTCGGAAAGAGGCACGCATGACGGTGAGCAGATGGGCGGCCGGCACGGCCGCGCTCGTTCTGGCCTGCTTCGACCTGGTGACCACGGCCGCTCCGGCGTTCGCCGCGACGCTGCCGACCGGAGCCCGCTCCTTGGAGTCGGTCAACTACCCCGGCCGGTACGTCCGGCACGCCGCCGCGCTCGGCCGCATCGACCCGGTTCCCTCGTCCGCCGCGACCCAAACCAAGCTCGACGCGACCTTCACCATCGTCAACGGCCTGGCCGCGCCCTCCTGCTACTCCTTCCAGACCAAGGACGGCCGGTTTCTGCGGCACCGCGACTGGCGGCTGCGTGTGGACGCCAACACCGGCGACGCGACGTTCGGGGCTGACGCCACGTTCTGCGCCGTCGACGGTTCCGTCGCCGGATCGACGTCGCTGACCTCCTACAACTATCCGAACCGGCGGATCAGGCACCGCGACTTCGAGCTCTGGCTGGACCCGTACCAGGACACCGCGACCTTCCGCGGGGACAGCTCGTTCCGGATCGCCGTGCCGTGGGCGCCCAAGACGAACCGGAACCCGGTGATCCCCGGCCTGTTCGCCGACCCGCACATCACCGTGATCAACGGCCGCTACTACCTGTACCCCACGACCGACGGCTACGCGAACTGGCGCGGGACGTACTACAAGGCGTTTTCCTCCGCCGACCTGGTGACCTGGACCGACCACGGCGTCGTCCTGGATCACGGCCCCGACGTGTCCTGGGCAGACGACTCGGCCTGGGCCCCGGCGGTCGCGGCGGCCAACGGCCGCTACTACCTGTACTTCAGCGGCGGCGCGGCCACCGGGAACACCGCGAAGCAGCTGGGCGTCGCGGTCTCCGACTCGCCGACGGGCCCGTTCCGGGACGCGCTCGGACGGCCGCTCATCGCCGCCGGCCAGTACTCCGGCCAGGCGATCGATCCGATGGTCTTCACCGACGACGACGGCCGCTCATACCTCTACTGGGGGCAGGGCGCCGCCCGCGTCGTGCCGCTGAACGGCGACATGACCTCCTTCAACCCGGCGCAAGTACGGACCATCACCCCGTCGGGCTACAACGAAGCGCCGTTCGTGTTCAAACGCGGCGGGATCTACTACTTCATGTGGTCGGAGAACGACACCCGCAGCGAGGACTACCGGGTGGCGTACGCGACCGGGTCGAGCCCGCTGGGACCGTGGACCAAGCGCGGCGTGGTGCTGCAGAAGTGGCTGGAGGCCGGAATCAAGGGCACCGGGCACCATTCGGTCGTCCGCATGCCCGGCACCGACACGTGGTACATCGCCTACCACCGGTTCGCCGTCCCGGCGGGGAACGGGACCAACCGGGAGGTGGCCGTCGACCGGATGGAGTTCGCCGCGGACGGAACGATCCGCCCGATCGTCCCGACCCTCTGAGCCTGTTCTAGTGATTGGACATGTCATGACACCGACATCAGGACCATCCCCGAACACCCCGCCGTTACGCCGCCTGCTGATCACCCTCATCGCGACCACGCTCGCCGCAGCAGCCACCCTCGTGGTCTCCACGTCGCCGGCCCACGCAGCCACCCGCCAATTCCGCGGCATGAACTGGGCCGTGCTCGGCGACAACTTCAGCACCGGCTCCCTCATCCTGCACGGCCTCAACCAAACCGACAGCAACGCCACCGTACGCGCCAAAGCCAACGCCCTCTACGACGACATGGCGTCCACCATGGGCATCAACACCGTCCGACTGCCCATCAACACCCACACCGTGGCCAACACCACCTGGTGGAACGCCTACCGCGGCGCCATCGACGCCGCCACCACCCGCGGCTGGAAAGTCATCCTCGCCTACTGGGAAGACGGCGCCGCCTCCGGCGGCCGCATCACCAACCACACCGCATGGAACACCATGTGGTCCACCGTCACCAACACCTATGGCTCCAACAACAACGTCTACTTCGAACCCATGAACGAGCCCCACGGCTACACCTCAGCCGAATGGCGCGACCTCGCCGCCACCTGGCTCGACCACCACTACTCCGCCCCCGCAAACCGAGTCCTCATCGGCGGCACCGGCTACAGCCAGGACCTGCGCGACATCTGCAACGACAGCCGCTTCAACGCCACCCTGCTGTCCTTCCACCACTACGCCTTCTTCTACAACCCGATGACGTACGACGCCTTCCGCACCCACATCCAGACCCGGCTGGGCACCTGCGCCTCCCGCGCCATCGCCACCGAATTCGGCGCACCCATGTCCACCGGCCTCAACTACGCCGACCCCACCAGCACCGACAACTTCGTCCGCCACATCCGCGCCATGGCCCAAGTCATGCGCGACAACCAGATGGGCGGCACCTACTGGCCCGCCCTCGGCGGCAAACCCGGCACCATCGGCTACGACTGGTACTCCATGTACGCCCTGGACGGCACCGGCACCACGCTCAACCTGACCATCCGCAACCCCTCCGGCGCCGACCGCATCCGCTACGCCTGGGGCGACACCATCGACGGTGACACCACCACCTACCGGCTCACCGCCCGCCACAGCGGCAAAGCCATGGACATCCAGCAACCCAACACCGACAACGGCGCCCGCATCGGCCAGTACACCTACAACGGCGACCCCTGGCAGCACTGGCAGTTCCAAGACGCCGGCAGCGGCTACTGGCGCCTCATCAGCCGCCACAGCGGCAAATGCCTCGACGTGGTCAGCGCCTCCACCACCGACGGCGCCGAACTCATCCAATACACCTGCGGCACCGGCACCAACCAGCAATTCCAGATGGTCACCAACGGCAGCCACTTCCAACTCCGCGCCCGGCACAGTGGCAAGTGCGTGGACGTGCCGGCCGCCTCCACCGCCGACGGCGTGGTCCTCAAGCAGTATCCGTGCAACACCGGCACCAACCAGCAATGGTCCCGCACGTCCGTCTGATGGTCGTCTGGACGTGACCGCGGATCCGCGGTGCGGCCCACACGCCCCCGGCGCCGAGCTCATGCTGTGTGCTCGGCGCCGGGCTTGATCCGCTGGTTCCGGGTTCGAGCCCCGCGACCTGCTCATCGACCTCGGAACGCGGATCGACCCGGCGTACGGGCCACCGGCCCGCCTCGTCGAGCAGCAGGTGCTCGACCCGGCCCTGCCGCAGCAGGGAGAGGATGTCGTCGAGGCCCACCGCGCCGTTACCGCCCGACAGGGCCAGGTCCCGGGCGCGTACGGCCAGGGCGGCGTCATGCCTGGCCCGCACCTCGTCGAGTGTGGGGCGGACGAACTCCAGCACCTCCGACGGCGACAGGGCGGGATCGCGCGCGAGATGTCCCCCCCTCTCAGCCACCCACAGAGCGCGTCGACCTGCTGTTCGGTGCGGACCGGGCCGATGGGGATCGCGGCGCCGGAGGGCCGGCGGTCGTCATGGCACGGCTGCACCACGACGAAGGCCCCGCTCGGCCCTTCCGCATGACGCGTCCGCTCGCCACCGAAAGTCCGCACCGGCGTCGGTGCTGGTGTCCTTGGCCGACAGCGGCTCGCCGAACCGATGAGCGCGGTGACCGGCACGCGGTCATTCGGGTGAACCTGAACTGTTGCTCACGCTGGACTTCACAGGCGATGTACGGGCAAGCCGCCAACTGCTGGCCTTCTCGCGTTCGGCCCACAGCCTGGCGTAACGCTCGTTCAAGGCGAGAAGCTCCTCATGCCGGCCGCGTTCGACCACCCGGCCGCCGTCCACCACAGCGATCTGGTCAGCCGAGCGGATCGTGCTCAGCCGGTGGGCGACGACGATGACCGTGCGGTTGCGGACGAGCTCCGCGAACGCCTGCTGGACAGCCCGTTCGTTGATCGGGTCCAGCGCGGAGGTGGCCTCGTCGAGCAGCACGATGGGAGCGTCCTTGAGGATGGCCCGGGCGATGGAGACGCGTTGGCGCTCGCCACCGGACAGGGTCGCGCCGCCCTCGCCCACCGGCGTGTCGTAGCCCTGCGGCAGTGCGGTGATGAAGCTGTGCGCCTGGGCCTGCCTGGCGGCGGCCTCGATGCTCTCCTCGGTGGCCCCCTCGCGGCCGAAGGCGATGTTCTCCCGGATCGTGCCCTGGAACAGGTAGACGTCCTGGAACACCACGGTGAGCGCGTCGAAGAGCTGCTCGGGCGTGAGATCGCGGACGTCGGCGTCGCCAAGGCGGACCGAGCCGGTGTTGACGTCCCAGAACCGCGCGATCAGCGAAAGGATCGTGCTCTTGCCCGCTCCCGAGGGGCCGACGAGCGCGGTCATGGTCTTCGGCGGGACGTCCAAGGACAGGCCCTTGATGACGGGCTGGCCAGGGTCGTAGCCGAACGTGACGTCGTCCAGTCGCACCGACGGCGCGTCGATGGTGGTCTTCCCAACGGTGGGTGCCGGTTGGGTGGGAAGGTCGTGGATCGCACCGATCCGGCGCAGGGCGGCCTCGGCAAGCCGTGACTCCTCGCCGCTCGCCGCCACCTGGAGCAGCGGGGTGTAGATGCGCAGGACCAGGACGAGGAAGATCAAAACCGCTCCGGCGTCCAGCCGCCCGCCGGCATACCAGTAGCCGAGTGCGGCGATCGTCAGCGGTATGCCGAGCTGGACGATCCCCATGGTGGCCAGTCCGGCGGGGACGAGCCTGACGGCCAGCCTGTCGTTGATGTCGCGAATGTCCCGCAGGGCGCCGTGGAACCACTCCAGCCTGGCCCCGGCCCGGTCGAAGGAGCGGACGACCGCGATTCCCCGGACGTACTCGATCATCCGGCCGTTCGCCGCGGCGAGCAGCTCGCCTCTTTCGACCGCTCTGCGTGCGAAGTAGCGCGAGGTCCACCGGTACAGCGGCAGCGCGGCGACGACGCTGACCGCCACGGCGAAGGCCATCGGCACGTCCACGGTGAGCAGGCCGGCGAAGATGAACACCGGCAGTGAGGTAGCGCTGAACCAGAGCGGGAGCCCATGGTGCGCATAGGTGGAGACCGCCTCCATGTCACTGGTGAGCATGGTCGACACGTCACCTGCGCCGCGTTCGCGCACTGTGCCCAGGGGGAGCCGCTGGATATGTTGGAGTGTGCCGGTCCGGGCCGCGCCGATTCCGTAGAACGTCGCGGTCCATGCCAGACGGTTGCTGAGATAGCCGAAGCCGTACTGCCCGGCGGCCCCGGCGAGCACGAGGCCGATCGCCAGGCCGACCCGCTCCCCGGTCAGCGTTTCCGTACGGATGCGATCGATCACCCAGACCAGCGTCACCACCGGGACGGCAGCCGCGAGGGACATCAGGATCTGAGCGATCAGTGAGAAGACGAAGGCCTGGCGGTGCGGGCCGAACAACCGCCAGAGGGTCCGCACCGTGCCCGTGTAGTACGTCGTCATGTCGGCTCCATAGCGCTGGTCGGACCAGCCTTGTGGACCGCTTCGCCGAGGGCGATCCGTTCGGTGGATTGGAAGGCGCGCCACATGTCGGCGTAGAGGCCGTCCGCGGAGATGAGATCCTCGTGGCGGCCGCGCTCGGTGATGCGGCCGTCGTCGACGACAAGGATCTGATCGGCGCCCGCGATCGTCGACAGCCGGTGCGCGATGATGACCACTGTCCGGTCGGTGACCAGCGTGTCGATCGCCGCCTGCAGGGCCACCTCGTTCTCCGGGTCGACGAACGCGGTGGCCTCGTCGAGAACCACGATCTCGGTGCCCTTGAGCAGGGTGCGGGCGATGGCGAGGCGCTGGAGCTCGCCCCCGGACAGACGGCTTCCGTGCTGGCCGATCCTGCTCCGGTAGCCGTCCGGCAGGGCGGTGACGAACTCATGTGCACGGGCGGCGCGGCAGGCCGCCTCCAGCTCGGCGTCCGTGGCATCGGGTCTGGCGAGCCTGAGATTGGCCTCGACGGTGTCGTCGAACAGGAACGTCTCCTGGAAGACGAACGACACGTGCCGCATGAGCTGTGAGAACGGGATCTCCTTGACGTCGGTCCCGCCGACCAGGACCGCACCCTCCCGCGCGTCGAAGAACCGGCAGATCAGGCGGGCCACCGTGCTCTTCCCGGCGCCGGACGGGCCGACCAGCGCCGTGATGGTGCGTGGTGCCGCGTGGAATGTCACGCCGGTCAGGGCGTCGCGGTCAGCCCCGTCGTAGCCGAAGGCCACGTCGCGGAACTCCACCGAGGCGTCGCGAAGTTCCGCGTCGTGGTCGGCCTCGGGCAGCTCTCCAGCGTCCTTCAGCTCGTTGATGAGCTGCGCGCCGTACGACAGAACGGTGAGCTGCGCCGCGAAGTCCTGCAGCTTGACCACCGATCCGCCGTACCCGAGTCCGATGACGAAGAAGAACAGCAGCTCGGTTGCGCCGATGGCGTCGTTCGCCCACAGCAGGAGGCCCACGGGCACGATCGTGATCGCCGTGGCCGACGTCAGCGTGAAGAACGCCGTATAGAGGGGAAGGAACGCCTTCCCCCAGTCGGCCTGGTATTTCGCGGCGCCGTGGATCGCGTCCTGGGTCTCGGCGAACGTGGCGTCCGTCCGGTTGAACATCCGCACTATCGGCAGCCCGCGCACCATCTCGACGATGGAGCCGTTCATCCGCCCCATGGCGGCCATGTAGCCGCCCATCTTGCCCTGGGAAGCCCGCATTCCGTGGTTCATCAGCGCGAAGGCGACGACGAGGCCGGCGACGGCGGCCAGTGCCATCCGCCAGTCGACGACGAGCATCCAGATCGTGGAGGCGACCACCACGACCACCGCGGCGACCACGTCGGGGATCGCGTGGGCGAGGAACAGCTCCAGCCTTTCGACATCGTCCGACAGGGTGCGCTGGATCTCCCCCGACCGCTTGGACACGACCTTGCCCAGCGGGACCCGGCCGAGCCGTTCCCCGATCCGCAGCCGCAGGCGGTACAGCGTTCCGAACGCCGCCCGATGGGAGATCAGCATGGCGAGGCCCATGAGGACGTACTGGCCCGCCACGAGCGCCAGGGCGGCCCAGGCAAGCCCGAACAGGTAATCCCCTCCCGCGCTCCCGTCGAGGAGAGCGCTGATGGCGAGGTAGATGACGTAGAAGGGCCCGAGCTGGCACAGCGTGCCCAGCGTGGAGAGAAGCGCCGCCAGGGCGTACCGGCCGGCGTCGTCCCGGGCGAACGGCAGCAGCAGCGCGACCCGAGACGCGACGGTGCTCTCCGATGCCGCCCGCGGTGGAGCGTCGGCCTGGGGCGAAGCCTGTTCGACGGTTTCCGTGCTCATGCCTTCGTTGCTCCTTCCGTACGGGCCCGCAGGTGTGGAGCGACGCTGCGGAGCTTCTCGCAGGTCTCCTCCCACTCCCGCTCGGGCGTGGACTGGCCCATGATTCCGGCGCCGGCCCGCAGCCAGTTGCGGCCGTCACGCTGGAAGACCGTGCGCAAGGTCAGGGCGGCGTCCAGGGTCCCGTCGGCGTCGGTCATGAAGACCGCACCGCCGTACAGTCCCCGCGGCGCGCTCTCGCGGTCGCGGATCACGTCCAGGGCCGCGGCCTTGGGCACACCCGTGGCCGTCACAGCCGGGAAGAGCGCGGCGAAGGCCGACCACGGGGGTACCCCGTCCCGCAGTTTCCCGGAAACGCGCGAGGCGATGTGCTGGACGGCGCCGCGTTTCCGGATCGCCATGAACTCGCCGATGGACACGGTCCCGCCGTCGCAGACCTCGGCGAGCTCCTCGAAGGCGAGCCGGACGGAGACGGCATGCTCGATCACCTCCTTCGGATCGTTCAGCAACTGCTCGCGGAGCCGGGTGTTCTCGCCGGGGTCCTGGCCGAGTGCCCTGGTTCCGGCCAGGGGCTGGGTGCTGATCCGCCGGTCGGAGCCGATCTCGACGACGGTCTCCGGGCTGAATCCGGCGGCCCGCCATCCGCCCATGTCGAACAGGAACGACCGGGCCGGAGTCGCCGCCGTGCGGCCTGCGAGATAGGTGGCGAACAGGTCCAGGCCGTCCGGGAGGGGGAGAACCCGGGACAGCACCGCCTTGTTCAGCCGGCCCGCCTTGATGTCCTCGACGGTTCGGGCGACCGCCCTGCGGTACGGCTCCGCCCCGGCGTCCAGCGAGACAGGCAGCGGATGGACGGCCGGTGCCGCCTCCGTCCGTGCGAGAAGCTGCGCCGCGCGGCGCAGGTCCTCCTCGGAGGCGGCGCGGATCCGGGCTCCGCCCCGAGTGAGCTCCACCTCGACCCGCGGGAGGAAGAGGTGGAACAACGGCCCGGGGCCCGGGGCCTTCCCCCGAAGGAGATGCGCGAGCTCGAAGGAGGCCCATCCGTAGCCGCGCCAGCCCGCGTCCGGCAGGGCCGCGAGCAGTTCGGTGACCCGCTCCAGGGGTTTGCCCGCGGTGGGGGTCTCGTATCCGTGTCCGCCGCTCCGCGCCCGGACCCGTTCGGCGTCGACCGTCACCGAGCCGGCCAGACCGGTCGCGAAGTGCCACGTGCCCCGGCGTTCGTACACGGCGTACTGGTCGCCGATCCCCGACCGGGCCAGCCGTACCGCGGCCGAGGCGGGGTCTCCCGGCAACTCCACGTGCGCCTCGTGAGCCGGCCGCGGGACGGCGGCCGCCCAGCCGGCGGTCATGACCGGGCCTTCGCGACAGGGGACGCCACCATGGCGGCCAGCGCGCGCTTGTCGGTCTTGCCGACCCTGGTCACCGGAAAGGCGTCGACGACCTCGACCCGGTCGGGGATCTTGTACGGCGCGACGCCACAGTCACGAAGGAACACCGCGACCTCGCTCCGCCCTATGGGCGGGCTGCCGGACGCGGCGATGACGAAGGCGCACGTGCGCTCACCGAGCAGGTCGTCCGGCACGGCGACCACCGCCGCGTCGGCCACCGCCGGATGGGTGAGGAGGTGTTCTTCGAGCTCGACGGCGGCGATCTTGTCTCCGCCCCGGTTGATCTGTTCCTTCACCCGTCCCTCCACGACCAGATGGCCGGTCGGGGTCATCCGGACCAGGTCGCCCGTGCGGTAGAAGCCGTCCTCGGTGAAGGAGACGGCGTTGTGCTCGGGAGCCCGGTAGTAGCCGCGCAGCGTGTACGGCCCCCGCGTGAGCAGGTGGCCGAGTTCGCCGGGAGAGACGTCGGCATCGTCCTCGTCGACGATGCGGATCTCGTCGCCGGGCGACAGCGGGCGCCCCTGGGTGTGCAGCACCACGTCCTCGGGCGCGTCCGGCTCGGTGAAGTTGAGCAGACCCTCGGCCATGCCGAAGACCTGCTGGAGCACGGGGCCGAACGCGTCCCGTACCAGCCTGGCGTGTTCGGGGAGCAGGCGGGCGCCCCCCACCTGCAGGAGCCGCAGGGAAGAGAGGTCCGAGCCGGACCACTCGGTCGCCTCGGCCCACATCCGGGCGGTGGGCGGGACCAGCGCGGTGACCGTCACGCGTTCCCGTGCGATGACGTCGAAGACCTCGTCCGGCGCGACGGCGTTGGTGAGCAGGGCAGTGGCCCCGGCGTGCAGTGCCCCAAGCACACCCGGGCAGGCCAGCGCGAAGTTGTGGGAGACCGGTAGGGCCGCCAGGTACACGTCGTCCGGACCCAGCCCGCACAGCTCGGCACTCGCCCGGATGTTGTAGAGGTAGTCGTCGTGGGTCCGGGGGATGAGCTTGGGGAGCCCTGTGGTCCCGCCCGAGACCAGCATGACCGCCACGTCTGAGGGGGCGGCTCCGCCGTGGTCGCGCCCGGGGGCGGCGTACAGATCGGTCAGGTCGATGAAGGGCCCGGGTGCGCCGTCGACGACGACGTGCCGCAGGCCGGGCACGTCGTCACGGACCTGCGCCGCGAGCTCCCGGTAGTCGAACCTGGCATGCTCGTCCGGGATCACATAGGCGACGGCCCCGGACTGCCGGCACAGGTGGACGATCTCGTTGCGCCGGTGCAGGGGGAGGGCGAGTACGGCGACCGCCCCGATGCGCTGGAGCGCGAAGAACACGGTCAGGAACGTCGCGACGTTCGGAAGCTGCACGACGACCCGGTCGCCGGGCGACAGATCGAGCCCGGACAGGCCGGCGGCGAGCCTGCCCGCGGCGGCGTCCAGGTCAGCGTAGGTGATCCGGTTCGCGGCGTCCACCACGGCCGGGTGGTCGGATCGGTCCCGGGCGCGCCGTCTTAACAGCTCGTCGAAGGTCTCGCCATGCCAGTAACCGGCCTTCCGGTAGTGCTCGGCGAGCTCAGGCGGCCAGGGGACGCAGCCTTCGAGCATGGGTTGTCCGCCTCTCAAGGCTCTTGCAACGGATGGGGCAATGAATATAGATATGGTAATCATTATCAATCAGACATGCCCGAAATTTCTAGAGATCTCGCGTTGAGCCGCTGCCGCTTGCTCCGAACCTGATTGGGATCGAACATGAACGAGCCACTGTCCGTCAGCCCGGACGATCTCCGCGTCGCGGTCGGTGAACTGGCCGAGGCTTCGGCGGAGCAGGTGTCAGAGGACACCGACCTCTTCACCCTCGGATTCGACTCGATCCGGCTGATGCGGCTCGTCGGCTGGCTACGACGGCAAGGTGTCGCCGTGAGCTTCGCCGACCTCGCCGAACACACGACCGTCGGGGAGTGGTGGTCGGTCATCCGAGAGAGCGGCCCACGCCGGGACGTCACCGCGCCGCGCCCGGACGTCGACGAGGCCGGGGTGTTCGATCTTGCGGTGATGCAGCACGCCTTCTGGGTCGGGCGGGCCGAGAACCAGCGGCTCGGGGGAGTCGCCGCGCACTTCTACACCGAGTTCGACATGGGGTTCGACGTGAGGTTCGACGCGGGGTCCGACACGAGCGAAGGCCCCGGCGTGGACCCGGGGCGGCTGGAACCGGCGGTGCGGGCTCTGTTCGCCCGCCACGGCATGCTCAGGGTCAGGATCGGCGACGACGGGCGTCAGCGGATCGGCGAGCAGCCGAACTGGCCCGGCCTGCGCGTTCACGACCTGCGAGGCATGGAGACGGCCGAGGCCGAGCGGCGGCTCGCCGCCACCAGGGAGTCGCTCTCCCACCGGATCATGGACATCGCGTCCGGCGAGGTCTTCGACATCCAGCTCAGCCTCTTCGACGGCGGCAGCCGGTTGCACGTGAACCTCGACATGGTGGCGGCCGACGCGCTCAGCCTGAGGGTTCTGCTGGCGGACCTGTCCGAGCTGTACACCAATGGGGCGGACGCCGACCTGCCCCCGCTCGGCTACAGCTATCCCCGGTATCGCGCGGAACGTGCCGCGACCAGCCGCGAGGAGCGCGAGCAGGCCGCCGCATGGTGGCGGAAGCGGCTCGCCGACCTTCCCGGGCCGCCGGCCCTCCCCGTCGTCCCCGACGACAGCGCGGGTGCGACGCCGACTGTGGTACGCAGGCATCACTGGATCGCACCGGCCGGTCGGCAGCGGCTACGCGAGTGGGCACACCAGCGCGGGCTCACCCCCGCGGTGGTCCTCGCGACGGCGTTCGCCGAGGTGATCGCCCGGTGGAGCGCCACCGACCGGTTCCTGCTCAACCTGCCGACCTTCGACCGCGAGCCTCTTCACGACGACGTGGGCCGGCTCGTCGGGGACTTCTCCAGCTCGGTGCTGCTCGATGTGGACCTGGCCGAGGCGATGCCGTTCTCCGCCCGGGCCGCCCGCGTGCAGAAGGACCTCCGGGAGGCGATGGGCCACGCCGCCTACACCGGGGTGGAGGTGCTGCGCGATCTGACCAGGGCGAACGGCGGCGAGGTCGTGCTCGCGCCCGTGGTGTTCACCAGCGCGCTGGAGCTCGGCGAGTTGTTCGCACCTGATGTACGGCGGTGCTTCGGGGAGCCGTCATGGATCATCTCGCAGGGGCCGCAGGTCTGGCTGGACGCGCAGGCGACCGAACTCGACGACGGGTTGCTGGTCAACTGGGACGCCCGCGAATCGGTGTTCCCGCCCGGCCTCCTCGACGCGATGTTCAAGGCGTTCGTCGATCTGGTCGGGGCGCTGATCGCGGATCGCACCTCCTGGGACGCGCCGGCTCCGCGCGGTCTGCCCGCCGCCCAGCGGCCGGTGCGCGAGCGGGTCAACGACAACGACGGTCCCGCTGCCGGAGGCCCCCTCCACGAGCGGTTCTTCCGGCTCGCCGAGGATGGGCCCGACCGGATCGCCCTGGTCTGGACCACGCCGGGGGACGGCGGCACGGACGGATCGATGACCTACGGCGAGCTGTCGCTGCGGGCCCGCCGGGTCGCCGGCCTGCTCCACGCCCGTGGGATCCGGCCAGGGGACACGGTCGGGATCACCCTCCCGAAGGGCCCGGACCAGGTGGTGGCCGTGCTGGGGGCGCTCGCCGCCGGGGCGGCGTACGTGCCCTCCGGGCTCGACGTTCCTCCGGCGCGACGCGCTCACGTGTACGGCGCGGCGGGTGTCACGCACGTTCTGACCGACCAGGAACATGACTGGCCGCCGGGTGTCACGTCGATCCCCATGGAGGACGCGGTCAGGTTCGCGCCGCTGCCGGACATCGCGCACGTCGACCCCGAGGCGGTCATGTACGTGCTGTTCACCTCCGGCTCGACCGGCGTGCCCAAGGGCGTGGAGGTGCCGCACCGAGCCGTCGCCAACACGATCGACGCGGTCAATGACGTGTTCGGCGTGGACGGTTCGGACCGGACCATGACGCTTTCGTCGCTCGACTTCGATCTGTCCGCCTACGACATGTTCGCCTTCCTTTCCCGCGGAGGCAGTGTGGCCGTACTCCATGAGGAGCAGCGCCGGGACGCACGCGCGTGGGCGCGAATGCTGCGCCGATGGGACGTGACGGTGGTGAGTTGTGTGCCGGCGCTGCTGGACATGCTGCTCGTGGCCGGCTCACGGGACCTTCCGGGATCGCGGCTGAGGCTGGTCATGCTGGGGGGCGACTGGGTCACCGTCGACCTGCCCGGGCGCCTGCGCGAACTTGTCCCTGGCTGCCGGTTCGCCGGGCTCGGCGGGATGACCGAGGCGGCGATTCACACCACGGTCCGCGAAGTCGATCAGGTGGACCCGGCGTGGCGGGCCGTGCCGTACGGGCGTCCGCTGCGCAACATGCGGTGCCGGGTCGCTGATGCGCGAGGGGAGGACCGTCCCGACTGGGTGCCGGGGGAGCTGTGGGTCTCGGGCCCCGGCGTCGCGAGGGGATACCGGGGCGATCCGGAACGGACGGCGGAGAAATTCGTCGAGGTGGACGGCCGACGCTGGTATCGCACCGGTGACCTGGCCCGCTACCTGCCCGATGGCACGCTGGAGTTCCTGGGCCGCTCCGATCACCAAGTGAAGATCCGCGGGCATCGGATCGAACTGGGGGAGATCGAGGCGCATCTGGCCGCCCACCCGGGCGTGGGCAGGGCGATCGCCACTGTCGTGGAAGTGGCGGCGGGCCCCCGGCTCGCCGCGGCCGTCGTGGCATCCGACCCCGAAACGCCGGGTCGGCTGGAAGCGGATTCCCTGCGCCACTGGCTCGGTGAGCGGGTTCCCCGATACATGGTTCCCGAAGTGATTCGCGTCCTGGAAGGCCTCCCCCTGACCGGGAACGGGAAGATCGACCGCAAGGCCATCCACGCGGCGTTCGCCCTCGCCGGACGGGACGACGGGTTCGAGCCGCCCGTGGGGGTGGTCGAGGAGACGGTGGCGGCGCTCTGGCGCGAGCTGCTCGGTGCGGAACGGGTCGGCCGCCGTGACGGCTTCTTCGCGCTGGGCGGGGACAGCCTGCTCGCCACCCGGCTCGTGAACAGGCTCCGCGAGGCAGGGATGAGGGGCGCTGAAATCGCCCACCTGTTCGAGACGCCTGCACTCGCCGAGTTCGCCGAGGCCCTGACCCCAGGTGCGGGCGAGGCGACGCCGGTGCTCGTCCCCGATGCCGGCCGCCGCTTCGATCCGTTCCCGCTGACCGAGGTGCAGCAGGCGTACTGGCTGGGCCGCTCGGAGGGGCTCGCGCTCGGCGGCGTTCCCGCGGTCTTCCGGCTCACCTTCGACGGGGCGGGCGTGGACCTGGACCGGCTGCGCCAGGCCCTGGAGCGGCTGGTCGCCCGGCATGACATGCTGCGGGCCGTCATCGGGGACGACGGCACCCAGAGGATCCTGCCCGAGACGCCCCCGGTCACCATCCAGGTCCTTGACGCGGCCGTCCCCGATCCGGAGTTCCTGTACGGATGGGCCGGTGAGCCCGGACGGTGGCCGCTGTTCGACGTGCGCGCGGTCCGTTACGGTGACGGCCGTACCAGGCTGGCCGTGAGCGTGGACGCGGTCGCGTTCGACGCGCTCAGCGTCAACACCATGATCGCCGAACTCGCGCAGCTCTACGCCGAGCCCGCCGCGGAGCTTCCCCCGATAGGGGTGACCTTCCGCGATCACGTGATGAACACACCCCCCTCGGACCGGACGGCGGCCGAGGCCTACTGGCGGGAGCGTCTGGCCGAATTGCCGCCCGGCCCTCAGCTGCCTCTCGACGCCAATCCCGCCGCGGTCCGCCCGCGGTTCACGCGACGCGCGGCCGGCGTGCCGGTCGGCCGGTGGAAAAAGATCAAGGAGCGGGCGCGGGAGCACGGCCTGACACCGTCGGTGGTGCTGCTGGAATGCTACGGGCGGGTGCTGTCCAGGTGGAGCGACCGGCAGGACCTGACCGTCAACCTCACTCTGTTCGACCGGCACGACGTCCACCCCGACATCGGCCGGGTGCTCGGCGACTTCACCACCTTGCTGCCTCTGGAGTACCGGCCCGTGAAGGGGGAGGGATGGCTGGTGGCGGCGCGTCGCCTCCAGGCGCGGCTCGGCCGGGACCTGGAGCATCGGGCGGTGTCGTCGATCTGGGTGCAGCGCGAGCTGGCCCGTGGCACGGATGCCCCCTCCGCGGCGTTCCCCGTCGTCTTCACCAGCACGCTCGGCCTGGGAGGGGAGCCGTTCTCCGGGCTGCCCGAGGCGTTTCCGCGCTGGGTGGGGGGCGCCTCGCAGACCCCGCAGGTATGGCTGGACCACCAGCTCTTCGAGCACGAAGGTGAACTCCAGCTGGTGTGGGACGCCGTCGACGAGCTGTTTCCGCCAGGCGTGCTCGACGCCATGTTCGCCGCGTACCGGGACCTGCTGGTGTGGCTGGGCGACGAAGAGGATTGGTCGCGGCGTCCGGTCATGGCTCTCCCCGTGGAACAGCGCCTGGCCCGGGAGCGGGTGAACGCGACGACCGGCCAGGAATCGGGGCGGTTGCTCCACCAGGCGTTCTTCGAACGCGCCGAGGCCGATCCCGGGCATACGGCGCTGCTGTGCCGCGACGGGGAGCAGGTGTCCTACGGTGTCCTCGCCGATCGGGCCCTGCGGGTGGCGGCGCTGCTGGCCGGTCGAGGAGTGAGGCCCGGGGATCCGGTGGCGGTCAGCCTGCCGAAGGGGCCGGACCAGATCGCAGCGGTCCTGGGAACGCTCGCCGCCGGCGGAGTCTATGTGCCGGTGGGGGTGGACCAGCCCGAGTTGCGCCGCCGGAGTCTGATGGAGAGAGCCGGGGTCGTCACCGTGCTCGACGACCTCGCCGGGGCGGACCAGTGCGAGCCGCTGTCCAGCCCGGTGGTGGTCGCCCCTGAGGCACTCGCGTACGTGATCTTCACCTCCGGCTCCACGGGTGAGCCGAAGGGGGTGGAGATCTCCCACCGCAGTGCGGTCAACACGGTCGACGACATTGTGCAGCGTTATGGGGTCGGCCCCGCTGACCGGGTCCTGGCCGTCTCGGCACTGGACTTCGACCTGTCCGTGTTCGATGTCTTCGGGCTGCTCGGCGCCGGAGGCGCGCTGGTGCTGATCGGTGAGGACGATCGCCGCGACGCGCAACGCTGGGTGGAACTGGTGCGCCGGCACAGGGTGACGGTGTGGAACACCGTGCCCGCGTTGCTGGAGATGCTGGTGACCGTGGCGGAGATGGACCGCTCGCTGCCCGGCTCACTCCGGCTGGCCATGGTGTCGGGAGATTGGGTCGGCCTGGACCTGCCCGGCCGGCTCCGTTCGCTGGTGCCGGGCTGCGACTTCATCGCGCTGGGAGGAGCGACCGAGGCGTCGATCTGGTCGAACGCCTTCGAGGTGACGTACGTGAACCCGGAATGGTCGTCGATTCCGTACGGATATCCGCTGCGCAACCAGCGGTTCCGCGTGATGGACCAGGAGGATCGCGACTGCCCGGACTGGGTGCCCGGTGAGCTGTGGATCGGCGGAATCGGCGTCGCCGCCGGATACCGGGGCGACCAGGAGCGGACGGCGGACAAGTTCGTCGAGGACGACGCGGGGCGCTGGTACCGGACCGGTGATCTGGGCCGGTACTGGCCTGACGGCACGCTGGAGTTCCTTGGCCGCAGGGACACACAGGTCAAGGTGCGCGGGCACCGGATCGAACTCGGGGAGATCGAGGCCGCCCTGGCGGCGCACCCGGCAGTGGCGCAGGCCGTGTGCGTGGCCCCGGGAGAACGGAACCGCAGGCGTCTGGTCGCGTTCGTGCAAGGGAGCGGTGGCCTCGACGGTTTGGCGGAGTTCCTTGCCGAGCGCCTGCCCACGCATGCCATACCCGCGCAGATCATCTCGGTCGCCTCTTTCCCCCTGACGGCCAACGGCAAGGTGGACCGGGCGGCGCTGACCAGCAGTGCCGACCGTGCCCCGGAACGCGGTTTCGAGGCGCCGGTCGGGGTGGTGGAGGAGACGGTCGCGGGGATCTGGGGTGATCTGCTGGGAGTGTCGCGGGTGGGTCGTCATGATGGGTTCTTCGCCTTGGGTGGGGACAGTTTGCTGGCGACGCGGCTGGTGGATCGGTTGCGGCGGGCGGGGTTGGGCGGTGCGGAGCTGGCCGCGTTGTTCGTGTCGCCGGGGCTGGCGGATTTCGCCGCGACGTTGGAGTGGGGTGAGGCGTCGCCGGCGAAGTCGATCGTGGCTGATCGTGAGGGCCGGTTCGAGTCGTTCGGGTTGACGGAGGTGCAGCAGGCGTACTGGCTGGGGCGGCGGTCCGATTTCGTGCTGGGTGGGATCGGCGCGCAGTTCTATGTGGAGTACGAGCATGCCGAGGGGGATCTGGGCCGGTTGGAGGAGGCCTGGAATCGGCTGGTGGTCCGGCATGACATGCTGCGGGCGGTCGTTGAGGAGGACGGTACGCAGCGGGTGCTGCCGCGGGTGCCGCGCTATCGGTTCGCGGTCGTGGACGGCGACGCGCGGGTGGTGGAGCGGGTCCGGGAGGAGATGTCGCGGCGGCTGCTGGATCCGGGGTCGTGGCCGTTGTTCGACATCCGTGCGGTGCGGTGTGGCGGGTCGGTTCGGCTGTGTGTGACGTTGGACAACCTGGTGGTGGACGGGCTGTCCATGTTGATCCTTTTCGCTGAGTGGGAGCGCCTGACCGCCGATCCGGACGTCGAGCTTCCTGCGATCGGCATCACCTTCCGCGATTACGCGCTCCAGGCACAACCCGACGAGAGCCGGCTCGCCGCGGCCGAGGCGTATTGGCTGAGGCGGGCCGCCGAGTTGCCGCCCGGTCCGCGGCTGCCGGTCCTGAAGGACCCCGGCCAGGTCGAGATCCCCCGCTTCCACCGCCGAGAGAGCAAGATCGACGGGGCGGCCTGGCACGCCCTCACCGAGCAGGCGAGGCTCAACGGGCTCACACCGTCGGTGCTGCTGCTCGCTTGTTTCGCCGAGGTGCTCTCGGCCTGGAGCGGGCAGCCGGACCTGACCGTCAACCTCACCCTGTTCGACCGGCGCGACGTCCACCCCGACATCGGCCACGTCGTCGGCGACTTCACCTCGCTGCTGCTGGTGGCCTACCGCCGGCGGCCGGAGGAGAGCTGGCTGGAACGGGTGCGCCGCCTCCAGGAGCAGGTCTGGCGCGACCTCGACCACCAGGAGATCTCGGGCGTGCGCGTGCTGCGCGAGCTGGCCCGCCAGAACGCCGGGCTCACGCAGGCGGTTCCGGTGGTCTTCACCAGCATGCTCGGCGTCGACGACGCCCTGGCCCGCACGGTCCGGTGGCCCGACCACACCCGATCCCAGACCCCTCAGGTCTGGCTCGACCACCAAGCCGTCGAGCTACCGGACGGCGTGTTGCTGAGCTGGGACAGCGTCGACGAACTGTTCCCCAGCGGCCTGGTGGACACCGCGTTCACCGCCTACCTGGAGCTGGTGGAACGGCTGACCAGGGCGGACTGGACGCGGCCGATCGATCCATCGATGCCCGGCGCGCTCGAACCCATGGCTGAGCCCGCTCCGGTCGACGCGGACGTAAGGACCGCGCACGACGTGGGGCCCGACGGCCCGCCGCAAGGTGAGGTGGAGCAAAGTCTGGCCGTGCTGTGGGGCGAGCTGCTCGGCCGCGTCCCCGAGAGCCGGACCGACAACTTCTTCGTGCTGGGTGGCGATTCGCTGGGCGGCACCCGGATGCTCCAGCGAGCCGCCCAGAAGTTCGGGGTCGATCTCTCGCTGCGTGCGTTCTTCGCCGCTCCCGTGCTCGCCGTCCTCGCCCGCGACATCGACGAGCAGCTCATCGCATCGGACGCTCTGGAGGACGGAACGCTATGACAGTCAGTGACCTGGTCACCGAGCTGGGCCACCTCGGTGTCCGGCTGTGGGCCGAGGACGGCCGGCTCCGTTATCGGGCACCGCGCGGGGTCCTCACCGAAGAGCGCAAGGCCCGGCTCATCGCGTGTAGGGCCGAGTTACTGGCCTACCTCCAGGCGGACACGGCCACGCTGGTCACCGACCCCGCGGCCCGGTACGAGCCGTTTCCTCTGACCCAGATGCAGTCGGCCTACCTGCTCGGACGGCACCAGACGTTCGAGTACGGCGGCGTCGCCTGTACCGGATATCTCGAGATCGCCTACGAGGGGGTCGCGCCTGAGCACCTCGAACGTGCCTGGAACGAGCTCGTCCGGCGCCACGACATGCTGCGCGCGGTCGTGGACGGCGAAGGACACCAGAGGATCCTCCCGTCCGTCGACGGCTACGCGATTCCGGTCACCGACCTGAGCGGGGCGCCCGATGCCCGGGCCGAGGACCATGTCGCCGCCATCCGACGAGAGCTGCACGACAGCGTCGGCGACACTGGCGCCTGGCCGCTGTTCGCCCTGCACACCACGGTGACCGATCGCGTCACCGTGCTGCACCTGCTGATCGAGCTCCTGGTCGTCGACTCCGCGAGCCTGCAGCTTCTCCTCGCGGAGCTGGATCAGCTCCTGCTCGGCGAGAAGCCGCCACCACCACCGGCGGCCACGTTCCGCGACTACGTCATGGCGGAGCGGTCGCTGCGCGACGGCCCCTCTTTCCACCGGGACCGGGCTTACTGGCTCGACCGGATCGACGACCTGCCTCCGGCGCCCGAGTTGCCGATGCTGGGCGACCTGCTTCCGCGTTCAGAACCATGGCAGGAGGTAGGCCCGGCCCGGTTCCGCCGCCTGAGCCGGCAACTGTCCCAGGACGAATGGACAGGCCTGCGCGAGCGTGCGCGGCGGCACGGCGTCACCGAGTCGGGGACCCTGCTCGCCGCCTACGCGGAGACCATCGGCCGGTGGGCCCGCAATCGCCGGTTCACCCTGAACCTGCCGATCTTCAACCGTCTTCCGCTGCACGAACGGATCGAGTCCGTGGTCGGCGACTTCACCACCGTGAGCCTGCTCGCCGTCGACCTGGACGCGGGGCCGTCCTTCGCCGAACGTGCCAAGGCCCTCACCTCCCGGCTCTTCGACGACCTCGACCATCGCCTCTTCACCGGGCTGGACGTGCTGGCCGAGCTGACCAGGCGGCGGGGCCGACCGGCATTGATGCCCGTCGTGTTCACCAGCACCCTGGGTTCGGGCGCCTCTCCGGAACGGGAGCCGATGGGCCGGTTCCTGAACGGCCTGACGCAGACGCCGCAGGTGTGGATCGACTGCCAGGTCGTGCAGCAGGCCGGCCCGCCGCTGCTCATCTGGGATGTCCGGTGGGACGTGCTGCCGGAAGGGCTCGCCGAAGACGCGTTCGGGGCGTTCACCACCCTGGTCGCCGAACTCGCCACCACGGAACAGGCATGGGAGGACGGTGACCCCGTGCGGTTGCCGCCCGGCCAGCGCGTGCGCAGGACCGAGGCGAACGACACCTCCGCGCCCTTGCCCGACCACCTTCTGCATGAGCCGATCCTGAACCATGCCCGCGACACGCCGGACCGTACGGCTGTCGCCGACGCGCGGACGACGCTCAGTTACGGGGAGCTGTACGCGAGGGCGGCCGCCATCGCCTCCCGGCTGCGGGCCGCCGGATGCGAACCCGGCGACAGGGTCGCAGTGGTCATGAGCAAGGGCGTGGAGCAGGTGGTCGGGGTGTTGGGCGCGCTGCTCGTCGGCGGCGTTTACCTGCCGCTCGACCACGGGCAGCCGCGAGCGCGCCGCGACCGGATCCTCGCCGACGGAGGGGTCCGGTTCGCGCTGACCCAGTCGTGGAGCGAGGCGGGCGATCAGCTGCCAGCCGAGATGAGCACCATCGCCGTCGACACGATCGGCCTGGACGACGCATCACCCGAGCTGCCCGCCCGCCTGGCCTCGCCGGACGACCCGGCCTATGTGATCTACACGTCCGGGTCGACCGGCGCGCCCAAGGGCGTCGTGATCAGCCATCGGGCCGCGGCCAACACCATCGCGGACATCAACGCCCGATTCGCCGTCGCGCCGCAGGACCGCGTGCTCAGCATCGTGAACCTCGGCTTCGACCTGTCCGTCTACGACATCTTCGGCGTCCTCGCCGCGGGTGGCACGGTCGTCATTCCGGACGGCGACCGGCGCGCCGACCCCTCGCACTGGGCGGATCTCATCGATATGCACGGCGTCACGCTGTGGAACTCGGTGCCGTCCCAGCTGCGCATGTTCCAGGAGTATCTGGCCGACGCAGGGGAGCGCGCCGCCACGTTGCGGCTGGCGATGCTGTCGGGAGACTGGATTCCGGTGAGTGTGCCCAGCCGGGTCTGGGAACATCTGCCCGGCCTGCGCATCGTGGCGCTCGGCGGCGCCACGGAGGCGTCCATCTGGTCGATCGTCTACCCGATCGACGAGGTCAGGCCCGGCTGGCGAAGCATCCCGTACGGCAGGCCGCTGGCCAATCAGACGTTCCACGTCCTCGACGACGCCCTGCGTGACCGCCCGGACTGGGTGGCCGGTGAGCTCTACATCGGCGGCGCCGGCCTGGCGCAGGGGTATCTCGGAGATCCGGAGAAGACCGCGTCGCGCTTCATCACCCATCCGGTCACCGGCGACCGGCTCTATCGCACCGGTGATCTCGGACGTTACCTGCCGGATGGCGTGATCGAATTCCTGGGGCGGGAGGACACCCAGGTCAAGGTGCGGGGACATCGGGTGGAACTCGGGGAGATCGAGGCGGCGCTGCGGTCCCATCCGGCCCTCGCCGACGCGGCCGTGCTCGCCGTGGGCGACGGCGACGCCAGAAGACTCGCCGCCTTCGCCGAGCTCGGGCCCGCCGACGTGCTCGATCAGGCGGCCGGAAGCACTGAGGAGTTCACAGCCGTCATCGACGCGGCAGCCACGGCATGGCGAACGGCCGCGGAGGCGCTGGACGCCGAGGCGTTCACCGTCCTCATGCAAGAGACCGACACGGCCGCGGTTCAGGCCATGGCAGCGCAGCTGCGCGCGAGCGGGCTCTTCGCCACGCCCGGAGCCGGGCACACGGCAGCCGAGATCGCCGACGCCACCGGAGTCGCGGACCGGCACCGGAGACTCCTGCGGCGCTGGCTCGACGCCCTGGTCGCCGCGGAGGCCGTGAGATTCGACGAGGAGGCGGGCACGTTCCACGACCTCGTCCCCGCCGACCAGGGATCGGTGGCGATGGCCTGGGATCGGGTGAGCGAGCTGGAGGAGCGCGTCGGTTACGGGGATGGCCTCATGCGGTTGATCCGCACCTGTGGAGACCGCCTCGGCGACCTGCTCCGCGGGGACTTCGACGTGCGCGACGCCCTTTTCCCTGACGGCGAGTTCGGCGCCGCCAGGGCGGTCTACCGCGAGAACCTGGTCGCGCGGGGGATCAACGGCATCGTCGCGGCGGCCCTCCGGCGGATCGCCGAACGGCACGGTCGGCGATCCGCCGGTGCGGGGCCTCTGCGGATCCTGGAGGTGGGCGCCGGCATAGCCGGGACGACGGCGGACGTGGTGCCGGCGGTGGCCGATCTCGCACCCGACTACCTGTTCACTGACATCTCGGAGTTCTTCCTGAGCGAGGCGCGCGGGACGTTCGGCGAGCATCCGTGGATGCGGTACGGACTTTTCGACGTCAACGCCGACTTCCGGGCCCAGGGCTATTCGTCCAACAGCGCGGACGTCATTCTCTGCGCCAACGTGCTGCACAACGCCCTGAACGCGGCGGAGGTGCTGGCACGGCTGCGGGAGATGCTCGCCCCCGGCGGCTGGCTGGTGTTCATCGAGCCGACCCGGCCGCACAACTATCCGCAGCTCGTGTCGATGGAGTTCGAGTTCACGGGCGAGGGCTTCACCGATGACCGCGTCCGCACGGGGCGGGCGTTCTTCACGCGGGACCAGTGGCTGGACCTTCTGGCTGAGACGGGGGCAGAGGATCTGATCTGCCTCCCTCCGGAGGACAGCGCGCTGGGCCTGGCGGGGCAGGGCGCCCTTCTCGCCCGGTTCGACGCAGGCCGTGCTTATACGACGGCGGAGCAGGTCACGGCGCACCTCACGGCCCAGGTGCCGGAGTACATGGTGCCGGCGACGGTGCAGTTGGTGAACGCCCTGCCGCGCTCGGCGAACGGAAAGCTCGACAGATCCGCGCTCACGAGCCTGCTCCCCGCGAGCCAAGGGGACCAGGTGATCGACACCGGCCAGACGCTCGCCGACGACCTGGAGCGGGGTATCGCCGAGCTGTGGGGTGAGCTGCTCGGCGTCCAGCATGTCGGCCGCGAACAGGACTTCTACTCCCTCGGCGGCGATTCACTCCTGCTGTCACGCATGGTCGGACGCCTCCGCGAACAGGTGCCCGAGGCCGCAGGAGTGGAGTGGGCACTGCTGACCCGCCGGATGCTGCATGACCCCACGGTCCGGGGTCTCGCCGGCTACCTGCGCTCGTCCGGTGGCGCCGGTGCGGTGGCCGAGAAGCGGGACTGCCCCGTCGTCGTGCTGAGCGAGAGCGCCGGATCCGACGAGCCTCTGTGCGTCTTCGTGCACGCGGGAACCGGCACGCTCCAGCCGTACCAGCCGCTGCTGGCGAGGCTGCGAGCCGTCGGCCGCGGTGGGCTGCTCGGATTGGAGATCACCGATCTCGATCGCTACCTCGCGCTGCCTCCCGAGGCGGTGATCGACCGGCTGGCCGCCGACTACACGCGCGAACTGCTGGGTCACGGCTCCACCTTCACCGTGGTCGGATACTGCCTCGGTGGGCTGCTCGCGACCGAGGTGGCCCGCACGCTCATCGAGGCGGGTGCCACCGTCGAGGGGCTGATGGTGATCAGCTCATACCAGCCACCGGCGGTGGACGACGAGTTGATGGTGGAGTACCTGTTCGCCCAATCGATGGGCGCCGACCTCGAAGCCCTCGGGCTGCCGCATGACGCCGAGGTGATCGGCCGGGCGGTGCGCGAGATCCTGGCGACGACGCCGGAGCGACTCCCGGACGGCTGCCTCACCTCCCTGAACGGTGAGCACGCCGCGGTGGGCTCGTCGTTCAGGGCTTTCGCCCGAGACGACCGGCCGCGGCGGCTCGCCGCGATCCACCGGGTCGCCACCCCCGAGGGCGCCTACAACTCCGGGAGCTATACCCTCGCGGAGTTCACCCGCTTCTTCGAGGTCTTCCGGCAGAGCATGCTCGCCGTCAGCCGCCATCGCGCCGACCCCTACGCCGGACCGATGACGCTGCTGCGCAACAGCGGCTCGTCGACCCTGCTGCCCGGTTCGAGGGTCGATGTAGGCCGCTTCTGGGAGCGAATCGGTATGGGCGGCATCTCCGTGCACGACCTCCCCGGCGATCACTTCGGCTGCATGTCCGCGTCGAACGCGCCTGAGATCGCCCACCTGCTCGCGAGGGCCGGGCGATGACCCGGCGCCCGAGAGTCATCGTGTGCGGCACGGGGTTCGGCCGCATTCACCTGCGGGCCGTGCGGAGCTCGCCGGACGTGGAGCTCGCGGGGGTGCTGGCGCGGGGCAGCGACCAGTCCCGGCGTATCGCCTCTGAGCACGGCGTCACCTGTTTCACCGACGTCGACGATCTCCCCGGAGACGTGGACATCGCCTGCGTGGTCGTTACGGGCGGGACCGGCGGCGGCGACGGCACCGTGTTGGCCCTGCGGCTGCTGGCCCGCGGGATCCACGTCATGCAGGAACTTCCCTTGCACCGCGACGAACTGGAGTCGTGCCTGCGGGCGGCCCGTGAGCACGGGGTGCACTACCGGGTGAACGCCTTCCACCCGCACCTCGCGCCCGTCCGCCGTTTCCTGGACGCCGCAGAGGTGGCCCGGCGGCGTCAACGACCGCTCTTCGTCGACACGGCCTGCGCGATCCAGGTGCTCCCCTCGCTGCTGGACATCGTCGGGCGCGCGGTGGGCGGGTTGCGGCCATGGCGCTTCGCCGACCCCGACACCGTCCCACCGGAGCTGGCGGCGCTCGCGGGAACGCCCGCTCCTTACTCCACCGTCCACGGGGTGATCGGCGAAGTGCCCGTGACGCTCCGCGTGCAGAACCAGATAAACCCCTCCGACCTCGACAACCATGCGCTGCTGCTGCACCGGGTCAGTGTGGGCTTCGAAGGCGGTGTGCTCTCTCTGGCCGACACCCACGGGCCCGTGCTGTGGAGCCCGCGCCTGCACGGCGAACGCGACGCCACCGGACGCCTGGTCCTCAGCGGCCCGGAGACCGGTCGCCTCGGTGTGTCCAGTACGCAGCGCCTCGACGGTGCCAAGGCGCCCGGGGCACAGGACCCGACCTTTCTCGAGATCTTCGATCGGGTCTGGCCGGACGCCGTGGTGCACGCCCTGCGAGAGTTCCAGCAGGACATCGCCGGCTCGGCGGGTGCCCCCCAGCCGGCGAAGTGGTCGCAGTGGGCGCTCAGCCTCACCGCACAGTGGCAGGACCTGTCGGCCCGGCTCGGGCCGCCAGAGCCGATCCACCCGCCGGAGCCCCAACCGCTGCCGCTGCCGGAACTGCTCGCCGAACTGCAGCAGGAGGGACGGTGAGGAGGATGACGGAGCCTGCGGGCCGGTGGCTGCGCTGTTACCAGCCGCGCCAGGCAGTGGGCTGCCGGCTGATCTGCCTGCCGCACGCCGGCGGCTCGGCGAGCGCCTACCGGGCCTGGCCCGCGTTGGTCGGCGAGCGGATCGAGGTGCACATCGCGCAGTACCCCGGCAGGGAGGACCGATACGCCGAGCCCCATGTCCACGACCTCCCCACGGCAGCGGCCAGGATCGCCGACGAGGTCGCCCCCCTCACCCGGGGCCGGTACGCCCTGTTCGGCCACAGCATGGGCGGGGCCATCGCCTACGAGGTCGCGGTCATGCTGCTCCAGCGTGGCCTGCCGCCACCGGTGCACCTGTTCGTCTCGGGACGGGAGCCCCCCGTCCATCACCGCGACGGCACCGTCCACAGCCTGGACGACGAGGGGATCGCCGCCGAGCTGATCCGGCTGAGCCCGTCCAACAAGGAGCTGCTGGCCGAGCCGGAACTGGCGGCGCTCGTGCTGCCGATCATCCGGAGCGACTACCGGCTCATCGAGTCCTACCGACCGGGCGCGGACGTCGTGCTGCCCGTTCGGATCACCGTGCTGGCCGGCATCGACGACGGGGAACTCAGCCTGGCCGAGGCGCGCGACTGGTCCCGCTACACCGATCGGGAGATGCGCCTGCGCACATTTCCCGGTGACCACTTCTTCCTGAACGAACACCGCAGGGCCGTGACCGGTCTCATCGCCGAGACGCTCAGCCCGATCGCCGACCCCCTGCCCCCGGCCCCATGATTGGCGGACTTCCATGAAAGACACGCTCATTTCCCCGGCCGTCGAGTTCTACGACGTCGTCACCCGCACGCATTCGGAGGGAGGCGACGCGCTGCGCTCGGTCCTGGCCGAGGTCGACCCGTCGGCCGGTGCGATCCTCGACGTCGGCGCGGGAACAGGCAGGACAGTCCAGATCATCGCCGAGGCGGTGCCCGGCGCCCGGATCGTCGCCGTCGAACCCGACCTCGTGATGCGAACCGTCCTCACGCACCGCGTCGTCGCCGACGACGATCTGCGGTCCCGCGTCACCATCCTCGCCGATGACGCACAGGGGATGGCGATCCCGGAGACGCTGTCGGCCGTCGTGCTCTACGGCGTCCTGGGCATGCTCGACCGCGACGAGCGGGCGCGCCTGTGGGACAGGCTGCTGCCCCGGCTCGCTCCCGGCGCCCCGGTCGTCGTCGAGCTGCTTCCCATCGAGAAACCACAGACGCTGCCGCCGATGCCGTACGCGAAAGAACGTATCGGGGAGCATCTCTACGAGGCCACGCTGCGCGGGGAGCCCGGTGAGGACGACCTCATGGTGCTGAACACCACCTGGCGGATCACCGGTGAGGAAGGTGAGGTCCGCACCGTCCATGGAACCAGTCAGTGGCACACCTTCGGCCTCGACGACCTCGCCCGCGAGACCGGACTGACCGCCGAGCGGCTCACGCTCCAGGCGGGTCTCCTGCGGGCGGGCGGATGATCGGTGTGGCCGGCGTGACCGGGACCGTCGGAAGGCGCGCGGTCTCGGTGCTGGCCGGGCTTGGTGCCGGACCGCTCCGGCTGGGCGGTCGTCGCCCCGCCGAGCTGGAGCGGATCGCGGCCACACTCCCGGATGCGAGCGTGCACCGGCTCGATCTCGACGACCCGGAGAGCATGGACCGGTTCTGCTCGGGCTGCCACACCGTGCTCAACTGTGCCGGCCCTTCGTATCTGATCCTCGATGCCCTCGCGCGGGCGGCCCTGCGCGGGGGAGCGGGCTACGTCGACGTCTCGGGTGACGAGCCGGTGCACGAACGGCTCTCCGTGCTCGGACTTGCGTCTCGCCGTGCGGTGCTCTCCGCGGGCGTCCTGCCTGGGCTGTCCGGGCTGATCCCCCGCTGGATGGCCGCCGGCTTCGATCGCGTGGACGCGCTGACCACCTACATCGGGGGCCTCGAACGGTGCAGCCCAGGCAGCGCGACCGACATGATCCTCAGCATGCGGGGGGACTCAGGGGACCATTACGGTCAGGCCCTCGCCGGCTGGCGGAACGGCAAGATCGAGGTGGGGGTGCTGCGTCCCGTCACGGACGTGGAACTGCCCTTCTTCCCCGACCGAGTCACCCTGCAGCCGTTCTTCGGCGGTGAGTCGGAACGGCTGGCCTCCGCGATCGGAGCCGCGTCGATGGACTTCTGGAACGTCTTCGCTGGCGACCGGCTGCTCAGCGCCTTCACCGGCATGCGTGGCCGGCCGCCGTGGACAGACGAGGAGATGGAGGCGGCTGTCGCCGAGCTCACCCGCGCGGCCGATCTCGACATGTTCGGGCGCCTGCCGTACTACACCCTGCTGTTCAGGATGGCGGGCGACGTCGCCGGCCGGCACTCCGTCCGCACCGTGGCGCTGCGGACGGAGGAGGCCTACCGGCTGATCGCCGTGGTCGCCGGCCTGACGACCCACGCGGTGGCCGAAGGCCGGATCCCGCCCGGCGTGCACTACGCGGCCGATGTACTCGATCCCGAGACGGTCATCGACGGGGTACGGCATTCCGGCGCTCTGGCCGCCTTCGAAGTGATCGACGACCTGGACATGGGGGCCGACCTCATGGACGAAGGCGCGCTCTGAAGGTCATCACATCCAACCGAACGAAAGAGACTCATGACCGGCTACTCGACACGCACCATCATGATCGCGGCTGCGGTGGGAGTGGTGTTCGGCCTGCTGCTCATCCCGGCCAATATCTACACCCTCGCGATGACCATGACCTACCCGTTACTCGGGGCGGTGACGTGGGGGCTCTGGGGGATGGCCGCATACGTGGCCGTTGGATTGCTGCGCCGATTCGGCGTGGGGATTCTGGCGAACGTCGTCGCAGGGCTGGTCTCCGGACCGCTTACCGGGTACGGCTGGGCGCTGGCGGCGACAATGCTCTTCTGGGGACTCGTCATCGAACTCCCCTTTCTGATCACCCGATACCGGCGGTTCCCCGTCGCCATCTTCCTGGGAACCGGTGCGTTCATCGGCCTCGCCAACGCCGCGATGGGGTGGGGGCCGCTGGGGCTCGGGCAGATGCAGCCCGTGATCGTCGCCCTTGTGGTCGGCGGCGCGGTGGCGAGTTGCGTCCTGTGCGCCTGGCTGTCGTACCTGTCCGTTGGTCGCCTCGCTGCCGCGGGAATCGGGGTCGGCCCCCGCCGGAGCCGGACGCCATGACCCTGATCGAGGCCGAAGGCGTCGCGGTCCGTTACGACACGTCGGACGGATGGGTGGGAGGCGGGTTGGACCTGGACGTCTCCGTCGGAGAGGTCGTGCTGTTGCTGGGGCCCTCCGGGTGCGGGAAGTCCACCTTCGCCCTCACACTGAACGGGCTCGTCCCGCACAGCGTCCCGGCGGAGTTGCGCGGCAGGGTTCGCGTGGCTGGACGGGACACCGCCCATCATCCGCCCGGACGGCTGTGTGACGTGGTGGGAATGGTGTTCCAGGATCCCGATGCCCAGATCGTCTGCGCGACTCTGCTGGACGAGGTGTGCTTCGGCCTGGAGAACCTGCTGACCCCCCGAGCGGAGATCGAGCCGCGTGCCATGGCCGTCCTCGCCGAGGTCGGGCTGGCTGATACCTCGGAGCCGGCGCTGCGGGATCCGACGCGGTTGTCCGGCGGCGAGCGGCAGAAGCTGGCGCTCGCCTGTGCGCTGGCGACCCGGCCGAGCGTCCTGGTGCTGGACGAGCCGACAGCCAACCTCGACCCCAGGAGTACCCGCGACTTCTACCACCTTCTGGGCAGAGTGGCGGAGCACGGGACGAGCGTGATCCTGATCGAGCATGACCTGGACGACGCCGTCGCCATCGCGGACCGGGTCGTCGTCCTCGACGCGGAGGGAAAGGTGCGGCTGAGGGGCACCCCGGCCGAGGTTCTCGCCGGGCATGCCGACGAACTCGACGCACTCGGGGTGTACGGGCCCACGGCCGTGCAGGCCGCCCGGCGGCTCGGGCTGTACGGCGACGCGCCGCGGGATGCCCCGCTGACCCTGGAGGGCCTTGCCTCGGTCCTGCGTGAGGAACCCGTGACCGATCTCTCACGGGGACAGGTCGATGAGCGGGACGCGCAGTCGTCCCCCACCGAGATCATGGCTACCACCCTGGTGGAAGTGGACGACCTGACCGTCCGGCTGGGCGGCGCGGACGTGCTTCGCCGCGTCTCGCTCTCGGTTGCGCGCGGTGCCTATCTCGCGGTGATCGGGCTGAACGGCGCAGGCAAGAGCACGCTCGCAGGATGCCTGACGGGCGTGCTACGGCCGCCCCCGGGGCGAGTCCGCATCGACGGGGCAGACATTTCCAGGCTCTCGGCGCGGGAGCTGAGTGATCGCGTGGGATACGTCTTCCAGAACCCCGAGCACCAGTTCGTCACCGGTTCCGTCGCCGAGGAACTCGCCCACGGGCTGTTCGTGCGTGGCCTTCCCGGCGACGAGGTGACCGAGCGGGTCGCCCTGATGCTCGAGCGCTTCGACCTGGCCCGATACAAGGATGTGAACCCGTTCATGCTCTCGCACGGAGAGAAGCGCCGCCTGTCGGTGGCCACGGCGCTGATCTACGGGCCCGAGCTGCTGGTGCTGGACGAGCCCACGTTCGGCCAGGACCGGGCGCGGGCGGGGGAGCTGCTCTCCCTGCTCGACGCGTTGCACGCCGCGGGCACCACCGTGATAATCGTCAGCCACGACCTGCAACTGGTCGCGGAACACGCCACCCACGTCGCGGTGCTGGCCGACGGCGAGCTGCTCGCCCATGCCCCGGTCGAAGGCGTACTCCGCGATGACGCGCTGCTGGAAAGGGCAGGGCTGCTTCCCCCGCCGGTGCGCCGGCTCGCCACCGCGGTGGCCCCCGGCCGGCCCCGGTGGGAGACAGTGTTCCGGCTCACCGACCTCAGTCCGCGGCTGCGATGACGGGACAGTCCGTCGCCACCGGCCACGCCTCCCAGACCACTCCCGACCGGGGAACGGCGGGACATCCGGGCCAACGGCCCCGGCCCCGGATCAACCCGCTGACCAAGATCGCGATCGTGCTGCCGCCGATGGTGGTGCTGCTGTTCGTCCGGGACGTCTTCACGCCTCTGGTCTTCACCGTGCTCGCCCTGACGGCCGCCGTCGCCGTGACGCGGCCCCGGCCGCTGAGGTTCCTGATCGGCGCCGCTGTCGCAGCCGTGGTCTTCACGTGGACCGTCCTCGTGTTCGCGCTGACCACTGCCCCGCAGATCTCTGTTGGAACTCAGGTGGTTCTGGAAGTGGGGCCGCTGACCGTGCACGCCGGCGCGCTCGAGTCAGGCGCGGCGACGGTGTTGCGCGTCACCGGGCTGATCTCGTTGACCGTACTGGGTGGCGCGGGAACCCCGGGGCCGGAGCTCGCCGGTGCGCTGGTCAACCAGCTCAAGATCCCCTACCGGTACGTGTATCCCGCGCTGGTGGCGCTGCGCTTCGTGCCCCGGCTGCGCCGGGACATCGCGATCATCAACGCGGCACACCGGATCCGTGGCGTTCGTGAGCGGCGGGGACCGTTCGGCGCCTTGACCCGCGCGTCCCACATGCTCATCCCCTTGATGGCCGGAACCATTCGGCACGCCGAGAGGATCTCGCTCGCCATGGACGCCCGCGGATTCGGCGCCCATCCGACCCGCGAAGATCGCGTCCCCACCCGCTTCACCTGGCTCGACGCCCTCGTGATGACGCTCGGTATGGTCGCGGTGGCGGGGCTCTTCTGGTTGAGTGCCGCGCTGGGACACCTCGAGCTGGTGGGGACCGTGTATCCGTCCGCAGTGCCAGGAAATCGGGGGTGATACGCGCTTCCGGAGGAGCTGCGCGACTTCTCCCAGCCGGTCGGCTCCGGGGCCGTTCCGGTTCAAGTCGTGGACACCCGGCCGGTCGGTGGTGCTCACCCGCAACCCCGGCTACTGGGAAGGAGCCCCGCAGATTGAGGAGCTGGAGTTCCTGATCGCCAACGAGGAGTCCGCCCGGATCAATGCTGCTGGGCGGGCAGGTGGAGTACGCCCACGACCTGACGTCGGCCACCGCGCGCCAGCACGGCTCCCGCGCCCGGTTCGTGCACTCGCCCCGGAGTGACGGCGCGGAGCCGTTCTGGAAATCCGTCGCCGACGTCGTCCACGACGACCGGGACGGCGACCCCGGCCGTATCCCGACCGTCCACTACGAGATCCCGCTGCGCCTCCCGGCCAGGCGCTGACAGACCGCGGGACGCGCGCGGGCGGTCCGGGAAGGGCGCCGTCGGCCCGGCACTTGGCCCACGACCGAGGTCGTCGCCGTGGACATGGATCCGCTGCTGCGGCCCCTCGCCCGTGCCGGCCTTCCGGCCGGCGATCGCCGACCTCGCCGCAGCACTCAGGACGACACGCGCCGCCCAGTACGGCGAGGAATGGGGTTCGTGGTGGCGATGCCGTGGGGAAGGAGCTGGGGGTGCTGTCCTCAGGGCTTTTGCAGGAGAAGCCCCGGATGGTGACCTCGGGGGCGCCGCCGGCGGCCGGTGGCGTCGAAGCCAGGCGGGAGGCCTTCTCCCGGTAGACGGGCATGGTCAGTTCCGCGGCGTCGCGGGCGCGAGCCGCCGTAGGGGTAGATGGTGACAGGGCCGGGCTGGTGGCGTTCGTGGCAGCACACCCCGTTGTAGGCGGTGACTACCAGGCGTCAGGCAGGCCAGGTCGGCCACGGCAAGCCGGTCAGGTGCGGTCCAGTGGATCGGCCGCTGGGCGCTTGTCAGCGTTGATGGCCGATGCCTATCAGCACGGAAGCGTCCACCTGGTCGAGCCCTTCGCGCTCAAGGCTCGCGAAAAGGTCGTCGCGGACCCTCGACACCGCGTCGGCGTCCAGGCCGGTGAGCATGCCGCGGAACCCGCTGCCCGTGACGAGCAGCCAGGCGAGCTCGGAGGTCAGCGGCACGGCCAGGGGTGCCCTGGTGATCCGCGCATCCGCCAGCCCGAGGCCGGTCAGCCAGCCGGCCAGGCCCTCGTCGGTGTCGATTCTGGTGACAGAGTCCCGGCTGGACGGCGACTCCACGGCGGCGCCGCGCACTTTCTCGATCACGGCGTGCAACGCGCGGCCGTACTGTTCCAGCGCGCCCTTGGCCCAGGTGGTGACGGCGAAGCGGCCTCCCGGGCGTACCAGGCCGATGAGCCGCTTGACCGTCGCGTCCATGTCGGGGAGGAAGAAGACGCCGTGAACGCAGATGGCCGCGTCGTAACGGACGCCCGGCTGCCAGGTGGTGGCGTCGGCGCGGATGAATCGCAGATTGGCCAGCCCCTGGGCGTCGGCCCGGCGCCGGCCGTGAGCGAGCAGCGACTCGGCCAGGTCGATGGCGTCGACGGCGCCCTCTGGCCCGGCCGCCACCGCGGCGGGCAGGGCCGAGGCCCCCGCGCCGCAGCACACGTCGAGCACTCGTTCGCCCGGCCGCACGTCCGCTGTGCGGACGGTGGCGGCGCCGATCGGATCCCACAGGTGCGGAGCCAGGGAGACGAACTCCTCCGCGGTCGCGTCGAAGATCGCCCCGATCTCATCCGGCTTCATCGGACATCCTCCACAGGTCTCGGCCTCGGGCAGCAGGCCGTGCGATGGCCTCCGCCTTGAGGGCTGCCATCACAAAAAGCGAAATGAAAACCATTGCCGCAAGTGCGGCACATGGAGCTTACTCCGTTGACCGCCTGCCGCAACCCCGTGCCGGCCGCTTGACTACCTGATGGGTGTGCTGACGCGTGGACGTCGGGGGGGACGCCTCACTCAGCCGGTGCGTGAAGGTGTTCGACGGTGGGTGAGGCGTGGATGGCGTCGAACCGCTGGTGGGCGTGGATCGCACCCCGCCTGCGACTCCGACGACCTGGCCACCGCCGAAAACACCGCAGCCGCAGGCGCCCAGACCGCCCGGCTGATCACTCTGCCGAACCACGCCGGCGACGCCACGACCTGAACCACCAAACCCAGCAGGCCCGTCGCTTCTTCGGCGGGCCTGCGTCTTGTCCTCAGCGCTGTCGTGCAGGTGGTGCAGCCGATCGATCCCTGGCCCGTCCTGCGAACAGGGCCGAGAGGATCGCCGGAAGAAGCAGCGGATCTTTTATCTGCTGGTTGGACACGCCCAGTGAGCTCGACGGGACGGCTTGGGCGAGACTTGACCTGGCACGGGGTCATCGTTGACTCGCGGCGCCGTTCGGGTCTTCTGGCTTGGTCTTCTGTCGGTCGTCGCCGAGGTCTGAACTGACGATGGCGGTCTAAATGATCTACCGGCGTACATGGTCCGTGCACAAGAGCAACCACCGAGCAACCAACCATGAACGCCGAAGACAAGACCCACGCCCAGGCTGCGGCCAAGGACTTCCATGCCGCCTATGGCGCCAAGTATCCCAAGGCCGTTGCCAAGGTGGTCGACGACCTCGACGAACTGCTCGCCTTCTACGACTTCCCGGCCGAGCACTGGGTGCACCTGCGCACGACCAACCCCATCGAATCGACCTTCGCCACGGTCCGTCATCGGACCAAGGTCACCAAAGGACCGGGTTCTCGCGCTGCCGGGCTGGCCATGGCCTTCAAGCTGATCCGATCCGCCCAAGCCCGCTGGCGCGCGGTCAACGCACCCCACCTGGTCGCCCTTGTCCGCGCCGGAGCGGTCTTCACCAATGGGAAACGCCTCGAACGCCCCGACGACCTGGCCGCCTGACCCACCCTTTTCCCGACAACAGGAGCACACGGTGAACAGCACGATCGACAAGATCGCCTGGATCCACCTGGCCAACTGCAAGATTCTCAGCACCCGGTCACGAGGCAAGAACGCCTACTACATCCCCGGCGGCAAACGCGAACCCGGCGAAACCGACATCGACACCCTCGTCCGCGAGATCGACGAGGAACTCTCCATTACCATCATCCCCGCCACCGCCACCCACGTGGGGACCTACCAGGCCCAAGCACACGGCCACGCCGAGGGCGTCACCGTGCAGATGACCTGCTACACCGCCGACCATCACGGAATTCCGACGCCCAGCAGCGAGATCGAAGAAATCACCTGGCTGAGCTACGCCGACCGTGACCGCGTGTCCCCAGTCGACCAGATCATCTTCGATCACCTACACCGGACCGGACAACTTCACTGACTCAGCAACCCCCAAACCGATCCACAGGTATTGACTATTGCTCCCCATAAGGAGCTGGCGCGGGATCTGTGGAATTGCGCGCTCGACGGCCAGGAGCCTATCTATGTGATTTCGCGCATGCCGTCCAAGTCGTGAGTGGTCGTGCCAAGTCCTTCCCCGACGATCGCCATAGCATCGTGATCCCTGAGGCCACGCCAGGGCTCTTCCTCGTATACAGGCTCCAGGTTCTTCACCACGGGTTGATCTTCATGGTGCTGGCGCCGCCCCGGTGCAGCCCTGGAGCAACCTTCCGGGATGCACGTTCAGCTGGCCTGGTGTGACTGTTCAAACGATGGAGCATCTGGCAGGGACGTATCGGGCCGGGCAGTGCTGTCCTTCTCGCGCAGCAGCGCCTGGGCCACGGCGTCGGCTTGGGAGCGTGCGTTCTGGTGCTCACCGACCTGTCGCCAGGCGTCTTGCTCGCCTTCCTCGGCACGGTCGCAGGCGGTCTCGGCCTGGGCGCGGGCCTGTCCGGCGGCGGCGATCCGGGTCGTGACGCGTCTCACCCGCAGCGGCGACAGCGAGCAGCGCCCTTCCGCCCGAAGCCGCCCCAGCGGATCCGTCGGCCGAGCCGGACCTGCCGGGAACCCCGGGCGGCGCCGGGCCGCACGCGCTGCCCCGGCCCGCCACCGACCCCGCCCCGCACGGCCTCTGCCTGAAGGACCGCAAGCCGCTCCCGCCCTCGCGCGGCAACAAGCCGTGCAAGTTCTGCGACCACATCTACAAGAACGCCTACTACCGGGACCGGGAGCGCGCCCAGCGCGAGGCGCTGACCGCCGCGGTGGCCACCACCGCGGGCGTGCTCACCGACGCCAGACCGCTCGCCGACGCCTTCGCCGCACTGGTCGAGCGGTATGAGCAGGCCACGCAGCAGATCGAACGGAGCGCCCACCAGCGCATCGCCACCGCCGAGCAGAAGGCGGCCGACGCCGAGGCCGCCGAACTGGACGCCCGCGAGCGGGCCGATGCCGCCGACCGGGCCCGGCGCACCGCCGAACGCGGCGAACGCGAGGCCCGCGCGGCGCAGCGCCAGGCCGAAGAGCGCGAGGACCGCGCCCGCGCCGACCTCGAGCGCGTGGCGCGCGAAAGCGAACAGCGCATCGTGGCCGCCGAGCGAGGCCAGGCCAGGGCGCGCAAAGCCAGCTCGAGGAGTCCGAACGGGTACGCACCAGCCAGGCCGACCAGATCCGCGTCCTACGTCAGGAACGGGAGCAGACCGCGGACCGAATCGACGAGCTCACCACCCTCCTGGGAACCCGCACGCAGGACCTCGCCTACGCCCAGAGCGAGAACCGCCGCCTCACCGACCGGGTGGAGCAGATCGGCCAGCGCCTGACCAGCACGCAGTAGCAGCTCCAGGAGGCCAAGATCGCCGCCGAAGGGCTCCGCACCGAGCTCACCACGGCCCGCCAGGAGCTCACCACCGAGCAGCAACGCTTCGCCGGCGACCGCGACCGGCTCCGGGAGCAGGCCGACCAGGCCCTGCGTGCCCAGGCCGCGGCCGAGACCGCGGCGGCCGCCGCAGTGGCGGCCGAGCAGGCCCGGCTGCAGCTCATGCGCGAGGACCTGCAGCACACGCGCACGCAGCTGGCCGCCGCGCTGATCGCCGTCGCCGCCGATCGACCACCCACCGCGGCGGCGCAACCGCCACAATGAGACCGAACACGACACCCCCAAGGAGAGGCCATGACCGACGGTCCCGGGCCCACCACCGCCCATGCCGCCTACGCTCGCCGGGTCGTCCAGGCCCTCGTTGAACACTTCGACGAACTGACCGATGCGATGACCTCCGACATCGTGGAAAAGTCCATCACCGCCTCCCTTTTCCATCCGTTCGACGGATGGGAGGTGATCTTGGACAGTCCTTACGTCGCCAACTGGAAGCTCAAGCCCGACACCGGCAACCGCATCCGGGTGGCCTGTATCCGGACACCGCCCCGCACCCCCGATCCGGTCCAGACGCAGCGCGACCTTGACAGGGAACGCGCCCTGACCCGTCTTCTCCAAGAGCTCGCCTCATGAGAGGGCGTTACGCGAGTTGATGTCCCTCTCGTCCTTTGCCTTGGGGAAGGCGGGCTGGTCAGGGCGTTAGCGGTTGGGCTGGGGATGTGGCTGAGCGAACATTCCTGGCTCGGTCTCGACGAGAATGCCTGGTTGACCAGGCGCTTGAGCTTGGCGCGGATGTTCTCGGTGTTCTTCTTCGCGATGGGCAGGTCCAGCGCCTGGCAGAGGTCACGAGCTCGTAGTGGGCGGCCGAGGTCGGCGAAGACGTTCAGGATCTGCCGGTAGGCGGGGTGGTCGGGGACCACGGGAGGCGGTGGGACCGGCTCGGGTCCTGGTTCGTCGGCGAGGGACAGCAGGGTCTTGCGGGTGATCCGCAAGTGCTCGATCACTTCGTGCAGTTCGCCGAGGTGCGCGACCATGGCGTCGATCTCCGCCTGGGTCTGCTCGATCTGGCCGGTCAGGGCCCGCTCGCGGGCGTCGACCTTGTTCAACAGCCACGTGCCGAGGTCCGCTTCCTATTCATCTGGCCTGGTCATGTCGACCGCCACGACGGTGCGGGGGGGTGCGAGTCAGCCAGCGGGACATCACGTCGGTCATCGCCCAGTGCACCCGTGCTTCAGAGCTGGCCGGCAGGTGTTCATAGTCGCGGACCAGGCGCCGGTGCAGCATCAAGGTGCCATACGTCTGCTCGACGATCTATCGTTTCGGCTGGGGGACGAACCCGGTGTCGGCGGGGTTGCGTTCGACGATCTCCACATCGATCCCGAGCCCGGCCCCATGGTCGACGACCGTGTTCTTGAACCCCTGATCGACCAAGGCTTTGGTCACCGTGCCGGAGCTCTGGGCTGCGACCCGGTCCAGCAGAGCGGTCCCGGCGGCGTTCTCGTGCGCGGAGGCAGCCAGCACCACCACCGCAATGACCAGGCCGAACACGTCTAGGGGTGCCGGTAAGAAACGTGTCATGAGCCCCAAACGGGCGTTGCTGCGAGAGCAACAATCACCTGGGCCTGCATTTGATGGCAGTCCCAAGCCCTCTCATTCGACGCCGAGGTGGCCCGTGTGCGGGTGTCCTGGCCGGCCTCGCCCTCGATGAGCACCGGCTTGAGCGGCGGTCATGACCGGGTGGCGGAGACTGCGGGCATGCGCAGTGTCGCCGCTGTCGCGACGAGCAGGGCCAGGAGCAGGATGATCGCCATGAAGACCTGCCCGTGCAGGCCGAGGACGAAGACGGTGCGGTCGGCGAACTCCGGGTCGTAGGTGGCGGTGGCGGGGAACAGGAGCGCGCCGATCATGCCGAGCCACGGGGTGGCCAGGATGGCGGCGGCGTGTAGCAGCGTGGTGCGGCCTGGCCGTAGCGCGAGGGTCAGGCCGGTGAGGCCGAGGAGCACTGTCATCACCATGTATTGGGCGTCGTGGAATTTGGCGTGGGGTGGCCAGGCCGGGTTGAAGGCGTGCTGTGCCGCCAGATCGGGGATGACCAGGTCGGCGAGCACGGCGCTGACCGTCGTGATCGCTGTGACAGCAATGATCAGAATTCGGGGGAGGGGCATCAGATCGTCCAGGTGTAGGCGGGGGTGAGGGAGCGGGCGAAGAGCCTGTTGGGCAGGAGGGGAAGAACCGCGTCCCGCAGCGTGGTCAGGGGCGTGGAGGTCCAGTGCGCCGCAGCGCCGGCCTGGCGGGAACGGCGGACGATCAGCTGGGTGCGCGGCCTGCGGGTGCGGTCGTAGGCCTGCAGCCCTTCGCGTACGCCGAGGGTGTCCACCGCGTGCGCGAGCGTCACCGCGTCCTCGAGCGCCTGGCAGGCGCCCTGTCCCAGGTTGGGGGTCATGGCGTGGGCCGCGTCGCCGAGCACGGCCACGTTCCCGGCGACGTAGGTGGGCAGCAGCGGCAGCTCGTGGGTGTCGTGTTGCAGCACCGCCTGCTCATGCGCGGAGCCGAGCAGCGCGGGAATGGGCTGGTGCCATCGGGCGAAGCGTTCGCACAGCTCCTCCAGGCCGGCGTGGGAGCCGGCCGGAGCGTTGGCCATCACGTAGCAGTAGACGCGGCCGTCGGGCATCGGCACATGCCCGAACCGTTCGCCCCTGCCCCACGTTTCCACACTTGCCTCGACGGGCTGAGGTGGGGCGATGAGACGCCAGGTGGTGTAGCCGATGTAGCGCGGCCCGGGGAGGCCAGGCCAGAGGGAGCGCCGGGTCACGCTGTGCACGCCGTCGGCGCCCACCACGAGATCGGCGGTGCAGGTGCCGCCGCTGTGGCTGATCGTGCCGTCGGGCTGGACGTGCTCCACGTCGATGCCGGGCCGTAGCGCCTCGGGCGGCACGGCCGCTCGCAGCAGGTCGACCAGATCGGCCCGGTGCACGGTCACCCACGGGCCGAAACGGCGCTTCAGTTCCTCGACGTCGTTGCGGACCAGCCAGTCCCCGCGGCTGCTGCGAATGCCCGCGAGCGGACCGGCCAGCCCACCGGCGCGCAGGCGCTCGCCCAAGCCGATGGCGTCCAGCGCGCGCAGGCCGTTGGGCTGGATGGTCAGCCCGGCGCCCACCTCGGTGAACGCGGCGGCGCGTTCGAGGACTTCCACCTGCCAGCCTCGCTGATGGAAGGCGACGGCCGTGGCGAGCCCGCCGATGCCGCCTCCCACAATGATCACTTTCATGTTCAGGTCTCCTTGACGGTCAGTGCAGGCCCCGCTTGCCCGGGGCCCAGATACGGCTTGGTCTTGATCGAGGTCCTTGGCCAGTTGCGTTCGCGCATGAGGAAGTCGCGCACCAGCCGGCAAGTCCTGGCCTCGCCTGCCACGTAGGCGGCGCCGGCGTTGCCCGGCAGGTCGAGTTCGGCCACGGCCGCGAGCAGCACCGGGGAGGCGATCGCGGGGGCGCCGTGGCGGTGGACGCGGCGCAGCGGTGGCGTCCCGGGCAAGGGCGGGCAGGTCGTGCTCGGGAGTCTCGCTCTCCAGGACGCCGTACACCTCGGCCGAGGCGTCCAGCGCTCTGATCATCGGGCCGAAGGCCACGCTGGCCGTCTCCTCTCCGATGAACACGTGATAGTCCGCCTCGCGGGTGAAGAAGTCGCCTTGCGGTCACCAGAAGGTCACCCGGTTCCTGGGCCGTGCCGCGCGCGCCCACGTCAGGCCGATGCCGTCCCCGTCGTACAGGTGGATGCGCAGTTCGATCGCCGTCCTGGCGGGGTCGAGGTCCCAGATCGTGTAGGTGCGCAGCGTGTCGGCCGGGCGCAGGAGGCCCAACACCGACAGCGGATCCTTCAGCTGGATCCTGACGGGCTGGCCGGGGGTGTAGGGGAAGGCGACGGGCTGGCTGGTTTCCAGCCGGATCCGGCGCATCGCGGAAGTGACCTGCTCGGCCACGGTGACGGTCCCCTCCATGGCGTACTTGCCGAACAAGCGGTCACGCATCGTACGGGCCATGTCAGGACTCCGTGCGCCGCCGCAGGCGGGCGGATCTGGACGCCCGCCACCACACGGCCGTCACCAGCGCCATCACCGCGAGAACGATCCACCACACGGGCCCCACGTCCGCTCCTTATTGCCTCTAGATTATTTAGAGGCAATAAGGAAGCATAGATGCCCTAGGATGTCAAGGAACGCCAAGGGAGGTGATGATGTCCGCGTCAACCAGCAGACGGCAGAGGCTGCGCCAGGCCACGCTGGAGGAGATCCACGCGGCCGCACGCAAGCTGCTGGTCGAGCAGGGGTCGGCAGCGGTGACCATCAACGCGGTCGCCCGCCAGGTCGGCATGAGCGGCCCGGCCCTCTACCACTACTACGCGGACCACGACGAGCTGGTCGGCGCGGTGACGGCCGACTTCTTCCGCGAACTGGCCGCCGCCATGGAACAGGCCCGCGACGCCCGCGCCGGTGCGCCGGTCGGCGAACGCATCCTGGCCGTCTGCCGCGCCATGCGCGCCTGGGCCATCGCCCACCCCGCCGAGTTCGGCTGGATCTTCGCCAGCCCCATCGCGGCGCCGAACCGGCAGCCTGATGCGGCGCGGCACCAGGCCGCCCTCCGCTTCGAGCAGGTCCTGCTCGACCTGACCGCCGAGCTGTGGCAGACCCACCCGTTCCCGGTGCCCGACCTGGCCGAGCTGCCCGCGTCCCTGCGCGAGCAGCTCACCACCTACTTCGCGGCCATCGACGGACAGCTGCCACCCCAGGCCGCCCACGTCTTCCTGTCATGCTGGATCAGGCTGTACGGCCTGCTGTGCATGGAAGTCCTGCACCAGCTGGACTTCGCCTACGCCGACCTGGAGCCCGTCTTCGAAGAGTGCTTGCGCGACCTGGCGGTCGCCCTCGGCATCGACGACGACGCAGCGGCATGACTCCGACCGGTCGTCGGGAGCGATACGTAACCGCGGGGCTCCGAAGGGGGCGGACCACGTACGGAAGAAACTCCAGAGCTGACGATGGCCCGACGCGAGGCGCCGGCCATTTGTTGTGGTGGCGGGCCGCCCCACTTCTCTTCAGGAAACAGCCCTTCCGTGACGTTGCGGGCTGCCGGAGGTCGTTAACGCCGGATCCCGCTCTATCGTACTGACCCCTGGCACCAAGAGATCGTCACGAACGGCCCCGACGCGCTCGTGACGGCGGCGGCCGTCAGCCGGTCAGTGAGTCCAAGCCGCGGATGGCGATGTCCGCGGCCCGGCCCATCGCCGCGAGGTAGTCCTGCTCCGACTCGCCGTACATCTCCACGCCGGCCAGTCCGGCCGCCTGCACCGCGCCCATGAACGCGCCGGTGGCCGCCGCGGCGCTGATGGGGTCGAGCCGGTCGGGGAACGCCTTCAGCAACGCGTCCGCGATCCGGCGCTGCGCGTCGAACATCACGTGCAGCGCCTTGGCCCGTACAGACGGAACGGTCGCGAGCAGCCGCTGGTGGATCTCCGCCATCTCCGGCTCCTCTGCCCACATCCCCTGGGCGAGATAGCGGCCGATGGCCCGGTCGAAACACCGGCGCAGCACCTGGGGCGCCGTGTCGTCCGGCGCGCGATCGGCGATCACCTCCAGCGCCAGGCCGTAGTAGCGCTCGGTGCCGGCGAACAGCACGTCCTCCTTGCTCGGGAAGTAGTTGAAGAACGTCTTGGTGGACACGTCCGCCGCGGCGGCGATCTGCGCGCCGGTCGTCTGCTCGTATCCCTGCTCGGTGAACAACCGGACCGCCGCCTGGATGAGCAGGTGCCTGGTCTGCCGTTTCTTGCGCTCCCGCCGCGTCTCCTCCATGAGCAGCAATCTTACACCAGAGCATTTTTACACTGTTGTACTTTTGCATCCGATGCGGTAAACCGGGGCCATGAACTTCCTCGCTCGCCTGGCGCCCGCCTTCAGCCTGATCCTCCTGGCGCCCCTGACGGCCGAATACCTGATGGGCAACGCGCCTATCACCCACCTGCAGAACCTGCCGGCCCTGGCCCTCCTCTACGGCTGCGGGGCGCTGGTTATCCGCGAGTTTGCCCGCCGCACCGGGCGCGGCTGGCCGGCCATCATGACCTTCGCGCTGGCGTACGGCATGATCGAGGAGGCCTTCGTCACCCAGACGCTGTGGAACCCAGGCTGGGCCGCCGGCGCGCGCATCCTCGACTACGGCTTCATCCCCGCGCTCGGCCTGGCCGGGCCATGGACGATGTTCATGGCCGGCGTGCACACAGTGTTTAGCATCAGCGTGCCGATCGCCGTCATGGAGACCCTGGCCGGCTCGCGGCGCGCCACGCCCTGGCTGGGCAGGGTCGGGCTCACGGTCGTGAGCGTGCTGTACGCCCTCGTCATCCTCGGCTCCGTCGTCGCCCAGAGCCTCAACACGGACTACGTCTCCGCGGCCCAGCGCATCGGCGCCGCGATCGTCATCGCCGCGATCATCGTCATCGGCCTGCGCCTGCCCCGGAACACCCCGGATGCCCTCCTCCTGCCCGGCCGCGCCCCGAGTCCGTGGGCGGCCGGCGCGTTCGCCCTGGCGGCGGGGTCGGTCTTCGTGCTGCTGTACGCAGTGGACCCCACCGGACTGTCGCCCTGGCTGGCGATCCCCGTCCCGGCGTGGCTCAGCGTGGTCCTCTACCTGGCCCTGTTCGTCACAGTCTCCGTCGTGTTGCTGCGCTGGTCACGCCGGGACGGCTGGTCACAGGCGCACCGGCTGGCGCTCGCCGGCGGGGCCATGCTGACCTACGCCTGGCACTCGTTCCCGTGGCGATCCATCGTCACCCAGGTGCCGCCCACCCCACCGATCGGCCTGGCAGAGGACCTGCTCAGCAACGCCCTGCTCACCATCGGCGCGGTGACGCTGCTGGTGTTCGCGAGCCGGCGACTGCGCGGGCAGGGCGGTTCCTGAGGGGGTGTGGGCAAGCCGCGCCGTCCTTCTGGGGATGCCATCTGAATCCGGCTGGCATGGGCTGCCGAGCGACAGGAACTTCTCGGACAGAGGGAGGTTCTCGGACGGCGTTGGTGCAGGTGGGCTTGCTGTCCACGTTTCTGGACAACGAACGACTGGCCTTGCAAAGCCGCAGGTCAAAGCGTCGGCGGCCCGAATCTGCCAGTGTGGCACCCGACGAAGGGCCTTGGCCCGGACCTGATGCGCGCCGTCCTGCCAGGCGGGCGCGCACCGGCCCTAACGACGATCACGAAGCTAGTTCGGGCTGCCCGCCTCCGGAGCTGGCACGGCGCCGCCGAGTGAAAGGCGCTTGGCCACGTCCAGGCGCACCTCGCCGTAGGGCTGGACGTGCTGCCAGAACAGCGGGGTCAGCCCGCGCCGGTCGGCGGGTTTGAGCAGCTGAGCCCATTCTGGGTCGGCGAGCACGTTCTGCAGCATCAGGGTGTTTACCTGTTGACTGAACTAACGAGGATGTTTGTCCAGTTCAGAAGACAGGCGCTGCGGGGGACGTCTATGGTCCCGGCTCATGATCGAAAGGGACGATTCCGAACGGGATCTCGCAGCGCTGCTCGTACCGCGCGCAGGTGCGTTCGTCGAGACGGGCGATGTGTGGGAGCCCTATCGACTGGTTGATCCGGCCGGGGAGGTCGTCGGGCAGTCGCGGTGTATCTGAGCGATCCTGCAGGCGATCGGTCGGCCGGCGACGACGCAGCGCTCGTACGGGATGGACCTGCTGCGCTGGTTCCGGTTTCTGTGGGCGATCGACGTGCCCTGGAATCAGGCCACCCGGAACGAGGCCCGCGACTTCTCGCGGTGGATCCAGATCGCTGCCGCGCCTTGGCGAACGCGCCGTTGGCGTTCAGCCGCCGATGGACGTGGACGTGCGGCCCCTCGTGCCGGCAGCCCAGCACCCGGGAGCCCGGCAGCAGGTGCATGTCCTTGCGGCGCAGGTCGGTGCCCGGCAGGGTGGCGGCGATCGCGACGGTGCCGCTGCTGTTCGACGCCTCGTTCCTGCGGCTGGAGACGGGCATCCTGTCCGACACGCAGTTCATCCTGCTGGTCGCAGCCGGTCTGGCCGTGCTCATGTGGTCGCCGCAGCTGTCGGTACGGGCGGTGACCGGCGCGGGCCTGCTGTTCGCCGCGGCGGCGCTGACCAGGACGATCGCGCTGCCGCTGCTGCTGCTCGTCGTGCTGGTGCTGGCGGTGCGGCGGGTGGGGTGGCGGCCGGTGGGCGCGCTGGCGCTGGCGGGTGTGCTGCCCCTGGCCGTCTACGCCGGCTGGTACGCCCAGCACCACGGCCGATTCGCGATCAGCGGCGCGGACGGTGTCGCCCTGTGGGCCCGCACCATGACGTTCGCCGACTGCGCCCGTATCCAGCCGCCGCCCAGCCTCGCCCGCCTGTGCCCGAACGGCACGAAGGTGGACGCGGCCTCCGAGTACGTCTGGGCGCCAGGGGCCTCGCTCAACCCGCTGCCCGGCGACCGGTTCGCGTACAACGACCTGGCCCGCGCGTTCGCCGTGCGGGCGATCCTGGCCCAGCCGCTGGACTACCTGGGGAACGTCGCCCGCGACACCGCCATCGCCTTCTCCTGGACGCCGATCCCCCGCCCGGACCGGACGACGCCCGCCTTCGGCTTCGGCAAGGGCCGATGTGAGCTGCCCGCCCAGCCGCTGGTCGACAAGGTCAAACGGGAGTACGACCCGGACATCCGGGGCCTGACGGCGGTCTCGCCGTACGCGGACGTCCTCATCGCCTACCAGTACGTTGCCGACCTGCGCGGCCCGTTCCTGGCCGCGATCCTGCTGCCGTGGGCCGTGTCCGTCGGGCTGCTGATCGGCCCGGTCGCGGTTCTGGACTTCGACCACCGGTACGTGCTGCCCGTCATCCCCGTCGCCTGCCTGGCCGCCGCCCTCACCTGGTCGAGACCGGCGCAAGGAGGCGTGGCGGGGGCGGTGCGGAACTCGGTGGCGGTCATGGCGGCCTCCTCAGACGTGGGCGCGGCAGGAAGAGCGCGGTGAGCACGCCGATCGCCATCGCGCCCGCCGCGATCAGGAAGGAGGCGCGGAAACCGGCCAGGCTGGAGACGGTGACGCCGCCCAGCTGGTACGCGCTGCCGGCGAGCACCGTCCCGATGACCGCGCTGCCGATCGACGAGCCGATCATCCGCATCAGCGTGTTGAGCGCGTTCGCCGCACCCGTCTCCGTGGCGGGGGTGGCCGAGGCGATCAGCGCGGGGAGCGAGGAGTAGGCGAGGCCGGTGCCCACGCCCAGGATCGCGGTGACGACGAGGCTCTGCCAGGCGGCGCTCATCAACCCGAGCCCTACGACGTAGCCGGACGCGATGATCAGCATGCCGAGAATCAGTGCGGTCTTGGGCGTCCGGGACAGCCGGGCGTAGACGGGGGCCGTGAGCATCATGGCCAGACCGAGCGGGGCCATGCACAGTCCGGTCACCACCATGGACTGCCCGAGCCCGTGGCCGGTGCTCGCCGGCAACTGCAGGAGCTGGGGCAGGACCAGCGAGACGACCAGGAAGGCCATGCCGACCATGATCGAGGCCAGGTTGGTGAAGAGCGCCGCCGGGCGGGCCGAGGTGCGCAGGTTCACCAGCGGCGCGGGGAGCCGCAGCTCCATCACGGCCCACAGGACGAGGACGGCCGCCGCCGCGGCGAACAGCCCGAGCGTGACGCCGGAGGTCCAGCCCCAGTCGCGGCCCTTGCTGATCGGCAGCAGGAGGAGCACGAGGCCGGCGGACAGCCCCACGGCACCGCGTACGTCGAAGGTGCCCTGCGCGCGCACCCGTGACTCGGGGATGGCGAGGAGGGCGAGGACGATGCAGAGGGCGCCGGGCCCGGCGGAGCCGTAGAACAGCACGTGCCAGTCGGCGACCTGCGCGACCAGGGCGGCGGCGGGCAGCGCGAGGCTGCTGCCGATGCCCATGGACGAGCTCAGCAGCGCCATCGCCGGGTCGCGCCGCTCGCGGGGCAGCAGGTCGCGCAGCAGGCCGAGGGCGAGGGGCACCGCGCTCATCACGACGCCCTGGAGGGTGCGGCCGGCGATCATCACGTACAGGTCACTCGTGAGGGCGCTGATCAGGGAGCCGGCGACCATCGCCGCGAGGCTGACGATCAGCATGCGGCGCTTGCCGTGCAGGTCGCCGAGGCGGCCCATGATCGGGGTGGCGACGGCGCCGGCGAGCAGGGTAGAGGTGATGACCCAGGTGGCGTCGTCCGGGCCGGTGCCGAGCAGTCGCGGCAGGTCTTGGAGCACCGGGATGAGCAGGGTCTGCATCACCGAGACCACGATGCCCACGAAGGCGAGCACCGGGACGAGGGCGCTCGAGGCGCGAGTCATGAAGGACGTTCTCCAGAACGAGAGGTGCTGTGTGCGGGAGGCGTCGGCCCGTGCCGGTTCACGGGCCGACGGGCCAGGGGCAGGCGGCGGACGGGCCGCCGCCCCCGGCCGACACCTCAGGCCGATGCCTCAGGGCAGGCCGTCAGGCGGTCGCCCAGGGGCCGAGAGCGAAGGCGTCGCCGGTTCGGCGGACCTCCAGGGCGCCCGCGCCGCCGAAGTGGGCGGGGATGAGTAGTTCGCGTTCGTCGGCGGCCCGCGCGAGGATCCGGCGGCGGCTGGCCTCCGCCTGGGCCGGCTTCAGGCAGGCGTTGCTGTTGAGGCAGGGGTCGAGGATCTGGACCGGGCTGTGCAGCAGGTCGCCGGCGAACACCGCACGGTCACCGCCGGAGGCCAGCCGCAGCACCGACGAGCCGGGGGTGTGGCCGGGCGCGGACTCCAGGGTGAGGTGGTCATCGATGCGGTGGTGCCCGTCCCACAGCACGGCCTGTCCTGCCCGGTGGATGGGCGCGATGCTGTCCTCGTAGAGCAGGCGGTCCACTTCCTGCACGCCCCCGCCGTACCCGTTGGCCGGCCCGTAGTGGAAGTCGTCGGCGGCCGGGATGAGGTACTGGGCGTTGGGAAAGGCCGGCGCCCAGTCCCCGTCCGCGTCCACGGTGTTCCAGCCGACGTGATCGACGTGCAGGTGGGTGTTGACCACGACGTCCACGTCCTGCGGCCGGACGCCGGCCCGCTCCAGGAGGGCGAGGAACTCGCTCCGAGCCCTGTGGAACGGTCCCATGCCGGGCCGCTCGCGGCCGTGGCCGACGCCGGTGTCGACCAGCACGGTACGCCCGCCGCTGCGCAGCACCCAGCTCTGCAGGGCGCTCACCATCCGGCCGGTGCCGGGCTCCCAGTGGTCGGGCGCCAGCCAGTCCGCGTGCTCCTTCCACACCTCGTCGTCGGTGCCCGCGAAGAACTCGGAGGTGTGCAGGAAGGGCACGTGCCACTCAAGGACCCGGATGACCTCGACGTCGCCCAGGACGATGCGCTGTGTGTTCTCGTTCGTCATGGTCAACGACCTTAGGAAGCGGCTGGTGATCCGCTCAATGCCCGTTCGACTCAACCAAATACGAATCCGTATCACGAGGGATATGGTGGACGGATGGACGTGGTCAGTGACGCGATCTCCGCCGTTCATCTCGGGCACCCGCGGTTCAACCGGGTGGGCATGGACGGGAGCTGGTGCGCGCGGCTGGACCCGTACGACGGCGCGGGCTTCCACGTCGTCCTCAAAGGCAGCTGCTGGCTCCGCACCGACGGCGGCACCGACGTATGCCTCAATGTGGGCGACGCGGTGCTGCTGCCCCACGGCACCGGCCACGTGATCGCCGACTCCCCCAGCGACCCGGAGAAGGCGGTGTCGTTCGAGCGGTGGCTCGCCACGGCGGAGCCTCGCCACCACGGCACGACGGAGCTGCTCTGCGGCAAATACCGGCTCGACTGCAGCCGCATGCACCCGCTGATGACCGAGTTGCCCGAGGTCGTCCACCTGCCCAGCCGCGTGGGCACCCACCTGGAGCTGCGCGCCGCGATCGACCTGCTGGCCGGCGAACTGGACGAGGTGCGGCCCGGCTTCTACATCGCGCTGCCGAACCTGCTCGACCTGCTCCTCGTCTACATGATCCGCGCGTGGATGACGCAGACCACCAGCGGCGCCTGGCCCAGCGCCCTGGGCGACCCGGTGACGGCCGCCGCGCTGCGGGCGATGCACTCGCAGCCGGCCGCGCCGTGGACCATCGACCGGCTGGCCGCCGAGGCGGGCGTCTCCCGTCCCACGCTGGCGCGCCGGTTCGCCGCCCTGGTCGGGCGGCCGCCGATGGCGTACCTCACCTGGTGGCGGGTGATTCGGGCCGCCTCGCTGCTGCGCGAGACCAAGGACACGCTGGCGGCCATCGCCGAGCGCGTCGGCTACAGCAGCCCGTACGCACTCTCGCACGCCTTCGAGCGGGAGTTCGGCACCACGCCCGGGCGGTATCGGGAGATCGTGCGGTCGGGCGTCTCCCCGGCGCCTGCGGCAGCGTCCGGCCGCCGACCGGTCGATCGGAGAGCGTGACCTCGACGGTGGTGCAGGGTGCCTGGGCTGCGAGAACGCCCGCGTTCACCCCGGCCACCACAGTCGGCTCGCTCACCTGCACCAGTCCTTGGCCAACCTGTGCTCAGTCCTGGTGCGCGCAACGTGGTCGCGGGACCGGGGGGAGGCCCACGCGCGTCTGGAGGACCTCAAGGCCAAGCTCGGCGAGGGCATCTGGCGTCAGGCCCTGGCTCGCGTCACCGACGCCGACCGCACTCTCATCGCCGACCTGCTAACCGGAGAACTCGACACGTGACCCTCACCCTCCACGCTGATTCCGACCCTTACCGGCTGCCGCTGCCTACTCCGGACACCCCGATCGTCTTGCCGCACCTGGTGACCGGCGAGCACGCTCACCTCAACGGCCGCTACGACGCTGCGGTCTGGCCGCTGGGGGCGCTGACAGAGAACCCCAGCACATAGTGGCGTGAGCGATCGCTTCTGCCAGCCTTGATCGCGAAGTAGATCCAGGCCAGGGTGACGCACACCGCGACGCTCCAGCCGGCGACGGCCGACAGGTCGACATCTTCGGCGGGGTCGTCGATCACGCTCGCCGCCAGGCCTGCACCGAGAAAAGCCGCGAGGAATAGCAACGGCTGAGCAGCACCGAGCGCCGGCGCGGCAGTTCGGGTGCGGCGGCCTGGGGCGCGTCGTCGACCGGCGTCGCGGTGGTGGCAGAGGCATTGGCGTTGGGGGGCGCTGTGGGGGATGTCGTGGTGGCCTGGGAACGGCGCCGCTCGACCAGGGCCCGATCCTCCAAGTCCGGGTCCGCAACAGCCGCCACCGTGTGACGGTCCCCTTCGACGAGCGGTCACGCGGGTTCGTCTGGTTCTTCTCCTTCCTGGCCTACTTCACCGACCTGGAGAACACCAATGACGGGAACCTGATCCTGCTGCTCGACGAGCCCGGCCTCTCCCTGCACGGCCGCGCCCAGGAAGACCTTCTGCGGCTCATCGACGAGCGGCTCGCCCCCGAGCACCAGGTCATCTTCACCACCCGCTCACCCTTCATGGTCGACCCCGCGCACCTGGACAGGGTCCGCACCGTGATCGATCACGACAGGCACGGCACCAAAGTGTTTGCCGAAAGCTTCAAGGCCGACGACGACACCGTCTTCCCCCTCCTGGCGGCCATGGGCATCGAGCTGACCCAGACCCTATTCGTCGGCGAGCACAACCTTCTGCTCGAGGGCCCCAGCGACCTGATCTATCTGGACATCTTCACCGACGCCGTCGAGGCTAAGGGCAAGCCTGGCCTCGACCTCGCCTGGGTCAAGGATTCCCATCGGCGGCGCCGGTAAGCCCTCCACCTTCGCCACCCTGCTCGGGGGCCAACAGGCTCAACGTCGCCGTCGTGATCGACTCCAGCACCACCGGAGTAGGCGCCATCAAACGCCTCCGGGTGAACGGGCAGCTCCGCGACAAGGCCCTGATCGAGATCAGCGAATTCACCGGCACCAGCGACGCCGACATCGAAGACCTCCTCGATCAGGACTTCTACCTGAGGTGCCCAGCAGATTCCGGACAGTCGGCTACATAAGCTGACAGAAGTCTGGAAGAGGTAGGTACGTGGCAAGGCGTCGCAGGCAGTTCTCGCCGGAGTTCAAGGAAGAAGCCATCCGCATGGT